>NZ_JBQFSY010000010.1:0-252388 GCF_056538305.1 Ruegeria sp. BG9
AAACCGCGCAGACAGGCCGGACACATGACTGCTTCTGACAAATGCGCAAATCAGATCAAAAATGTCTTGCTAGGAAGGAGCCATCCACACAAGCCTTTCGCTGCACGTGGCAGAAACAGCTACCGTGCGGACAGAACAATCTTATGTAGCAAATAGACCAATAGGCGACAGCATAGGCTCTAGCCCAAGCTCGATCGTGCAAGTCCATAGTTGCCGGATCAAGGTTGCTTGGGCAGTATGAAATCATCTGGCGTCTAGGAGTTTCTTACAATGCGAAATTTCGCCACTGCACTAATTTTGATTGTAGTTTCCAGCACTGCTGCGCTCGCGGCGTCTCAAGAGACGCAAGGTCTAATCGAGCGCGCTGCTTCAGATTGCAAATCGTTTGAGAATGGCGAATTTGATCAAGGCGACGCGGTTTCAGAGATAACCCTCCGTTCGCAGTTCGGGGACGTTGTTGCCGAGCTTGTCGACGAAAGCGAATACGCGTGTTCTTCTGCAGCATCCCTTTACTGCGGCACCGGCGGCTGCATGCTGAACCTCGTGGTCGATGGCTCAGTACGGGCTTGGCAAGCCACCGGATGGCAATTGATAGAATGGGGCCCGGACACCATTCTTTTGATTGGTCGGGACGGTGGATGGTGCGGCGGTACGGGCGCAGAAGTATGCTATGAAGCGCTGGTCTGGAGTAATGGACAGGTCTTGACCGTAGGACCAAAACCAGAGCTACGAGAGTAGATTTCATTCTGCGTTTTGCGGAAAAAGCCTTGCGCGATTGAGTTGAGAGGAACGAATTCTGGGCTGGCTGAGTGGACTGATTGGTGGACTTTTGATCGGTGGCTTTGCAGCAGCCGCCTTCGTTGTTCATCGGGTCCAATCGCTGTCGGAGATTGATTTCGAGACTGTCCGACCTCCGGTTCCATTTGAAGTCATTGAAAAAGTGCGTGGCGCGGAGACGAGCTATTATTCCAATCAGTCGCAAGCGAGACGGTTTGTTGAACTGATACAAGACGTCATGGCGTTCTTGCATCCTCCACTAGTTTACCAAATGAACTTCTCTGTTGGACCGTTCCGTCTCAAGGGGCAAACACTGGAGCAAACAATCCCTTGGGCGCGTGATGAGGGATACCTGATTATCTCGGAGGCTCCCTTATCGGATTTCCACTGGCTCTACGTCTATCTTGCCGAACAACCCGGATTATCCAATTGGGGCGCAGCAGTTCAATTGGAATTTCTTCGAAAGAAGCACCCCCTTCTGCGCAACATAGGCTGGACTGACATTGCAGCTAACCCCGCGTTGGTCGCAAAAATCTACTCTGGGTACCTTGGAGCCGGCGGGGACTGGGCCACCTGGGAAGCAGATTTGGTTCCCGGTAAGATCGCAGTAGCCCGGCTTGGCGTTGGTTCGGTCGAACAAAGTGGGGCCAATCGCTCTGTTCCCGAACCGTCAGAATAGAATGATGAGTGAAAGCGTTGCACGATCTACAAATGACCGCTCAGGGCTCAAAGCGGTAGTTCGCTACGCTTTGCTTGAATGACCGCTCTGCAGGCAAAGTCACCATTCAATCAAAGGTCGGGTTTATGAATTCCGGAAGCGATGCGCGCGCGCTCGTAAAGACGTGAAAGAAGTGCTCCTAAAAGGTTGAGCCATGTCATCGGAATTAAAACGACAAGGCCATGACCCTTTGTAAAACCTGGATTGCGTAGCTTAAAAAACTGAACGTCTGATGGATCAAGCCGTTCATTGAGACGTTTTTCTTGCGGTGTTTCAATAGTGACCCATCCGACGTCGCGCACAAACGGGTCTTCTGGACGAACTGCCGGATCAGAGAAGCTTTCTATTAGCTGGCGAGCGATTTCCTGAATATCGCCGGGCGACTTAACATCCGGGTGCGGGAAAATTTGCCGAAAGTACTTGCAGAACAGGTGATAGCTCGACGTGTGAACGAGTGTGCCGAGATAGTACACTGGGGTGAATGGATGGCTTAGTTTTTCAGTTAAAGCACGCACGATCCCGAAGCCGTAAGTTGCGCCGCGTCCGCGAAACCTTGGTGCCAACCCAGCCTCTGCCCGCAATACTATGACGCTGCGCCCATGCAGTTGGCGTCGATAGCGGTGAACTGCACAATAACCAATAACACTTTGGTCTGCCGCGCAGTAAAGCTGGATGAATGTTGCTTCTGCCGGCGGTTCTATGACGTGCTGATGAAACTCTTCGGCGGAAACACCCGCAAAGATCTTTTGGTGTACTGAATACAGTTTGTTCGACAGAGCTCGCCGCTCGCAGGCCGATAGTTCTGCTGGCACAACAATCCTGCCTCGGAAAATCCTAGGTTCTTTTCCGGTATGGCGTTCCGTCTCCATTTCGACCGATTGTAGTGCGAGGATGTGGAGATGTCTCTGCTAGGCTCAGAGCAATCGTTCGCTGCGTTCTGTCTGAGTGACCGCTTTGCAGGGCGAAGCGATCATTTTTTCTCCTGCGGCAAATTCTAGAGATTTAGCCGTGAACGAAGTGTATGCTCGCAAAGTGACGGCGCCAGTCAGCCACTTCGGCGGCGATATCGTCGCCCTTCAATCCGCGCGCAATTAAAGAAGCCAGTCTGTCGGCGTGATCAGGCGTCATGCCCCATCTCACCAACTCGGGCGTACCGATGCGCAGACCATTCATGTCACCTTCGATTTCCGTCACCGGCAGGCCAATACCGCAAGCCAGAAACCCAGCTTTGCGCAGGGTCTTGGATGCAGCCTGTCCACCGCCAAAGCGTTCTGCCAGAACGGCGAACTGGTGAGAGGCGGTGAAACCCTCGCGTCCGGCAAAAACTGGAACACCTTGCGCATCGAGGCCCTGGGCCATTGCGCGGGACATTGCGATCATCTCGGCAGCGTAGTCCTTTCCGTAGTCGCGCCAATCAAGCATTGTCACAGCAAGCGCAGCTGACTTAGCGGCGTCGAAGTTCGCCGTCATGCCTGGGAATGCAATGGCATCCAAATCCTTTGCAATCTCCGCATCGTTTGTGACAATCAGTCCCCCAGCAGGACCGCCGAGGCTTTTGTACGTACTCATTGTCATGAAGTGTGCGCCCTCGGCCAAGGGGTTGCGCCAGGCTCTTCCCGCGATAATCCCGCATTGGTGCGCGGCGTCGAACATCACCTTGGCACCGACTTCATCTGCAATGGCCCGTACTTCTTTAACCGGGTGCTCAAAAAGGTTGAGACTGCCGCCGATCGTTATCAATTTGGGGCGCTCCCTTCGCACAAGCGCGCGCAGCTGGTCGAGATCGACTGTGTAGCCATCGGCATCGGTTGGTGCATCTATTGTTCGCAAACCAAACAAACCGGCGCATCCTGAGATGTGATGTGTTACGTGCCCACCGATCGATGCCGGCGGCGCAATGATAGTATCGCCGGCTTGGCAGGTGGCCATGAAGCCATAGAGGTTCGCAATCGCGCCAGAAGGCACGCGGATTTCTGCGAACTTTGCGTCGAAAACCTCCGCGCAAAGCTCGGCTGAGATGACCTCGATCTCTTCGATGGCTTCAAGTCCCATCTCATATTTTTCGCCTGGGTATCCAAGCGACGGGCGCGAGCCAATTCCCGAAGACAGCAATGCTTCAGCTCTCGGGTTCATTACATTGGTTGCTGGATTTAGGTTGAAGCATTCTTGCTCGTGGATTTCCCGATTTCGGGTGGCTAAATGCTCAATCCGATCCAGCAGAGCGTTGGATGAGGTGCGAAACGTTTCGGTTGCGATCTTCTGGACTAGTGCTTCGCTGTCGGCCGGCACCCAGTTTCTCATTTCTATGGTCATCGCAATTCCCTCCTTGGCTGCACACAGATTGGACAGATCGGAATGACAACGCAAACCAGTTTTGTTATTTCTGGGCTTAGAAAAACTAAGGCTGAGATCTATGGCTGTCGCACCACGCCGCCCCAAAGGGCCGCCCCTCAATGCCCTGCGTGCCTTCGAGGCTGCGGCGAGGCTAGAAAGTTTCGTTTCCGCGGCCGAGGAGTTGGGCGTCACGGCCGGCGCGGTCTCACAGCATATCAAAGCCTTGGAAGGCTGGGCCGGAACTACCTTGTTTGAAAGAGGGGCTCACGGTGTTTCGCTATCCTCTTCTGGTCGCAAGCTAGCGGAAGAGTTCACAAATGCCTTTGATCTTCTCGCCGCGGCGACGCAAAGTTTGCGAACCCTAGCACCCAACCCTGAGATCCACATCGCCGCTTTGCCCTCAATTGCGCAGCTATGGTTACCAGCGCGATTGGGCAAGCTGCGCGAGAAGCGTCCCGACCTGAATGTCTCGGTGACAGCGATGGAGAGGCCTCCCAGCCTGTCGAGAGAACTATTTGATCTGTCAGTTTTCTTTTCCGTCCCGGCTGAAACACCGGATCAGATCGTGCTTGCGGAGGACGAAATCTTCCCCGTTTGTTCACCAAGGATAGCAGATGGTCTTGATCTGGAGACCGCGCAGTTGCTGCACGACCAGACGTGGCAAGAAGACTGGTCCATGTGGTCAGAGGCGACGGCGGCTTCAGTTGGTGATCCCCAAAGGGGGCCGAGGTATTCGTTATACGCCCTTGCGGTAGAAGAAGCGAAGTCCGGTGCGGGTGTGCTTATGGGACATAGCTGCCTGGTTGAGCAGGCGCTTCAGTCTGGGCAACTCAAGAAAGTTTCATCGGAAAGTATCGGAACGGGTCGGGTGTTGGCCCTCGAGCTTCCGCATAGATCGAGACGCCATCCTGCGATTGATGAGGTCGTTAGTCTACTTCGAGAGGAAGGACAGCACTTCAACGGATAAGAACTGCTGAGATGGCGAGTCTTTCTGCTTTAGACGCGGCGCAGTCAATCGCTCTACTTGGCGTGAACGACTGCAACGCAGACAGTAAAGTTTTTGCATGCGGCAGGGGGAAAAGCCTTTCCTGCGGGTATCAGATTTCTAGGTTTTACGTTTCTGCGACTTCGCTAGCTTCGCATGGAATGGCGTCAGTCTCTGTTTACCGACTTTACCAGTCACCTATTGAGGTAACCCTGCCTTCAACCAACCTTCACGCCAGTTGTTTGCGGAGGCTGGAACAGTGAAGATTGGTATCTGGGTTTCCTGTGAAGCGGCAGTCAAGCCCGGGCGCAAAATCTGCAGGTCTTTAACCGCTTTGCGAGCGGCTTCTTCATCAGTCAGGTGCCCCAGAGAAGCGATCAGCATGAGATGACTCATGACGAAGCTGGATCGCACTGACAAAGCATCCCGACAAGCTCCAGCCGCTTCCTCATATCGCTCAAGCTGAAAGAGTGCGCTTGCCTGAGCAAGGTAGGCGGCGTGGCGCAACGGATCATGCGGGCTAAGGTCGACAGATTGAACCGCGTGTTTCAGAGCCTCCTCCGGCCTATCAAGCAGGCATAGGTTAATGGATGCCAGCATGTGAACTGTTGCAGCGTTTGGATTTTGCTTGAGCGCTTGTTTGAAAACGTCCCGCGCACGCGGCAGGTCTCGCGCGAGCATTGAGATGGAATGCGCCGCATACGCCATTGCGATCCCGTCTGCACGATCGCTCATGAGGACCCGTTCAGCGGCCTTGATAGCTTCCTTTGGTCCCTCACCAATAGGTTCAAGCCCTTGAACCATTCGTTGAATATGCAACCAAGCCAATAGCCCGGATGCGGACGTATAGTCTGGATCACGATCCAGTGCGAGTGTTGTGAGTTGTATGGCCTTGCGGTTGTCTTCGTCTGTCAAAAGATGGAAGTGCGATTGCGCCCGCAGGTACAGCTCGTAAGCTTCCAAATTGTCCGTTGGTTTCGCTCGTGCTCGGTTTGTTTCAGCGTGCCTCAGCGATGGCTCAATCGCTGTCACGACCTCAACGGTGACTTTGTCTTGAAGGTCAAAAATATCATCAAGCACGCCGTCAAATCGATCTGCCCAAAGATGGCTGCCGTTTTCTGCATCAATCAGCTGCCCTGTAATGCGGACGCGCTGACCTGCACGTCTGACCGAGCCCTCCAGAACATACCGTACCCCAAGAGTGCGCCCGACTTCCCGTATATCTGTGCTTCTACCTTTGAACGTGAATGACGAGTTTCGGGCCAACACCATCAGCCAGCGGAAACGAGACAGCTCTGTGATAATGTCCTCGGTAATGCCGTCTGCAAAAAACTCCTGTTCGGGGTCACCGGACATATTGTCGAACGGAAGCACGGCAATCCCGGGTCTGACATCTGTTGTTGTGGAAAGATTGGCCGAAGTGCCTTTGGGCCAGTGCCAAACACCAATTCGGCGTGTGATGTTCTTCAATTCTGTTTGCTCGCCGCCTTCGAAGTGAGATGCATCACCACGGTCCAAACTGTTGTGCGAGGTGTCGGACATCAAAACCTGATCCGGCTCGGCCAGTGCTTCGAGACGGGAGGCGACATTTATTCCGTCACCAAAAATGTCATCACCGTCCGTGACGACCTCGCCGGTATGAATGCCAATTCGAAGTTTGATACCGTCCGGTTTCTGAGCTGACTGTATTGCGATCGCGCAATCTGCGGCATCTGATGTGGATTTGAACTCGGCAATCCAACCATCGCCCATGCTTTTGATCAGCGTTCCATCATGGTCTTCCAGCAGACACTGAAGCGTTTCTTCACGGAATGATCTGAGCGCTGCAATCGTACCTTCCCGGTCGCGATCCATCAGTGCAGAGTAGCCAACGATATCAGCTGCAAGCACTGTGGTAAGCCTTCTGTCCATTCGTTAACCCCCGTTTCTAGGAACTTAACGCGACACTCAGGTTCTGTCAGCCCGACAAGGTCACCATTGAGCTAACCGCTGTCTTCCAAGCTTTTTTGATTAACGTCGGCTTTCGGGCCATTTGTAGACGCTGATTACCCCGCCTCTCGGTTGCGGGCTTCATCTCGTCGACCGATAAAAAGAGGCGCGCTTGATTACAAGCGCGCCCCAGTCCAACTGGGAGGAGGAAAATTCGCGTTCTCAAGTACACCAACGCTAGTTACTTAATGCGCTAGTTATCGATGGATCTACGAAGGAGTGCAGTGAAGTTGGTCACGCAAGACGCAAATTGCGGTAGCGCAGGTCCCCGCTGGTTGGGCGCTGCTAGTTGCAAGCTGATTGACCAGCATACATCCCTAGTCCAGCACCGGCTGCTGTTGCTAGCGTCTTGCCTGTTCCACCACCAAACCGATTTCCAACTACCCCGCCAAGGGCAGCGCCGCCGAGGACACCCGCCGCGCAGCGTGCGTCGTGCTGTGCTTGGGCCTGCGTTGGCGTTGTCGGCGCTCCGCAAGCAGCCACGAGTAGAGAACCTCCAAGCGCGCAAGCTATCAATTTCTTCTTCATCCAGAACGCCTCTCAAACTTTCGAATTGGTTGTCTGACTAGGTGGCTCCTAGCCATCTATTGTACAAGGCTTCAGCGCCTTTGGGATTTGAGGTTAACCAAATCTTAATAATGAGAACCTGAGGTCCAAGGTTTCGCCTTGGCTTAACGGCCACCTGAAAAACCTGAGATCCGGCCCTACCATTTCAAAAAGTTGAAAAATGATCCTGAGCGCCCATGGTTCACACTAAAAAGCGCGAAGCTCCAACAACGAGAAATCGGGGGACAAATCAGGGGATGTGAACCGTATTTCTTGATTAATTATTAATTATAAGTGAGATGTAAGTTTAAATGGTGCCCCCACACGGACTCGAACCGCGGACCTACTGATTACAAATCAGTTGCTCTACCAGCTGAGCTATAGGGGCACTTTTTCAACTTGGTCCTTGAGTGCAAAGCCAGATCTTTTTGTTCAGATCAAGCCACGAAAGGCTAAGTTTCAAAAGTTAGGGCGCTACCTTGAACATTTTGGTCTATGTTCGTTGGGCAACGGCCAACTGGATGAGCAGGCGTATATGGCAAAATTTTTTGGCCCGCAACCCGCTAATTTACTCAGTTTGCAACGTTGTTCATACACTCCGATTTTAACTGGAGGCAGCCAATGGAACCGTTGGCATCCTTCCGTCGTAGCTTGATCGCATCGGCTCGAAAAATATAGGCGTTCGCCAAAAAACGGATGCTTGGCTCAAAGCGCCAACACGAGGTTCGCAATTGCCGCAACGAGGATAGCTGTGAAGGTCAGGACCATCCCGATCTGGCGCAGAATCACGATCTGCGGGCTGCGGCCAAAGCCGTAGGCGTGCGACAAGCGACCGCTTAACAGACAGAGCCCCAACAGGTTCAGCATCAGCGCCCCGGCACCCTGAAGCTCGACCATGGTGATCAGCAGAAGGGCAAAGGGCGTGTATTCGATGAAGTTGGAGTGCGTCCGGATCACCTTGAGCATGTCCGGCTTGCCACCATCGCCATAGGAGACCTTGTCACTGCGGCGCTGGCTGATGACCAGGAAGCTCAGAACAATGTAAAGGATCGCCAGCAACGAGGCGTAGATTGGGGTGATGGACAGCATCGTGTTCCTCCTGAGTAGAAAAAGGCCGCCCGGTTCCCCGAGCGGCCCTTGTGCTTTTGAAAAATAAACTGGTTATTCCAGTTCGACCAGCAGGTCCTTTGCGTCAATCTGGCCGCCGGGCTGGACATGGACAGCAGAGACCACGGCGTCGCGTTCGGCGTGGATGCCGGTTTCCATCTTCATCGCCTCGATGGTCAGCAGAAGATCGCCTTCTTTGACCTCTTGGCCTGCGGTGACAGCAACGGTCGCGACAACACCCGGCATCGGCGCGCCGATGTGGTTGGCGTTGCCGGCCTCGGCCTTCGGGCGGGCCTGTGTGGAGGCTGTCACAAGGCGGTTGGGCACCCGAATGACGCGGGGCTGGCCGTTGAGTTCGAAGAACACTTTGACCTCGCCTTTCTCGTCGGTCTCACCGATGGCCTGACAGCGGATTTCCAGCGTCTTGCCTGGATCAATCTCGGCCGTGATCTCTTCGCCCGGCTCCATGCCATAGAAGAAGGTGCGGGTCGGCAGGGTGCGCACCGGACCATACGTGCGGTGACGGCCCATATAGTCGAGGAACACCTTCGGATACATAAGGTAGCCGTTCAGATCCTCGTCATCGACCTCTTTGCCGTCCAGTTGCTTGGAAAGGTCGGCGCGGGTGGCCTCCAGATCGACGGCGGGTACGTTTTTGCCTGGACGCTCGGTATTGGGGGCCTCATCCTTGAGGACCTTATGAAGGATCGCAGGCGGGAAACCACCGGGAGGCTGGCCCAGGTTTCCGCGCATCATGTCCACAACTGAATCGGGGAACGCCACATCGGTTGTTGGGCTTTCCACTTCTTCGCGTGTCAGGCCCTGGCTGACCATCATCAGCGCCATGTCACCGACAACCTTGGACGACGGCGTCACCTTCACGATGTCACCGAACATCTGGTTCACGTCAGCATAGGTCTGGGCGACCTCATGCCAGCGCTCTTCCAGCCCCAGAGAACGGGCTTGCGCCTTGAGGTTGGTGAACTGACCGCCTGGCATCTCGTGCAGATACACCTCAGAAGCCGGAGCCTGCAGGCTGGATTCAAAGGCCGCGTACTGGCCACGCACGGCTTCGAAGTAGTCGCTGATCTCACGGATCGATTTGATGTCCAGGCCGGTATCCCGCTCAGTATGGCGCAGCGCTTCGACCACAGTGCCCAGCGTGGCCTGCGACGTGTTGCCTGAGAAGCTGTCCATTGCGCAATCTACCGCGTCGACGCCGGCCTCAGACGCCGCCAAAATGGTGGCGCTGGCGATGCCTGCGGTGTCATGCGTGTGGAAGTGGATCGGCAGGCCGACCTCTTCCTTCAAGGCGCGGATCAGGATCTTGGCCGAGGCTGGTTTCAATAGACCTGCCATGTCTTTCAGGCCAAGAATATGCGCCCCTGCATCGCGCAGCTCTTTCGCCATGCCGACATAGTATTTCAGATCGTATTTCGAGCGATCCGGGTCCAGAATATCGCCAGTATAGCAAACAGTGCCTTCACAGATCTTGCCGCTTTCAACGACCGCATCCATCGCAACGCGCATGTTTTCAACCCAGTTGAGCGAGTCGAACACGCGGAACACGTCGATCCCTTGCGAGGCCTGACGCACGAACTCCTGCACCACATTGTCTGGGTAGTTGGTATAGCCGACACCGTTTGCGCCGCGCAGCAGCATCTGTGTCATCAGGTTCGGCATCCCCTCGCGCAGGTCACGCAGGCGCTGCCACGGGCATTCCTGCAGGAAGCGATAGGCCACGTCGAACGTCGCGCCGCCCCAACATTCCACCGAGAACAGCTGCGGCAGGTTTGCGGCATAGCTGGGCGCAACCTTGATCATATCGATCGAGCGCATCCGTGTCGCCAGCAGCGATTGGTGACCATCCCGCATCGTGGTGTCGGTGATAAGCAACTGGCGCTGGGCTTTCATCCAGTCGGCCACGGCCTGTGGGCCCTTTTGCTCCAGCAGGTTGCGTGTCCCCACCTGAGGTTCGGCTTTCTGGGCAGGGGCTTTTGCTTCTTTCAAATCAGCACGCGGCTCGGGGCGATCCTTGGTTTCGGGATGGCCGTTGACGGTGATGTCCGCGATATAGGTCAGAACCTTGGTGCCCCGGTCACGGCGCTTTTTGAAGGCGAACAGGTCTGGCGTCTCGTCGATGAACTTGGTGGTGTATTCATTCGACAGGAAGGTCGGGTGCTTCAGCAGGTTTTCCACGAATGCGATGTTGGTGGAAACGCCGCGCACGCGGAATTCACGCAGGGCGCGATCCATCCGGGCAATCGCCTTTTCCGGAGTCGGCGCCCAAGCAGTGACCTTGGTCAGCAGCGAGTCGTAGTAGCGCGTGATTACGCCGCCCGCATAGGCAGTGCCGCCATCCAGGCGGATGCCCATACCTGTGGCCGAGCGATAGGCGGTGATGCGGCCATAGTCCGGGATGAAGTTGTTCAGCGGGTCTTCGGTGGTCACACGGGTCTGCAACGCGTGGCCGTTCAGGCGGATCTCATCTTGGTTGGCTTTGCCAGTGGCCTCGGCAAGCGTCTTACCCTCGGCGATCAGGATCTGAGCCTGCACGATGTCGATGCCGGTGACCTCTTCGGTGACCGTGTGCTCTACCTGAACGCGCGGGTTCACCTCGATGAAGTAGAACTTGCCGGTGTTCATATCCATCAGGAATTCGACGGTGCCTGCGCATTCATAGTTCACATGGGCGCAGATGCGGCGGCCCAGTTCACAAATCTCGGCGCGTTGTTCTTCGGTCAGATACGGGGCAGGGGCGCGTTCAACGACCTTTTGGTTCCGGCGTTGGACCGAGCAGTCACGCTCATAGAGGTGATAGATCTCACCATGCTTATCGCCGAGGATCTGAACCTCGACGTGACGGGCACGGGTGATCATCTTTTCCAGATAGCCTTCGCCATTGCCGAATGCGGCCTCGGCTTCGCGGCGGCCTTCCAGAACTTTCTCTTCCAGCTCATCCTCGGACAGAATCGGGCGCATGCCGCGTCCACCGCCGCCCCAGCTGGCCTTCAGCATCAATGGGTAGCCGATCTCGGCCGCCTCTTTCTTGATCGCGGCCATGTCATCGCCCAGAACTTCGGTGGCGGGAATAACCGGCACGTCGGCGGCAATGGCAACCTTGCGGGCACTGGCCTTGTCGCCCAGGGCGCGCATGGTTTCAGCCTTGGGGCCGATGAAGGTGATGCCGTTCTGAACACAGGCATCCACAAAGTCCGGGTTCTCGGACAGGAGGCCGTAACCGGGGTGGATCGCGTCCGCACCCGATTCCTTGGCAACGCGGATGATCTCGTCAATCGACAGATATGCCGCGACGGGGCCAAGACCTTCGCCAATTCGGTAGGCTTCGTCCGCCTTGAAGCGGTGCAGGCCTAACTTGTCTTCTTCGGCAAAGACCGCAACGGTGCGTTTACCCATCTCGTTGGCTGCGCGCATCACGCGAATGGCAATCTCGCCGCGATTGGCGATCAGGATCTTCTTGAAATCGGTCATTTTGGGTCCCGGTCTTGGTGTTTCGGCCGTGTTCATAGGCGGAGAATACGCGCAGGTGTATCAGTGGTTCTGGGTATAACCGGCATGTTAACGCTCGCAAACGGCCATTGTTCGCGCGTTTCTTGTAGCGTTGCTGCGCCGCAGCATCAATCTTCGAGATGAATCGTCTTGATTTGCGTCAGGTCGGCAAGGCCCATCTGCCCCATATTTGCGAGCATATCCTGCCGCAAAAGGTCAATCACGTGAGCTGGTCCTTTGGAGCCAAGTGCTGCCAGCCCATACAAAAAGGCCCGTCCAAGCATGACGAAATCGGCCCCTTTGGACAAAGCGCGAAGGATGTCCAACCCGCCTTCGATGCCGCTGTCGAAGATCAGAGGCAGGCCGGTGACCCTGCGAATCTCCGGTAGAACTTCGATGCTGGCGGGGGCACCGTCAAATTGACGGCCTCCGTGGTTCGAGACCCAAAGCGCGTCCACCCCGGCTTGTTCAAGCATTTCGGCATCGTCGGGGCGCATGATTCCCTTGATTACGAAGGGCCCATCCCACTGATCGCGCAACCGTTTGACGTAATCCATGTCCGGTGACGTGCGCAGCAAGTATCCGACATGGGCCGTGAGCGGCATCGATTTTGTGTTGTCGATGTACTTGTCCAACGTGCGCATTTTGGGCATGCCCTGTCGCAGCATCCCAAACGCCCAAGCGGGGCGCCGCGCGACTTGGGCCAGCAATCTCGGCGTCAGCCTTGGCGGATGGGTCAGCCCTGAACGTGTCTGACGCTCTCTGCGGGACGCGACAGGAACATCTGCCGTCAGGACCAACGTTCTAAATCCCGCCTGTCGGGCGCGGGCCAGAAAATCTGCTCGAATCTCGGGGTCCCTAGGCGGGTAAAGCTGGAACCAGGCGTTTTTACCCAGATGAGGGGCCAGATCTTCCGGGGATTGGCTGGCTACCGTTGACAATGTGTAGGGCAGAGAGGCCTGCGCCGCCGCACGCGCCAAAATGCCCTCTGCGTCCGGCCAGATCAGACCCGACATGCCGATCGGCGCGATTCCGAAAGGAAGTGGGCAGTCCTGCCCCAGAAAGCGCTTGCTGGTGTCGTATTCCAGTTCACCTTTCAGAATCGCGGGGAGTAGCCGCACCGAGTCCAGTGCCGTTCGGTTTCGAACCATGGCCGTTTCGGTCCCTGTTCCGCTTTCGGTATACTCCCAAACAAAATGCGGAAGCCTTCGTCGGGCGCGGCGTTTCAGGTCGGCAATGCCGGGATAGGTGCTGTGCAGGTCCATGGCGCTTGATCCAACCTGCGCTGCGATTCGGCAAGGGGATCACGCCGCATCAGGCTTTGGATTGAGTGGTTTTGGTCCCGGACGTTCAGCCGCCGAGTCGCTATGACCACTTGCAACGCGCACCTGGTTTCGGCCGTTATCCTTGGCTGAATAGAGGGCATAATCGGCCGCTCGCATCAAGTCTTGCGGCATCGTCCCATGTGCAGGGTAATGCGCTACTCCGACCGAAATCGTGATCCGCGGCAGGGACTTGTCGCCATATCTGACCGACACGGCCTCGACAGCTTGACGCAGGGTATCAGCCCGCGTCACGGCATCATCCGGTGTGTTGTCGGGGAGAATCAGCATGAATTCCTCGCCACCGATACGGCAGGCGATCTCATCGCGGTCGCAGCCTTGTTCCAAGGCGGCGCCCACGGCACGCAGAACCATATCACCCGCATCATGCCCATGTGTGTCGTTGAATTTCTTGAAATGATCCACATCCACCGCGATCAAGCTGAGCGGCGCACCGGTCTGCTGGCTGCGGCTGATTCCCCGGCGGAGGCTGTCGGTCATGTGGCGTCGATTGAACAATCCTGTCAGAGGATCGCGTACGGATTGGTCATGTAACTGATCGCGCATCCGCACATTGGCAATCGCCATGCTGATCTGTTCCGCGCAGAGCTGCGCCAGTTTCTTGCTGGCGTGAAAGGCCTCACACTTCCCCTCGTGCGCGCGCAGGTGCAAAAGGCCGACCGTTTCGCCATGAGCGAGAATTGGAAAACAGAAATAGGCCCGCCCGTCATGGGGTTCGGCATGCTCGCAGACAAAATCAATCTCGGAGGCGCCGAATTCATAGGTTCGCCCACGGCGCAGGCCCCAACAACCCTCGGGGTGGATATGCGCCTTGTGGGTGCCGCCATTCCAGCTGGCGCACCCGTCCAGGACATCGCGCGAGTTGGAATAGACATAAACGCTGCCCTCAGCCTCGGGCAGGATATGCGTCATGAATCTTGAGACCATGTCGAACAGCTCGTCCAGCGAGCGGCTGGATTGCAGCCATTCATTCAACTCGCCTAGCAGCCGCACTTCGCGCGCGAGGCGCAGTTGGTCGTCCATCAGCTCTCGTTCTTTCTGCGCACGCACGCGCAGCACGCCCAACTGCCTGCGATTGTTGCGATGCACGATCAGGATCACTGCCGTCAAGGCCAGCAGGACCACCGCACTGATCGCAATCAGCGAAATTCGAACCCGATCAATGAACAGGTTCCTCACATCCGTGATGTCGGAATAGAATTCAATCGCGCCGAGGAATTTTCCGCTTTGAATCACAGGCGTATATATTTCGGCCACGTGGCGGGTGTTGCTGTCCAGATTCTCCAACTGGTCGGCGTTTAGCGAGTCCACCTCGGCGATGGGCTTTTCCTCATGCTTGTAGAACAGGTTGCCCATGGCCACCACGTCCTTGAAATACGGTTTGGTATTCACCGAGCCGACGTCGCCGTCCCGCGTGGACCAGAACACCTCACCCGAGGAATCGAACAGTTTGAAGCGGTAAATATCTGAGGTTTCGGGCAGCAAGCTTAGAAAAGCCTCATCATGTTGGCTGAGGATATGCCGTTCGAAGCTGGTTTTGACGTCAAAAAGCTGGCTTTCCACCTTCTTTTCCAAACGTAAGGCGTGATGGCGAAGATCCGATTCCAGCATGCGATCCACAAGCGGGGCAGGCAGCTTATATATGCCCCAACCTGCCAAAGCCGTCATAGCGATCAGCGTTGCCGTGCTGACAAAGACCTTTAGCTTGCCAATAAGGCGTGCTCTTGCCGTCTGTTCCATACCCGCATTCTCCCACAAAGTGCGGAGCAACATCGGCAAGAGGTTTTGACAGAGTGTTAACTTCGTTGCATGTGGGGGTGTGAAAATGATTAAGATTTGTATGACCCCGAAGGAAAATTCGCGCGAACAACCCGTGAACAAACCCTTTTCCTTTTGGCCCATCCAGCGTAGTTTGCTGATATGAGCAGTTTTGACGAAATGGACGCCTTCGAGGGCGCATCGCTATCAGCGCAAGCCATGGCCGCGCGGCCCATGCGCTATCTGGACGGCCTCAATCCCGCGCAGCGCGAAGCTGTTGAGCAGCTGGACGGTCCGGTTCTGATGTTGGCCGGTGCCGGAACAGGCAAGACCAAAGCTCTGACCACGCGGATTGCGCATCTTCTGACCACTGCTAAGGCGCGTCCGAATGAAATTCTTGCCGTGACCTTCACCAACAAGGCTGCGCGCGAGATGAAAGAGCGGGTGGGCCGTCTTCTTGGCCAGCCCGCCGAAGGGATGCCATGGTTGGGGACCTTCCACGCGATCTGCGTTAAACTGCTGCGTCGGCACGCCGAGCTTGTCGGTCTGAAGTCGAATTTCACCATTTTGGACAGTGATGATCAGAAGCGCTTGATAAAGCAGCTGGCGAATCTGAATGGGGTCGAAGTGAGAGCTTCTACGGATCGCTGGCTGGCAGCCATCATAGACAAGTATAAAAATCAAGGCTGGAGGCCGGAGCAAGTTCCGCGCTCGCAAGAAAGATTGATCGACCTCGAAACGGGCCGCGAGTATTCACCCGGCGAGGCTGGATCAAGCCGCAAAGAAGTCATGTCCAGTATCGACTTCTATGAAAAATATCAGCCGCGGCTCAAAGAATTAAACGCCTGCGATTTCGGTGACCTGCTGCTACACATGGTCACGATTTTCCAAACCCATCAGGACGTGTTGGAGCAATACCAGCGCTGGTTCCGGTACATCCTCGTAGATGAATATCAGGATACCAACGTCGCCCAGTACCTCTGGCTGCGTCTGCTGGCCGGAGGGCACAAGAATATCTGTTGCGTGGGCGATGATGACCAGTCGATCTATGGTTGGCGCGGTGCCGAGGTGGGCAACATCCTGCGGTTCGAAAAGGACTTTCCCGGCGCCTTCGTGGTGCGGTTGGAGCAGAATTACCGCTCGACCCCGCATATTCTGGCGGCTGCGTCGAATGTGATCCGTGGCAATGAAGGCCGTCTGGGCAAGGAGCTTTGGACCGATGCTGAGGACGGTGAAAAAGTTCGACTGATCGGCCATTGGGATGGTGAGGAAGAGGCGCGCTGGATCGGAGAAGAGATCGACGCGATGCAGGGCGGCACGCGTGGTGTGCGGCCGATGAACCTCGACCAGATCGCAATTCTAGTCCGCGCCTCACACCAGATGCGCGCGTTTGAGGACCGGTTTCTGACGATTGGTCTGCCTTACAAGGTGATCGGCGGCCCTCGGTTCTACGAGCGGATGGAGATTCGCGATGCCATGGCCTATTTCCGGCTGGTGGTCAGCCCTGAGGACGATCTGGCGTTTGAGCGGATCGTGAACACTCCCAAACGCGGTCTTGGCGACAAGGCGCAGCAGACGATTCAGGTTGTGGCGCGTCAGAACGGGGTATCTCTGGTCGAAGGGGCGCGGATTGCGGTTGAGAACCAGTTGATCAAGGGCAAGGGCGGCAAGGCTCTGCGCGAATTGATCGACGGTTTGGCGCGGTGGAATGGGCTGACGCGGGGGCCTCGGATCGAGGTCGATGACGACTCGGTCATTGACGACGGGGTGTCGCCCATTCGCTATGGTGCGCCGGAGCACACGCATATCGAGCTGGCGCAGATCATCTTGGACGAATCCGGCTATACCGGGCATTGGCAGAACGACAAGACGCCTGAGGCTCCGGGCCGGTTGGAAAACCTTAAGGAACTGGTGAATCAGCTGGACAATTTCGAGAACCTGCAAGGGTTTTTGGAGCATGTCAGTCTGGTGATGGACAATGAACGAGAGGGCGACGGGGCAAAGGTCTCGATCATGACGCTGCACGCGGCCAAGGGGCTGGAGTTTCCCGCCGTGTTCCTGCCGGGGTGGGAGGATGGTTTGTTCCCCTCGCAACGCTCCATGGACGAACCGGGCCTCAAGGGCCTCAAGGGTCTCGAGGAAGAACGGCGGTTGGCCTATGTGGGCATTACCCGCGCTGAGGAGGTCTGCACGATTTCTTTCGCGGCCAATCGGCGGGTGTTCGGGCAATGGCAGAACGCGATGCCATCGCGGTTCATCGACGAATTGCCCGAGGATCATGTGGAAGTTCTGACGCCTCCGGGGCTGTATGGCGGCGGGCAACCGGCCGCGACGATCGAAACCCGCGCGGCTGAGGCGAATGTATACAACTCTCCGGGCTGGAAGCGGATGCAGGCGCGGCAGGGTCAGTATGGGATGTCCCAGCCGAAAGAAAGTCGGAATACGGTGATTGATGCCACGGCCATTGCCAGCTTCACCTTGGGTGAGCGGGTGTTTCACCAGAAATTCGGCTACGGCGCGGTTACCGGCATCGAAGGGGATAAGGTCGAGGTCGATTTCGACAAAGCAGGCGTGAAAAAAGTTGTTTCCCGTTTCCTGACCGCCAAAGACGACGTTCCGTTCTGATCTCTAGAGGCCTTCGACCAGCACCAGATTGGCCGTCGTTGTCTTGCGTCTGATCTTGGCCAACTCGATATAGTCCGGGTCGTCTTTCCACGCCCGGGCCGCGGCCACGTCCGGAAACTCCATCAGCACGATGCCTTCTTCGGCCCAACTGCCTTCGACAATCTCGACGGGTTTTGACGAAATGGTCAGCAGGCGCCCGCCGTGCCGGTCAAAGATTGGCATGAAACCTTCAAGATACTTCTGATACCCGACCGGATCATGAATGGAAATCTGGGCGATAAAATAGGCGGCCATGGCGCACTCCTGAAAAAACGTAGCTGCGCCGATCTTAGTCCGTTTGCCCAAAATGCAAAAACGGCGGTTTCCCAGGGAGGAGGAAGGGAAACCGCCGTTCTTTTCTACATCAGGGCAGGGAGGAGGAGAGCCCCGATGTATCTGAACCCGGGTTTGAGCCCGGTATGAGGAAGACGCGGCGACGTCAGGGAGGAGGAAGACGTCACCGCGCGCTTTCAACACCAGGCAGGGAGGAGGAGAGCCCGGTGTGTCTTGGTCCGGCGTTGCAAGGCCGGTATTTGGTGCGGCGACGTCAGGGAGGAGGAGAGACGCCGCCGCTGATTACAGACCCTAAAGGGAGGAGGAAGGGTCTGATCTCGTGTATTCGTTTGCGCTTAACGCGCTGTGAAGTCGTCAGCCGCCTGACGGGCCAGGCCGCGGATCATTGCGCGGCTCAGGCCGAGATCGGCCAGCTCGCGGTTCGACAGCGCCGACAGCTCACTTACCGTTTGGCGGTACAGGCGGTAGCGGGCAAAACGTGTCTTTGCGGCCTCGACCAATGTGGTGATACCGCCAAAGTGAGTGCCTTTGAGTGCCGGTGTGTTTGTTGCCATTGCCATCTTGTTGTTCCGTTCATTCTTGTCTTGCTGACCGGTGCCAGCGTTTGCTTGAGGATGAAAATAAGTGAATGCTGCGATTGCACAATAGCCCGCAACGTCAATGCTGCTATGCAGCAAATGCATGGATATCAGAGCCTTGTCAGTCGCGGTTTGAAATCACCCATGATTTTTTGGGGTTTGCGGGACCTTGGGCGCTAAGTCTTGGTCGAGCAAAGATTCCTTCTCACCATTCGACTTGCCCGGAGTTTGAGCGCAGCTGCGAAAGTTTGTGCGTTTGATGGACGCTTTGTTTCAACTCGATCACGGGAAAGCGATCTTAGATCGTGGCTTGGGAATTCGTGGGAGCAGATCAAAGCGGCCAAATTCCACGCGGTTTCCTTCTGTGTGATTCTTTGCTTTTTGCGTTGCTGACGGGTCTCAGCCGGCATTTATTCCGAGAATTCGAAATTTTTTTGGGAAATCATGGGTGATCGCGGGAGGTTCATGAGGTCACTATATCTAGCGATCGAATGACATTTGATGTCGATATGAGGTGTGTTGGTTCTGAAATTGGCTCAAAATACACCTTGTTTTCATAGCCCGTATTAGATGGTGCCCAAAAATTCCTGTTGATTTCCATGAATTCCCATGTCATCCCTAATGCATCCGATGAGGACGAGGCAGCAGGGGCAGCAAACGACCCCAACCAAAAATAATCAGGTTTCATACAGGCATCTCGCTTTCATCACTCAAGAGATCCGGCGCGCGGGCGAGCAGACATCCCCCCAGGTGGCGCGTGCAGCTGGACATCCCGCAAAGCGGGCCAATGCGGCGGGTTGATCAGTGGCAGCAGATCAACCCGCCGTTTTTCATCCGGGGGGACGTGAAATTCAAGTGGGGCGCAAGCGAAAGGGACAGTCGTCTTGGCGCGCAGGTTTAGAGGTGAAAGCCACCATAAGGTGGACACGAAGGGCAGGGTCTCGATCCCGGCCTCGTTTCGCCGTGTGCTTGAATCGTCTGACCCCAATTGGCAGCCCGGTGACAATCCTGAGCTTGTGATTGTCTATGGCGACCACCGCCGCAAATACCTTGAATGCTATACCATGCAGGCAATTGATGAGGTCGACGATAAGATCGACGCTCTGCCGCGTGGCTCGATGGAGCGTAAGATGCTTCAGCGTATGTTCCATGGTCAGTCCTTTCCCACCAATGTGGATGAAACCGGGCGTCTGGTTTTGCCGGCCAAGCTGCGCAACAAGATCGACCTTGAGAATGAGGCCTTCTTCATAGCCGCCGGTGACACCTTCCAGATCTGGAAGCCTGAGACCTATGAGGTCGAAGAGCTCGCCAAAGCCGAGGAATGGATGGACGATCTGCCGGATGATTTCGACCCGATGGTCTATCTCGATGGCGTTGAGGACGCGTAACGGCATGTCCGGCGCGGTCTCCTCATCTTCTAACCCACATATTCCAGTCCTGCTGCGCCCTTTGCTGGCGGCGGTGTCTCCGGTGGAGGGCACTTGGCTGGACGGCACCTTCGGCGCAGGCGGCTATACTAGGGGTTTGTTTGAGGCCGGGGCTGAGAAAGTGATCGGCGTGGATCGCGATCCTCTTGCGTTTGAGATGGCCGCAGACTGGGCGGGTGGCTATGGCGACCGACTAGTAATGCAGCCCGGAGTGTTCTCGCGCTTGGATGAGTATGCCCAGGATCTCGACGGTGTAGTGCTGGACCTTGGGGTTTCGTCCATGCAGCTGGATCTGGCCGAGCGCGGCTTTTCTTTCATGAAAGACGGCCCGCTCGACATGCGCATGAGCCAGGAGGGTGAAAGCGCCGCCGATCTGGTCAACACGGCGACCGAGACGCAATTGGCCGACATCCTGTTCCACTACGGTGAGGAGCGTGCAAGTCGGCGTATCGCCAAGGCCATCGTCAAAGCCCGCGCCGAGGAGCCCATCACCACGACCTTGCGTTTGGCCGAGATCATCGAATCCTGCCTGCCGCGCCCCAAGCCGGGACAATCGCACCCTGCGACGCGTAGTTTTCAGGGCCTGCGGATTGCAGTGAACGCCGAATATGACGAGCTGTTTCAAGGCCTTATGGCTGCTGAGCGGGCCTTGATGCCTGGTGGGCAACTGGCCGTTGTGACCTTCCACTCCATCGAAGACCGGATGGTTAAACGGTTCTTCCAGTCTCGGGCTGGTAAGACGGGTCGTGCCAACCGGTACGCGCCCGAGATGGAACAGGAGCTGCCGCAGTTTACGCTTAAGACCCGCAAGGCCGTCGGGCCAGACGAGCAGGAATTGCAGGAAAACCCGCGTTCGCGATCGGCCAAGCTGCGTGTCGCGATCCGTACCGAGGCTCCGGCTGGGGAGATTGACGCCCGCGCCATCGGGATGCCGCAACTTGGGGGAAGGGCAAGATGAAGAGTATTCTGTATGTGTTGACCGCTCTGTCCGTGTTCGGATTGGCCTTGTGGGCCTATCAGGAGAACTACCGGACCCAGCAAGTTGTGAAAGAAATGCAGGCCCTTCAGGGTGAGATCGGCGTGGCGCAGGTTAGGCTGGCGGTTCTGAACGCCGAATGGGCCTATCTGAATCGCCCGGATCGCCTGCGTGAGCTGGCCGATTTGAATTTCGAACGCATGGGCCTGTTGCCCTTGCGGGCTGAGCAATTCGGACGTGCGGACCAGATCGCTTATGCCGAGGACCCCGACCTGCCGGTTGTTGACCCGATCGAGCTGCAGGCGATCACCGATATTCAGGCCTTGGGTGAGGTGCAGATTCCATGACCCGCACTCCCCTCCGCCCTCTGGCCCGCGTTCTGGATGCCCGCGCGAAGGGTGAAAACCCAAAGGTCATCGAGCGCGAGAATATCCGCCAACGTCATGAAAAGATGAAAGATCGCGCCCGCGCTCGTGCCGAGGGGCGTCTTTTGGTTTTGGGTCTGTTCTTCTTTTGCGCCTTCTCGGTAGTCGGCGTCCGCATGGGCATGCTGGCAACGTCCGAGGCGCAAGAGCCACTTGCCAGCGCGCCCGGTGCCTCAATCGCCATGCAACGCGCCAACATTGTTGATCGCGAAGGGCGTATTCTGGCGACCAATCTGGATACGTATTCCGTCTACGCGCAGCCGCCCTTGATGATTGATCCGATTGCGGCAGCTGATCAGCTGGTCGCGATTTTCCCGGATCTCGACAAAGAGCGTCTGGTCAAGGACTTCACCGGTAAACGCAAGTTCCTGTGGATCAAGAAACGCATCTCGCCGGAGCAGAAACAGGCGGTGCATGATATCGGCGATCCGGGCATCCTGTTCGGTCCGCGTGAAATGCGCCTCTACCCGAATGGCAAGCTGGCGGCGCATATCCTTGGTGGTTCGGGTTTTGGCCGCGAAGGCGTAAGTGCTGCTGAGGTGATCGGTGTTGCTGGAGTTGAGAAGAAGTTCGACGACTATTTGCGTGACCCGGCCAACGGCAGCAAGCCGCTGCAACTGTCGCTCGACCTGACCATTCAGGCAGCAGTCGAGCAGGTGCTATATGGCGGGATGAAGATCATGAACGCCAAGGGCGCCTCAGCGGTTCTGATGAACGCGCATACGGGTGAGGTGATCTCGGCCGCGTCGCTGCCGTCGTTTGACCCCAATGACCGTCCGCGCCCGCCAACCTCGGGATTTGATCCGTCTGATAGCCCTCTGTTCAATCGTTACGTGCAGGGTGTCTATGAGCTTGGATCGGTCTTCAAAATCTTTACCGCCGCACAGGCGGTCCAGCTTGGCTTGGTGAACTCCGAGACCATCATCGACACCTCCGGTCCGATGAAGATCGGCCGTTTCCCAATTGGTGAGTTCAACGGCAAGAACTACGGCAAGATCAGCGTGGCGGATGTGATCGTTCACAGTTCGAACCGGGGGACCGGACGGCTGGCCTTGCAGATCGGCGCGACACGCCAGCAGAGCTTCCTTGAAACGCTGGGCATGTTCGAACCCACCCCGTTCGAGATTGTCGAAGCCGCAGGTGGTGCGCCCCTCAAGCCCAAGAAATGGGGTGAGTTGAGCACGGTCACCATCTCTTACGGTCACGGCCTGTCGACCAGCCCGATGCATCTGGCGGCGGGGTATGCCGCGATTGCCAATGGCGGGCACTATGTCAGCCCGACGATCCTGCGCCGCAATGGCCCTCAATACGGCCCACGGGTGATGTCGGAGAACACCGCGCGTCAGGCGCAGAAGATGCTGCGCAAAGTGGTGACCGACGGCACGGCGAGCTTTGCCGAGGTCAAAGGCTATGACGTTGCGGGCAAGACCGGGACCGCCGACAAACCCAAACCGCGTGGCGGCTATTATGATGACAAGGTGATCGCCACCTTCGCCACCATCTTCCCGGCTTACGATCCGAAGTATGTGCTGATCGTCACTTTGGATGAACCCTCCATTCTGGCCTATGGCGAAAAACGCCGCACGGCGGGCTGGACTGCGGTGCCCGTTGCGGCTGAGTTGATCGGCCGTGTCGCGCCGCTTTTGGGCCTGCGACCCCGGCTTGAGCTTGAGGCGAGCGCTGCTATAACCCTGACCTCGAATTAGGGTGCCAGAGAACAGGTGGGTCATGGGCGCAAGAACAAAGAAACTCAGCCAACTGGCCCTGACAGCACGCGGAGGCGCGAATCCCGACATCACCGGGCTGGCGGTCGATAGCCGTGATGTCAAAGACGGTTTCCTGTTCGCAGCGCTTCCCGGTACGCGCGTCCATGGCGGTGAATTCATTCAATATGCCTTGCGCATGGGGGCTGCCGCTATTCTGACCGATGCCGAAGGCGCGCAGATCGCCGAGGCCGAACTGGCCGCATCCGACGCTGCTTTAGTTGTGGTTGAAGACCCGCGTCAGGCGTTGGCCGGCTCAGCTGCGCTTTGGTTCGGTGCGCAACCTCAGACGATTGTGGCGGTCACCGGAACCAATGGCAAAACCTCGGTCGCCACATTCGTTCGCCAGATCTGGGCTGAGCTTGGCCACGCCGCCGTCAACCTTGGCACCACGGGGGTCGAAGGCGCATGGACGGCCCCGCTGGCCCATACAACGCCCGAACCGATCACTTTGCATCGCTGTCTGTCCGAGGCCGCCGAGAATGGCGTGACCCACGCGGCGATGGAGGCGTCCTCACACGGGCTGGAACAGCGCCGCCTTGACGGAGTGCATCTGGCCGCTGCTGGTTTCTCGAATTTCACGCAGGATCATCTGGACTATCACGAGACGTTCGAGGCGTATTTCGCAGCCAAAATGGGCCTGTTCGACCGTGTACTGCCTGAGGACGGCACCGCAGTCATCAACCTGAGCGACCCGAAGGGTGAGCAGGTGCGCAAGATTGCTGAAGCGCGGGGGCAGTCTGTGCTGACCGTCGGGCTGGGCGAGGCCGACCTGTGTCTGATGAACCAGCGGTTTGACTCGACCGGGCAGGATCTGCGGTTTTCGTGGCAGGGCAAGACCTTCCAGACGCGCCTGAACTTGATCGGAGGGTTCCAGGCCGAAAACATCCTGCTGGCTTGCGGACTGGTTATCGCGGCAGGCGACGACCCTGAGCGGGTGTTCGAGACCCTGCCGCATCTCACAACCGTCCGGGGCCGCATGCAGCTAGCCGCAACCCGCGACAATGGCGCGGCGGTGTTTGTGGATTATGCCCATACGCCGGATGCAGTCGCCACGGCTTTGAAAGCGTTGCGACCGCATGTGATGGGACGTCTGATCGCGGTCATTGGCGCGGGCGGAGATCGCGACGCCACCAAGCGCCCGCTGATGGGAAAGGCCGCCGCCAATCACGCGGATATCGTCTTTGTCACTGACGACAACCCGCGCAGCGAAGACCCGGCCTCTATCCGCGCCGCCGTGATGGACGGTGCGCCAGAGGCGACCGAAGTAGGTGATCGCGCCGAGGCTATTCTGCGGGGTATTGACGCTTTGCAACCCGGCGATGCTCTACTGATTGCAGGCAAAGGTCACGAAACCGGCCAGATCGTAGGTGATCAGGTGCTACCCTTTGATGATGTGGAACAGGCGAGCATTTCCGTGGCCGCTCTGGACGGGAGGGTCGCATGACACTCTGGACTGCGGCAGAGGCCGCCGCTGCAACCGGCGGGCGCGCTACCAGTGAGTGGACTGTGGATGGCGTGTCGATTGATACGCGGATATTGCAACCGGGCGACTTGTTTGTCGCGTTGAAGGCCGCGCGCGACGGCCATGATTTTGTAGCTCAGGCGCTGGAGAAGGGCGCTGGCGCCGCCTTGGTGTCGTATGTCCCTGAAGGGGTGTCCGAAAATGCGCCTCTGTTGATTGTCGATGATGTGCAATCCGGGCTGGAAGCACTCGGACAGGCCGCCCGCGCCCGGACCGAGGCGCGTGTTGTGGGAGTGACAGGGAGTGTTGGCAAGACCTCAACCAAGGAAATGCTGGCCACCATTCTGGAAACGCAGGGCAAAACCCATGCCAGTGTCGCCAGCTATAACAATCACTGGGGTGTGCCACTGACGCTAGCACGTATGCCGCAAGACACTGAATTTGCAGTGATTGAGATCGGGATGAACCATCCGGGCGAGATTGCCCCGCTGGCTCGTCAGGCGCGCCCGCATGTGGGTTTGGTGACGACGGTGGCCGCTGTTCACCTCGAAGCGTTCGAGTCCGTTGCCGGTATCGCTCATGAGAAAGCGGCGATCTTTGAAGGGTTGGAGCCCGGTGGTGCAGCCATCGTGAACGCTGATGTCGAACATGCGGGTATATTGCGCCAGGCAGCACAAAACCTTGGCGCTGGAATCGTTGAGTTCGGTCGGCAAGGTGCAGATTACAAGCTGATCGAAGTGACTACCGGGTCCGAAACCGTTCAAGCACGGGCTGAGGTTGGTGACACTGTGTTTGCCTTCGACGTCCAATCGGCAGGTACGCATTTTGCGATGAATGCGCTGGGCGCGTTGGCCGCTTGTGTTGAGATGGGTGTCGGCTTGAATCAGGCAATAGACGGCCTGCGTCAATGGTCGCCAGTCAAGGGGCGCGGGGTCCGGGAGACTCTGCCGCTGGCGATTGGCGGTCAGATCGAATTATTGGACGACAGTTACAATGCCAACCCGACCTCGATGGAGGCTGCGCTGGACGTGTTGGCCGCCTCGAACGGAACGCGCCGTATCGCCTTTTTGGGCGACATGAAGGAGTTGGGTGCTCAAGAGGTCGCAATGCATGCAGGCATGGCCGAGGTGAGCGCGATGGCGCAGGTCGATCAGGTTCACTGCATCGGGCCGTTGATGAAAGCGCTGCACGAGGCTTTGCCGGATACAAAGAGGGGCCTGTGGTTCGAAACCAGCGCCGAGATGGCTGAACACCTGCCGGATTTGATCGAAAGCGGCGATACCGTGCTGGCGAAAGGCTCGCTCAGCATGGCTTTGGCCCGGATTGTTGACGGTCTGCGGAAAATGGGGCAAGGGGGCGCGCTTGACGGGTAACGCGCCCGTGCGCCTCGTGTGAGAAAGGTACTGTAATGCTGTATTGGTTGACCGCCCTGTCGGACGGAGGGGATTTCTGGAACCTCTTCCGCTATATCACATTCCGCGCGGGTGGGGCCTTTTTGACGGCGCTGATCTTTGGGTTTCTGTTTGGCAAACCTCTGATCAACGTGTTGCGCCGCAAGCAGGGCAAAGGTCAGCCGATCCGTGATGACGGGCCCGAGGGGCATTTCTCCAAAGCCGGGACGCCCACCATGGGTGGCTTGCTGATCGTAGGGGCGCTGGTCACGTCAACGCTACTATGGGCGCGCTGGGACAATCCCTACGTCTGGATGGTGCTGTTTGTGACGTTGGCTTATGCGGCCATCGGGTTCGCCGATGACTTTGCCAAGGTCTCCAAGCAGAACACCAAAGGCGTGTCTGGCAAAATGCGCCTGGCACTGGGGATCATCATCGCCGTGTTGGCGGCCTTCTGGGCGTCTTTGCATCATCCGGAGGCTTTGCAGAACCAACTGGCCGTGCCGATTTTCAAGGATACGCTGGTCAATCTAGGGATCCTCTACATCCCGTTTGCCGTTATCGTGATTGTGGGCTCTGCCAATGCCGTGAACCTGACCGATGGTCTTGACGGTTTGGCGATCATGCCCGCGATGATTGCTGCTACGACTCTGGGAATCATCGCTTATGCGGTAGGGCGCGTCGACTTTACTGAGTATCTGGATGTGCACTACGTACCCGGAACGGGCGAGATTCTGATCTTCACCTCGGCCCTGTTCGGCGGTGGCCTTGGGTTCCTGTGGTATAACGCCCCGCCTGCGGCTGTGTTCATGGGCGATACCGGGTCGCTCGCCTTGGGTGGCGCGCTGGGCGCGATTGCCGTGGCGACCAAGCACGAGTTGGTGCTGGCCGTGGTCGGCGGCCTGTTTGTGGTCGAGGCGCTGAGTGTGATCATTCAGGTTCTCTATTTCAAGCGCACCGGTAAGCGCGTGTTCCTGATGGCTCCGATCCATCATCACTATGAAAAGAAAGGCTGGGCGGAACCCACCATCGTGATCCGGTTCTGGATCATTTCGCTGATCCTCGCGATGATCGGTTTGGCGACACTGAAGGTCCGGTAGCCCTCCCGCCTGGTTCAGAGGGCCTGCGGCCCTCTTGCCACCTGTTGGGCATGGCTCGCGCTGGCGCGCGAGCCTGAAAGCGCCCTTGCCATCGGGATTTCCTTCGGTGCAGTGTGGCGCGCATTCAAGTTGAAAGAAGGGGGCGGCATGATCCCGGTCAAAGGTTTCTCAGGGCAGAAGGTCGCCGTTTTGGGCCTTGGTCGGTCGGGTTTGGCGACCGCGCGTGCGTTGCGTGCGGGTGGGGCGGAGGCGATCTGCTGGGATGACAATCCGGCCGCGCGCGAGACCGCTGAAGGGGAGGGGTTTCAATGCCTCGACCTGCGGCGCCACGGGGCGTTTGATGATATCGCCACGCTGATCGTTTCACCCGGTATTCCGCATCTTTACCCTCAACCGAACCCGGTTGTCGCAGCCGCTTTGGAGGCCGGGGTGCCCGTGGACAACGATATCGGCCTGTTCTTTCGATCCTTTGCGGGGCCTGAGTGGAACAACTACGACACGCCGCCGCGTGTGATCGCGGTGACAGGATCGAACGGCAAATCGACCACGGCAGCCCTGATCCATCACATCCTGTCCGAGGCGGGGCGTGAGGCGCAGTTGGCGGGCAATATCGGGCGTGGCATCTTGGATGTAGACCCCGGCGGCGATGGATCGGTCGTTGTGCTGGAGCTGTCGAGCTATCAGACCGAGCTGGCCCGCGCATTGACGCCTGATGTAGCGGTATTCACCAACCTGTCGCCGGACCATCTGGATCGACACGGTGGAATGGGTGGCTATTTCGCCGCCAAGAGACGCCTCTTTGCCGAGGGCGGGCCAGACCGTGCCGTGATTGGTATTGATGAGGCCGAAGGTGCATTCCTGGCGGGGCAATTGGCCGAGGGTCCGGCGGATGATCGGGTGATCCGGATCTCGGTTGAGCGCAAGCTGACCGGTCCGGGATGGCAGGTCTTTGCCCGCAAAGGCTTCCTTTCGGAGTATCGCAAAGGGCGGCAGATCGGCTCGATTGATCTGCGCGGCATAAAGGGGCTGCCGGGCGCGCATAACCACCAGAACGCGTGTGCCGCCTATGCCTCTTGCCGGTCTCTGGGTCTGGCGCCGCGCGTGATCGAGGATGCCTTGCACAGCTATCCGGGCCTGCCGCATCGCAGTCAGATCATCGCCGAAGCAGGTGGGGTGATTTTCGTGAACGACTCCAAGGCGACGAATGTAGACAGTGCGGTGAAGGCTCTGAGTGCGTTCAAGAAGATCCGCTGGATTTGCGGCGGATTGGAGAAAGAAGGCGGTATCGACGCCCTGAACGGTGCCACGGATCAGGTGATCAAGGCCTATGTGATTGGGCGCGAGGCGGCGGGTTTTGCCATGCAGCTAAAGGTCGAGGCCAAGGTCTGCACCACAATGGGCGCTGCCGTTGAACAGGCCATAGCCGACAGCGAGGCTGGGGAGACCGTTTTGCTGGCCCCTGCAGCCGCCAGTTTTGACCAATATGACAATTTCGAGCGGCGCGGGGATGACTTCACGGCGCAGGTTCAAAAGCACCTTAACGCCTAGCCCGTTTGCAATTCCTTGCCGATTGGGCGACAGTTTGCGGGTACCGGCTTGAAGCCGTTTAAGAATTTGCTTTTCTGCTCGGAAATTCAAAAAGAGGTCATGAATATGCCTAACCCGAAATCCCTTCTGATCGTCCCGGCTCTGCTGCTGGCTGGGGCTTGCACGAATACAGGCGCAAACTACGTGCCCGTTATTGATGGCCCGGTTGGCCCCAACTACCAGTCGGACCTGCTGCAATGTCAGCAACTGGCGGCGTCTCAGGCGGCGGTCGATGGATCGACGGCGGGTAACGCGGCGATTGGTGCGGCCGGTGCTGCGGCGACTACGGCGATCATTCAGGACAGCAGCGACAATCTGGGTCGCGCTGCTGCGGCGGGGGCTCTGATCGGGGCCGGAGCTGACGTGATCGCGAAGAACCAGAATAAGGAAGTCATCGTGCGCAACTGCATGCGCGGACGCGGCTATAACGTCGTCGGCTAAGGCAGCGCAGTTAGTCGTATCGGCTAACGCGCGGAAATGGCCTTTCCGGCGGCATGGCCCGAGGACCACGCCCACTGGAAGTTATAGCCGCCAAGCCAACCGGTGACATCTACAGCTTCACCAATCGCATAGAGGCCGGGGACATCCCTGGCCTCCATCGTTTTTGACGACAGGTCATCTGTGTTGATCCCACCCAGAGTGACCTCAGCGGTGCGGTAGCCTTCGGTGCCTGAGGGGGTCAGCTGCCATTCGGACAGCGCCGAGATAAGATCGTTCAGCGCCGTGTCCGACTGATCGGCAAGGTTGCCCTTCAGTGGGATATGCTGGGATAGGTGATCTACCAACCGCGATGGCAAGTGCCGGGCGAGTTCGGTGGTCAGGGCCTTGCGCCCTCCGGCTTGTCGCTGATCGCGCAATAGATCGAACAAGGGCAAGTCCGGGATCAGGTTGACGCGGATCGCTTCTCCCTCATGCCAATATGACGAGAGTTGCAACACCGACGGCCCACTGAGGCCGCGATGGGTGAACAGGAGTGCTTCGTCAAAACTGGTGCGGTCGTTGGACAGGCGCGCAGGCAGAGAGACGCCAGACAGCTCCTTGAACCTCCCGTCCGAGAAGGTGAATGGGACAAGCGCGGCGCGGGTATCGGTGACGCGCAGATTGAATTGCTGCGCGATGTCATAGGCGAGACCTGTCGCACCCATTTTGGGGATCGACTTGCCGCCTGTTGCCAGCACAAGATTGCGGCAGGTCAGGCTGTGCCGGGCACCTTCGCGATCGACCTCCAGCGCGAACCCGGCTTCGGTCTTGCGCAGCGCTTTGACCTCGGTCCGTAGCCATAAGTCAGCCCCTGCGCGGGCCATCTCATCCAGCAGCATCTGAACGATTTGCTTCGAGGTGTCGTCACAAAACAACTGCCCCAGCGTTTTCTCATGCCATGCGATGTCGTATCGCCCGACCAGATCGATGAAATCCCATTGCGTATAGCGCGCCAACGCGGATTTGCAGAAATGGGGGTTTTGCGACAGGAAATTGGCAGGCCCCGAATACATGTTGGTGAAGTTGCAACGCCCTCCGCCCGAGATACGGATCTTCTCGCCGGGCGCTTTCGCGTGGTCGATCACCAGAACCCGCCCGCCGCAATGCGCCGCGCACATCATGCCGGCAGCACCGGCCCCGAGGATGATCGTGTCGAAGGTCATGCGCTGCGCATGGCTTGGTTTGTCAGCAAAGGCAATAGCGGCACAATCAGCAGCTAGCAAAGATGTAGCGGAACCACAGTAATAGGAAAACAAGGCGGCTGAACTTGACCCCCTAGACGCGAAGCCATACCAATTTTCCAGAGTGCCGGCGAAAATTTGTGCGTTTGCAATTGTAGGCGGAGTTTTTTGGTTTTATGCCCTCAACGATTTTTGGTGCTTTTCGCTCCGATACCACCTTGAGCGATGCGGGCGCATCCAGCGCCGTTGTAAACTCCACTTTCACAATCTCTGCCTACAGCCAGATCACCATCGAAGATGGAGCGGACGATACGATCTTTGATGGAGACGATCAGTCGAACGAGACCGCGAACGATCTGACACAAACATTTAATGGCAATACGATCTTCTGGGATTTTACAGTTTCGGTGACGGATGGCACTAACACCTATCAGATCGGCCTGTTTGACTATGACATCAACGGCGACGGAAACTCAATCGGGGTCGACAGTGAAGACGGGTTCTTTATGGCATTTATCGGCGGTACCGTACCGCCGCTGAACACCACTTTGACGATCACCGCAATCATCGACAACGGCCCGAACATCGACATCGACACTGTGGTGCCTTGTTTCACGTCTGGCACCTTGATCGATACACCTGATGGCCCACGATTGATTGACGATCTGAACACAAGCGATTTGGTTCTCACGCAGGATAATGGTGCTCAACCGATCCGTTGGATTGGCAGGCAAGACCTCGACAAAATCGACCTGACGCTGAAACCCAAGTTAAGGCCGATCCAAATCGCGCATGGTGCTTTGGGGCAGGGGGTGCCTGCACGTGATCTTTGCGTTTCGCCACAACACCGCATGCTGGTCAGGTCAGCTATTGCTGAGCGCATGTTCGCCAAAGATGAGGTCTTTGTCCCGGCCTGCAAACTGCTCGATCTGCCTGGCGTTTCAGTGCAGACGGGAGGCGCGACGGTTACGTATATCCACCTTCTCCTTGACCGCCACGAGGTTATCTTTGCCGAGGGCGCGCCGACGGAAAGCCTGTTCACGGGGCCCGAAGCGCTTAGGGCGATTGGAAAGGATGCGGTCAAAGAATTGCGGCAAATTATTCCGCAGTTGTTTTTAGACACCCACGAGCCTGAACACGCGCGACTGGTCCCGAGGAGGGGGAGGCAAATCCGCAATCTCGTTCAGCGTCACGTGAAAAACGGCAAGCCAGTGGTTCAAAGAAAGGTTCAGGCCAACAGGGGCGGATGACATCTCGTTAAGGCGCCGTTTTCGTTTGCACGGCTCATTTCCCTAGCCCAAACGCCAAATTCACTGTAGACTCTCAAACAGATCCCGAAAACGGGACGTCGAGTGAGGCAGTAAGTGGCGGTATCTCATGACTGAGATGGTGTATGGCGCGGTCCAGGACCAGCGCGGGGAACCGATTCTACCAAAGTGGTGGCGGACGATTGATCGCTGGACGATGTCCTGCGTTCTGATTCTGTTTGTCATCGGATTGTTGCTTGGGCTGGCCTCATCGCCTCCTCTGGCCGGGCGGAATGGGTTTGATCCGTTCCACTATGTCGAACGACAGGCGCTCTTCGGCGGATTGGCGCTGATCGCGATGCTACTGACCTCGATGATGTCTCCGACACTGGTACGCCGTCTGGCTGTGCTGGGCTTTCTGGGGGCCTTCGTGGCGCTGGCGTTCCTGCCGGTCTTCGGGACGGATTTCGGAAAAGGGGCCGTGCGCTGGTACTCGCTGGGGTTCGCCTCATTGCAACCGTCCGAATTTCTCAAGCCTGGATTTGTGGTCGTCGCGGCGTGGTTGCTGGCGGCCTCGCAAGAGATCAATGGCCCTCCAGGGCGGTTGTGGTCCTTTGCGCTGTGTATGGCTATTGTCGGCATGCTGGTCATGCAGCCTGATTTCGGGCAAGCCTGCTTGATCCTCTTCGGCTGGGGCGTCATGTATTTCGTGGCCGGAGCGCCGATGCTTTTGCTGGTTGGCATGGCCGGAGTGGTCGTTCTGGGCGGGATGTTCGCCTATTCCAACTCGGACCACTTTGCCCGCCGCATTGACGGCTTTCTGAACCAGGAGGTCGATCCGACCACTCAGCTTGGCTATGCCACCAACGCCATTCGCGAGGGCGGATTGTTTGGTGTCGGTGTGGGAGAGGGGCAGGTGAAATGGTCTCTGCCCGACGCGCATACGGATTTCATCATCGCCGTTGCGGCCGAGGAATATGGGCTGATCCTGGTGCTGATCATCATCGCCCTTTATTCGATTATCGTTGTGCGCTCACTGATGCGCCTGATGCGTGAGCGGGATATGTTCATCCGTCTGGCTGGCACCGGGCTGGCCTGTATGTTTGGCGTCCAGGCGATGATCAATATGGGTGTGGCCGTGCGCCTGTTGCCTGCAAAGGGCATGACGCTGCCCTTTGTCAGCTATGGCGGCTCATCCCTGATCGCGGGCGGTATTGCGGTTGGCATGTTGCTGGCCTTCACACGCTCGCGCCCACAGGGTGAGCTTGGTGATATTCTGCGCGGACGAGGCTGATGGGCAAACCTTACCTGTTGATTGCGGCTGGCGGCACCGGGGGCCACATGTTCCCGGCGCAGGCTCTGGCCGAAGCGATGTTGCAAAAAGGCTGGCGCGTGCGTCTGTCGACCGATCCTCGGGGCGCCCGCTATACCGGAGGCTTCCCGCACACGACCGAGATTGTCGAGGCGTCCTCGGCAACCTTCGCACGCGGCGGTCTGGCCGCAAAAGCGATGGTGGGGCCGAAGATTGCGGGCGGTGTGACAAGCATGGCCATGCAAATGCTGCGCGACCGTCCGGATGTGGTTGTAGGCTTTGGCGGCTACCCGTCGATCCCGGCGCTGGGCGCGGCAACGCTGCTGAAACTGCCGCGTATGATCCATGAACAGAACGGCGTTTTGGGGCGTGTGAACCAGCTCTTCGCCACACGCGTGGCCCAAGTGGCCTGCGGTGTTTGGCCTACCGATCTGCCCGAAGGTTCCAGCGGCATTCACACTGGTAATCCGGTCCGGGCCTCGGTGCTGGAGCGTGCCGCTGCGCCCTACATTCCGCCCGGCGAATATCCGATGTCGGTTCTTGTGATGGGTGGCAGTCAGGGTGCGCGTATCCTCAGCGATGTGGTGCCTGAGGCAATTGCCGCTTTGCCCGAATTCCTGCGCGGGTTCATCCGCGTCTCGCATCAAGCCCGCGACGAGGATGGAGAGAGGGTCACGGCCTTTTACGCAGATCACGATATCCGCGCAGATGTGCAGCCGTTTTTTGACGACGTACCGCGACGCATGTCGGATGCGCAGCTTGTCATCAGCCGTTCGGGCGCGTCGAGCGTGGCCGATATCTCGGTCATCGGTCGCCCGTCGATCCTGATCCCATTCGCCGCCGCCGCAGGCGATCACCAAACCGCCAATGCCCGAGGGCTGGTGCAGGCAGGCGGGGCGATCATGATCCCGGAAAAGGCGCTTGACGTCCCCTCACTGACCGAGCAAATGACCACGGTTTTGACCAACCCCGAAGCCGCGCAGACAATGGCCCATGCCGCCCTCTCGACAGGTGCCCCCGACGCTACTGAGCGACTGGTCGCCCTTGTCGAGCAACTGGCGCAGAAGGAGACCGCATGAATCCCGCAACCAAACTGCCGCAGGACGTAGGACCGATCCATTTCGTTGGGATCGGCGGGATCGGGATGTCGGGCATCGCCGAGGTGTTGCTGAACCTCGGCTACCGGGTACAGGGGTCGGACCTGAAAGCCTCGAAAATCACGGATCGGTTGGCGTCTCTGGGGGCCGAGATTTTCGTGGGACAGAAGGCCGAAAACTTACGAAACGCCGCCGTGGTCGTCACCTCGACCGCGATCAAGCCGGGTAACCCGGAACTGGATGAGGCGCGCGCCCAAGGACTGCCCGTCGTTCGCCGCGCCGATATGCTGGCCGAATTGATGCGCCTGCGCTCGAACATTGCCATCGCCGGGACGCATGGCAAAACCACCACGACCACTATGATGGCTGAACTGATGGTGGCCGGAGACTTCGATCCTACCGTCATCAATGGCGGTATCATCCACGCCTATGGTTCGAACGCGCGCATGGGGCAGGGCGAATGGATGGTGGTCGAGGCCGACGAATCCGATGGCTCGTTCAACCGTTTGCCCGCAACCATCGCCATCGTCACCAATATCGACCCCGAACATATGGAACACTGGGGCGATTTCGATAAGCTGCGCGACGGGTTCTATGAGTTCGTGTCGAACCTGCCCTTCTACGGTCTGGCGGTGTGCTGTACGGATCACGCCGAGGTGCAGGCTCTGGTTGGGCGCATCACCGACCGCCGCGTGCGCACTTATGGCTTCAACGCGCAGGCCGATGTGCGGGCCGAAAACCTGACCTACAAAGCCGGCGTCGCGCATTTCGACATCCACCTGCAATACGAAGACAAGGTGATCGAAGGCTGTACTCTGCCGATGCCGGGTGATCACAACGTCTCGAACGCGTTGTCGGCTGTCGCTGTGGCGCGCCATCTGGGCATGAAGGCATCCGAAATCCGCGAGGCATTGGCGAATTTCGGCGGCGTCAACCGCCGCTTCACCAAGGTCGGAGAGATCGACGGTGTTACCATCATCGACGATTACGGCCACCACCCGGTCGAAATCGCTGCCGTTCTAAAGGCCGCTCGCCAAGCCACCGAAGGCCGCGTGATCGCCGTTCACCAGCCTCACCGCTATTCGCGCCTTTCCAACCTGTTTGATGATTTCTGCACCTGCTTCAACGACGCCGACGTGGTTGCCATCGCCGATATCTTCGCCGCCGGAGAAGACCCGATCGAGGGAGCCTCGCGCGATGATCTGGTGCAGGGCCTCATCCGTCATGGCCACCGCCATGCGCGGGCCTTGCTGGACGAAAACGATCTGGAGCGTCTGGTCCGCGAACAAGCCCGCCCGGGCGACATGGTCGTGTGTCTCGGCGCCGGGACAATCAGTGCATGGGCGAACGGGTTGCCTGAGCGGTTGCAACGAAAACAGGCTGTTTGACGGCTGATCTTATTTACTGCACAACCTGAGGGCGTGTGACCTATTGCCAAGACCGCGTCCCAGGAGGGGACAATGGACTATTCGACCATCTTTGCCGCCCTTTGGGCGATCAGCGCCACTATCGTGGCCTTGTTGCCGATGCGGCTGCAATTCCCTCCGGGTATTGTCCTGTTGCTCTGCGCGCCGGTGATGATCATCTGGCTGGGTTATGACCATGGATGGGTCTGGTCGGTTCTGGCCTTCGGAGGTTTCGTCTCGATGTTCCGCAACCCGATCCGCTATTACTGGCGCAAATGGGTGCGCGGAGAGGTGATGGAATGACCTTCTCTCTTGCCCTCGCGGCCCTTTGGGGCCTTGTTGCGAACCTTCTGGCGATGATCCCCAGCAAGGACAACCACTGGACCCGCGCCTACATCCTGATTGCAGTCGGGATCCCTCTGCTTGGATATGTCACCTATGAGAACGGCCCGTGGATAGGGCTGATAGTCCTCGTGATGGGTATGTCGATCTTGCGCTGGCCGGTGATCTATCTGGGGCGGTGGCTGCGTAGGCGGATTTGACCGTTTCGCTGCGGATACAGGTTGCCAACTCCCTCTGAATCCGCGAGTTAGCAGCTATGACTGTTCTTCCTGTGCCTCGTGGCAAACTGTCCGAAAACCGAAGCCTCAGCGACCTGACATGGCTGCGTGTCGGCGGCCCGGCTGACTATTTGTTCCAACCTGCGGATGTTGAAGATCTGCAAGGCTTTTTGCGCGAACTTCCCGATGATGTCGTGATTTTCCCGATGGGCGTCGGGTCGAACCTCATCGTGCGCGATGGCGGTTTGCGCGCCGTGGTGATCCGGCTGGGGCGGGGCTTCAATGGGATAGAGATCGAGGGCACTACGGTCACCGCAGGTGCTGCGGCTTTGGATGCACATGTGGCGCGTAAAGCGGCGGATGCTGGTGTGGATCTGACCTTTTTGCGCACGATTCCGGGGTCAATCGGTGGTGCCGTTCGGATGAACGCAGGCTGTTATGGCAGCTACACGGCGGATGTTTTGACAAAGGCCACTATCGTCACACGACAGGGTGAGGTGATGGACCTTGGCGCAGAGGATCTGAACTTTCGCTACCGTCAATCCGACCTGCCTGACGGCGCAGTGCTGATCTCGGCAAGTTTCGAAGGTCCCAAAGGTGAACCCGAAGCGCTTCATGCCCGAATGGCGGCGCAGTTGCAAAAGCGCGACGAGACCCAGCCCACCAAAGACCGCAGCGCCGGTTCGACCTTCCGCAATCCGGCCGGGTTCTCCTCGACGGGGAAGACGGATGATGTGCATGACCTCAAGGCTTGGAAGGTCATCGACGATGCGGGCATGCGCGGGGCCACGAAAGGTGGTGCGCAGATGAGCCCCAAGCACTCGAATTTCCTGATCAATACGGGCGAGGCGACCGCCGCAGACCTCGAAGGTCTGGGTGAAGAGGTGCGAAAAAAGGTTTACGAAACAAGCGGCATCACGCTAGAGTGGGAAATCATGCGGGTCGGTGATCCGCTGAAAGAATAAAGCCCCAACCGTCAGACCATAACAGGCAATTAACGGCGACGGATCAAAGGCATAAACGCAGTACGGACCACCACATAAGGTCCGGGGACATTGAGGCACACGTTGGGTATGTCGAGCAGGACAAACCCCAAAGTGGCGGTATTGATGGGCGGCCCCTCGGCGGAACGCGAGGTGTCTCTCAGCTCTGGGCGCGAATGCGCAGCCGCCCTTGTGGGAGAAGGCTTTGAAGTGGTTGAGCTGGACGCAGGTCCCGACCTCTACGCGCGCCTTTTGGATATCAAGCCGGACGTGGTTTTCAACGCTCTGCATGGCCGCTGGGGCGAGGATGGCTGCGTACAGGGCCTGCTTGAGTGGATGCGCATTCCCTACACCCATTCGGGTGTTTTGGCCTCGGCGCTTGCAATGGACAAGCAGCGTAGCAAGGAGGTCTATCAGGCCGAAGGACTGCCCATTGTTCCCAGCGTGATCGTGCCCAAGGTCGAGGTGGTTGAGGTTCACGTGATGGAGCCGCCTTACGTCGCCAAGCCCAACAATGAAGGGTCGAGCGTCGGCATCTACATCGTGCACGAAGGGTCGAATGGTCCTCCGCAATTGTCGGAGGATATGCCCGATCACATCATGGTCGAAAAATACGTCGCGGGTCGCGAGTTGACTGTGACCGTTATGGGTGATCGCGCCCTGACCGTGACCGAGATCATGACGGATGGCGGTTGGTACGACTACGATGCCAAGTACAAGCCCGGCGGCTCGTGGCATGTGCTGCCCGCGGACATCCCGCAGGAAATCTTTGACCGCTGCATGGACTACGCTTTGAAAGCGCATAACGCTTTGGGCTGTCGCGGCGTGACCCGCACCGACTACCGGTGGGACGACACTATGGGCGCGGATGGTTTGTTCCTTCTGGAAACCAACACCCAGCCCGGGATGACGCCGACCTCGCTGGTGCCGGAACAGGCGGAACATTGCGGGATGAGTTTCGGCCAGCTCTGCGCCTGGATGGTGGAGGACGCCTCATGCGACCGCTAAGAGCCTCCCGCGCGCCAGTGATCCATCGGGCCAAACCTCTGGCCGGGCCGGATGCTGATTTCGAATCCGCTGATACCGAATCCCATGAAACGCAGCCTGTTCTGCGTTTGGGCGGGGTGAAGCTGTTCAACCGCACCGCGCGTCGGTCTGATCCGGCACCGTCGCGCCTCAGCTACCGGTTCCAGCGTTGGATGCTGACACCGGGCATCCGCATGGGCGTCAAGCTGGGGCTGCCCGTCTGCGCTGTTGCGGCTGCCGTTGGTCTTTACTTTGCGTCTGAGGAACGACGCGAGGCGCTTAATACCTATATCGCCGACATACGCACCTCGATTCAGGAGCGTCCTGAGTTCATGGTCAATCTGATGGCCATTGATGGTGCAGGTCCCGGCCTGTCGGATGACATTCGCGAAGTGGTGCCTTTGGATTTCCCAATCAGTTCTTGGGATCTGGATGTCGAACAGATGCGCGACACGATTACCGGGCTTAATCCGGTGAAATCGGCCACAGTGCGCATTCGGCCCGGTGGCATCCTGCAGGTGGACGTTGTCGAGCGTCAGCCTGTCATCGTGTGGCGCACCCGAGAGTCTATCGAGCTTTTGGATGAGACCGGCGTTCATGTGGACCTGATCGCGTCGCGCAAGGATCACATCGATCTGCCTTTGATCGCGGGCAAGGGCGCGGATGAGCATGTCGCCGAAGCGCTTGAGATTTTCCGCACCTCACGCAGCCTTGGCAGCCGTGTTCGGGGTCTTGTGCGCATTGGTGAGCGGCGCTGGGATCTGGTGCTGGATCGCGGCCAGCGCATCATGCTGCCGACGGATCGCCCAGTGCGCGCGCTCGAACGGGTGCTGGCTGTGAACGAAGTACAGGACCTGTTAGAGCGTGACGTGGCCGTAGTGGATATGCGCCTCGGACAGCGGCCAACAATCAGAATGACCAAAGCCGCCAGCGAAGACTGGTGGAATACCAAAGTGACAGTGGGTAACGGGCAGTAACGACCATGATGACCGATCTTTATCAGTCCCAACGTGCAATGCGGCAAATGCGCAGACAAGCGATGCAGCGGGGCGTTATCGCCATTCTGGATGTAGGTAGCTCGAAAATCTCGTGCCTCGTGTTGCGGTTTGATGGCACCGGGCGACTGAGCGAGGATAACACCATCGGCTCGATGGCCGGGCAGACCGGGTTCCGGGTCATTGGCGCAGCGACCACGCGTTCGCGCGGGGTGCAGTTCGGCGAAGTCACAGCCATGCAGGAAACCGAGCGCGCCATTCGCACCGCTCTTCAAGCCGCGCAGAAGATGGCCGATATCCGGGTTGACCACGTCATTGCCTGTTTCTCGGGTGCGAACCCGCGTTCCTACGGTCTGGACGCTCAGGTCGATCTGGAAGGTCAGCTTGTGACCGAGGCCGAGGTTGGCCGTGTTCTGAACGCCTGCGATGTCCCGGATTACGGGGCAGGGCGTGAGGTTCTGCATGCCCAACCGGTGAATTTCGCATTGGACAACCGCTCGGGCCTGATCGACCCGCGTGGGCAGATGGGGCAATCTCTGGCCGTCGACATGCATATGCTGACCGTCGACGCAATTGCGATCCAGAACATCGTCCGCTGCATCAAGCGGTGCGATCTGGAGCTCGCAGGGATTGCGAATTCAGCCTACGTCTCGGGAATCTCGGCATTGGTTGAGGATGAGCAGGAGCTGGGCGCGGCCTGTATCGACATGGGCGGTGGCACCACTAGCGTGTCGATCTTTATGAAGAAGCACATGATCTACGCCGATTGCGTGCGCATGGGCGGTGATCACGTCACACAGGATATCTCGATGGGCCTTGGCGTGCCGACCGCCGTGGCCGAGCGGATCAAGACATTCAATGGCGGTGTCCATGCGACCGGAGCCGACGATCGCGATCTGATCGATATCGGCGGCGATACCGGCGACTGGGAACATGATCGTCGCACCGTCAGCCGGGCCGAGCTGATCGGGATCATGCGCCCTCGTGTCGAAGAGATTCTGGAAGAGGTGCGCGTCCGCCTGGATGCCGCCGGGTTCGAACATATGCCCAGCCAGCAGATCGTGCTGACCGGTGGAGGTAGTCAAATCATGGGGCTCGACGGCCTCGCGACCCGTATCCTTGGCCAGCGTGTCCGTCTGGGCCGTCCGCTGCGCGTTCACGGCCTGCCGCAATCCGCGACGGGGCCGGGCTTTTCCTCGGCCGTTGGTCTCAGCCTGTTTGCGGCGCATCCGCAGGATGAATGGTGGGATTTCGAGATCCCCGTCGACACCTATGCCGCGCGCCCGTTCAAACGCGCCGTTCGGTGGTTCCGTGACAATTGGTAGAACTCTGCGCCGCGCCTTGTGCGTGGCGCTTGTGCCCGGCCTCGCTTCGGCGCAGTCCGTCATCTCACCTGAGACGTTTCTGGATTCTGTGCTGGGCAAAACGGTGCAATTCCACGAAATCCGCAGCGGTGATCTGGTGGGAACCGAGCAATTCCTGAACCGCAAGACCTCGGTCTGGCGGGTCGAAGGTGGAGGATGCGTCTACGGTCAGATCACGACGCCGAAAGGGCAGATCTGTTTTCTCTATGATGATGATACGGACGGCATTCCTGTTTGCTGGTGGCCATTCGAATATAAGGGCCGTTTGATGGTCCGGCTGGCAGAGCTAGGCAATGGTGAAATCCAGGAGGTGCGCAGTATGACCAATCACAGCCTGAATTGTCCAAGTGCCCCAATCAGTTGAAAAACACCTTGCGAAGGCCTGATTTATCCCTCAAGATATCCACAGGACCCGTGAGAGGTCTTGCGGCAGGACATTGAGCAGTTTTCCGCACTAGTTTTGATTTAAATCCGGGGCGTGACGCGTAGGTCGTTCACTGCTCGGATGCTCTGTGTCTTGTAGTGGTCCGCGTTGTTTCCGCTATATTTGGCAAAGCCTGCGAAATGCCGCCGGTTGCTGCCTTATTTCGTCCATATTTTGTGGAATCGCGTGATTTTTGACGTGACCTTTACGCATCACATCGCTAGAATCGAAGATGGATAGGTAAAGAAAAACACCGCTTTGGCGGAACAAAAATACAGGCGGACAGAGCATGACATTGAATCTTTCGATGCCCGGGCACGACGAACTGAAGCCTCGGATTACAGTATTTGGCGTTGGCGGCGCGGGCGGTAACGCGGTCAACAACATGATTGAAAAGCAGCTGGACGGCGTGGATTTCGTCGTCGCGAACACCGACGCGCAGGCGCTGCAGCAAAGCCAGTCCTCGGCGCGGGTGCAGCTGGGCGTGAAGGTCACCGAAGGTCTGGGGGCAGGGGCCCGTCCGACCGTTGGGGCCGCTGCCGCAGAAGAAAGCATTGAACAGATTGTCGACCATCTGGCGGGCGCACACATGTGCTTCATCACTGCCGGTATGGGCGGTGGCACCGGTACAGGTGCTGCTCCGATCATCGCGCAGGCCGCGCGTGAGCTGGGCGTGCTGACAGTCGGTGTCGTTACCAAACCCTTCCAGTTTGAAGGGGCCAAGCGCATGCGTCAGGCCGAAGACGGCGTTGAGTCGCTGCAAAAGGTCGTCGACACGCTGATCATCATCCCAAACCAAAACCTGTTCCGTTTGGCCAATGAAAAGACGACCTTCACCGAGGCGTTCTCGATGGCGGACGACGTTCTGTATCAGGGCGTTAAGGGTGTGACCGACCTGATGGTCCGTCCGGGTCTGATCAACCTTGACTTCGCGGACGTTCGCGCCGTGATGGATGAGATGGGCAAGGCGATGATGGGTACCGGTGAGGCCACTGGCGAAGATCGCGCCATTCAGGCGGCCGAGAAGGCGATTGCCAACCCGCTGCTGGACGAAATCAGCCTCAAAGGCGCGAAGGGTGTGCTGATCAACATCACCGGATCGCACGACCTGACGCTGTTCGAACTGGACGAAGCCGCCAACCGCATTCGCGAAGAAGTGGACCCCGAGGCGAACATTATCGTTGGCTCGACGCTGGATACCGCAATGGAAGGCGGCATGCGCGTTTCGGTCGTCGCAACCGGCATCGACGCCAGCGAGAAGACCTCGGAAGTTCCGGTCGCGCGCCGTTCGATGTCCGAGCCTTTGACGCGCACCGTTTCTGCTGAAGAGCCGGTGCAGGAAGAGGCACCCGTCGCAGCGGAGGCCACGCCGGTTCAGACCGAAAACCGTGAACCATCACTGTTCGAAGCGGCAGAAGAGCCGGCCCCGAGCCAGTTCCAGCCGCAAGTTGAGCAGGATGATGATGGTCTTCCGCCCCCCGCCTACCAACCGCGCGTGGCCGAGTTCGAGCCGCAGCCGGAACCGGTTGAAGAGACCCCCGAAACCTATACCGCGCCACATCAGTATTCTGCCGGTACCCCCTCGCCCGAGGCGCTGCAACGCCTTCAGGCCGCCGTTCAGAATGTCCCCTCAGCGGCGCAGCGCCTGACGGCCACCCGGCCACAGGAACCGGCCCCTCAGCCGCAGGCAGAACACGAAGAGCGCCCCCGCTTCGGGTTCAATCGTCTGATCGACCGGATGACCGGCCACGCGGCAGATACACCCGCGCAACCGCCGCGTCATCAGCCGCAAATTCGCCAAGCTGACGCTACGGCACCTGTCCAGGAAGAGGCTGATCCGGATCAAGATCGTATCGAAATTCCGGCCTTCCTGCGCCGTCAAGCCAACTGATCGCGGTAACAAAATCATTGCAAAGGGTCGCCAAAAGGCGGCCCTTTATTCATGATTTACAGGATCTTAAATAGCCCTGAGCAGGGTTTTGCCGATCTGTCACATTCATGTTTCATTCAGTTGCAAAGAGTGAGTTGAGCCTGAGGGGCCTCTTCCTTAATTCAGTGTCCAACACAGCCCGTATAGGCTGGACACCACGCTCTGAGGCCCATTTTGCAACATACGCTCAAATCTCCGGTTACGTTTAACGGCGTTGGACTGCATGGCGGTCAGCCTGCAATCATGGTTCTGAAACCGGCAGCCGCCGGTCACGGAATCTGGTTCAAACGGACGGATATTGAGCTGGGCAATGCGTTGATACCTGCAGTCTACGACATGGTCGAGCGTACACCGCTCTGCACCCGCCTGGTGAATGACGCCGGTGTTTCAGTCTCGACTATTGAACATATCATGGCAGCGCTTGCCGGGTGCGGAGTTCACAACGCTCTGATCGAAATTGACGGGCCTGAAGTTCCGATCATGGATGGTTCCTCGATCGACTTTGTGCGTGGCATCATGGCGAAAGGCGTTCGCCGTCAGGCCAGCCCGGTTCTGGCCTACGAAGTGCTGAAGCCTGTAACGGCGTCTCGTGAAGGGGCTAGTGCCTCGATCAAGCCTGCGGACGGGCTGATCATCGACTTCCACATCGATTTCGAGGACGCGGCCATCGGAAGCCAAACGAAAACGCTGGACATGCGCAACGGGTCCTTCGTGCGCGAACTCAGCGATAGCCGCACGTTCTGCCGCAGGATCGACGTCGAAACCATGCGTGAGAACGGCTTGGCTTTGGGCGGGACGCTGGAAAACGCTGTGGTCGTTCAAGGCAGCGAGATTCTGACACCGGGCGGTTTCCGCCACGCGGATGAAGCTGTGCGCCACAAGATGCTGGATGCGCTGGGTGATTTGTATCTGGCTGGTGGCCCGATTCTGGGTCACTTCATCGGCGACAAGTCGGGCCATTCCATGACCAACACGCTGTTGCGCACATTGTTCGAAACACCTGGCGCGGTTCGTCCGATCCTTTGTACCCCCGAGCAGGCCGCCCGTCTGCCCGGTCAGGGCCTTATTGCCGCCGAAATCCCTGCTGTCGCCTAATCTGATCAACTCTGACGACATTTCCGCCAGGAAGTGGATAATGCGTTTTGCACCAGAATTTTCTGTGCTAGACCGAGGCTCGATCCGGTTTGGATCCTGTAAGTAAGACGACTAAGGATGAGCGGTATGGTTGGCAACAAAGCGGCAGTCAGACTCGCAAGTGCGATTCTTCTGGCAGCAGTTTTGAGCGCCTGCGGCAACGGGGGAGGCCTGTTCGGTAGCAAAGGCGCGGATCGGGATCAGAACCTTGAAGGGTTCACACCGGAACAAATCTATACGCGCGGTGAATATGAGCTGTCGCAGAATCGCTCGGACGACGCGGCGTGGTATTTCTCGGAAGTTGAGCGTCTGTATCCATATTCTGATTGGGCCAAACGCGCGCTGATCATGCAGGCGTTTTCGTTCCACGCCGACAAGAATTACGAGGAAAGCCGTGCTGCGGCACAGCGCTATATCGATTTTTACCCAACCGACGAAGATGCGGCTTATGCGCAGTATCTTCTGGCGCTCAGCTATTATGACCAGATTGACGAAGTTGGCCGCGATCAGGGGCTGACTTTTCAGGCCCTGCAAGCGCTGCGCACCGTGATCGAGGTTTATCCGGACAGCGAATACACCACCTCGGCCGTGCTGAAATTCGATCTAGCCTTCGACCATCTGGCGGGCAAGGAGATGGAGATCGGGCGCTATTACCTACGTCAGGATCACTACGTCGCGGCCATCAACCGGTTCCGTGTCGTGGTCGAGGATTTCCAGACCACCTCTCACACCGCAGAGGCGCTTTATCGCCTGATCGAGGCGTATCTGTCCCTCGGCCTGTTTGATGAGGCGCAGACGGCGGGCGCGATCCTGGGCTACAACTACCAATCCTCGGAATGGTATGATGACGGGTACAAGCTGCTGACCTCGCGTGGGTTGGATCTGAAGAGCCGTGGTAACAACTGGCTCAGCACGATCTATCGCCAGACGATCAAAGGTGAGTGGTTGTAATCGCCATGTCATCAGGCTTGGGACGCTAAAGACCCGATGCTGCGCGCCCTCGATATTCGCGACATGCTGATCATTGACCGGCTGGAACTGAGTTTTCAGCCGGGCTTGAACGCGTTGACCGGTGAAACCGGCGCGGGCAAGTCGATCCTTCTGGACTCGCTGGGCTTCGTCCTTGGATGGCGTGGACGGGCTGAGCTGGTCCGCCAAGGCGCTGCACAGGGCGAGGTCGTAGCCGAGTTCGAATTGCCCGAAGGGCATCCCGCCCATGCTGTTCTGTCTGAGGCCGGTTTGCCGGGTGGTGAAGAATTGATCCTGCGCCGCGTCAACACGGCAGAGGGCCGAAAAACCGCTTGGGTCAATGATCGCCGCTGTTCAGGTGAAGTCCTCCGCGCTTTGTCGGAAACACTGATCGAATTGCATGGGCAGCATGATGACCGGGGATTGTTGAACCCTCGTGGGCACCGTGTTCTGCTGGATGACTACGCTCAGGTCTCGGAACTATTGGCCAAGGTCCGTCAGGCGTGGTCGGAGATGTCGCGCAGCCGCAAAGCGCTGGCCGAGACCGAGGCCGCTTTGGCAGCCATGCGCGCTGAAGAGGAATTCCTGCGCCATTCCGTGGCCGAGTTGGACAAGCTCGATCCGCAACCCGGAGAAGACGCTGATCTCGATGCCCGCCGCCGCATGATGCAAGGGGCAGAGCGTATCCGCGACGATGTCGCCCGCGCATTTGATCTGCTGGGTGGTGACGGGGCCGAAGGCGCGATTTCGGATGCGACACGTTGGCTCGAAGGCGTGTCGGACTCTGCAGGTGGCCAGTTGGAGGAGCCGATTGCAGCGCTTGGCCGGGCCATGATCGAATTGGGTGAGGCGCAGGACGGTGTGAACGCCTGCCTGCAGGCGCTGGACTTCAATCCCGCCGACCTAGAAGCCGCCGAGGAGCGTTTGTTCGCCATCCGAGCACTGGCCCGTAAACATGATGTGGCCCCGGATGATTTGGGCACCTTTGCCGATACTCTGCGTGATCGCTTGGGTAAGCTGGATGCGGGCGACGCCGATCTGGCCGACCAACGTGCTGCGGTTGAGGCGGCCCAGGCGACCTATGATGCGGCTGCGGCAGATCTTAGCGCTGCGCGTCTAGCTGCGGCTGGACAATTGGATCAGGCCGTCATGGCGGAGCTTGCACCGCTTAAAATGGAACGCGCGGTTTTTCGGACAGAAGTTACCACGTCCGATCCTGGACCCGAGGGCACCGACGCGGTGGCCTTTACCGTCGCCACCAATCCCGGCGCACCATCGGGGCCGTTGAACAAGATCGCCTCAGGCGGAGAACTCAGCCGTTTTCTGCTGGCATTGAAGGTTTGCCTGTCCGGTGATGACAGTGCCCGGACCATGATTTTTGATGAGATCGACCGGGGTGTGGGCGGTGCGACGGCCGATGCGGTGGGGCGCAGGCTGGCGTCTCTTGCACAGGGCGGGCAGGTTCTGGTCGTCACGCACTCCCCTCAGGTCGCAGCGCGCGCAGCCCATCACTGGCGTGTGCAGAAGCAGGTCACCGATGGCCAGACGCTTTCGACCGTAGTGCCGCTGGCCGAAATAGATCGCGTGGATGAAATTGCCCGCATGGTCTCGGGCGATACGATTACAGAAGAAGCGCGCGCGGCGGCTCGCGCTTTGTTAGAGGCTTAATGCGTCTTTGGCGCAATCTGCTGGCCTGACCGTCGCTATCTTACTTTTCTCAGACCTCGCCGTGGCTTACTAAGGGTTAAGATATGATCCCCGAGAGCCAATGACCCAATCAACCCGCACCGTTCTGCGCAACCAGCTCAATCAGGCTCTGGCCGCGATCAAGGACGCGTTGCGGGTGATGCGTCGCCGGGGGCCAAGCCAGATTCAGTTTTGGTTTATCGCTCTGGCGATTGGGATTGCGGCAGGGTTCATGGCGCTTGGGTTCCGCAAGGCGATCCGGGGGCTGCAGGCTTATATCTACGATACCGAGGATATCCTGCTGCTGCACAGCCACGCTGAGAAGCTGCCTTGGTTCATCGTGCTGATCATTCCGATCATCGGCGGGGTGATCGTGGGGCTAATCCTCACGCGTTTTACCGACGATGGCCGTGTCCGTTCGGTCGCGGATGTGATCGAAGGGGCAGCGGTCAGCGATGGACGTGTCGAGACCAAGGCTGGCGTCGCTTCATTGTTCGCCTCGCTGATCACACTCAGTACAGGCGGCTCCACAGGGCGGGAAGGGCCGGTGGTCCATATGGCCGGGGTCATCTCGACCTGGGTCAGCGACCGCATCCATGCGGACGGAATCACTGGACGCGACCTACTGGGCTGCGCTGTGGCCGCGGCAGTCTCGGCCAGCTTTAACGCGCCCATAGCGGGCGCGCTGTTCGCGCTTGAGGTCGTTCTGCGCCACTTCGCTGTCCACGCTTTTGCACCTATCGTTATTGCCTCGGTCGCAGGGACGGTGATCAACCGTCTGGAATATGGCGACGTCACCGAGTTCACGCTGGATACACCCGGTTCATTGCAATTCTACGTCGAACTGCCTGCCTTCCTTATCCTCGGCCTGATCTGCGGGTTGGTATCCTTGCTTCTTATGCGTTCGATCTTTTTCGCCGAGGATTTCGGCAATCATGTTCAAGCCCGACTTTCCCTACCCGGATGGCTGCGCCCGGCGGTTTCGGGCGCGATGCTGGGCCTTCTGGCGATCTGGTTCCCGCATATCATTGGCGTTGGGTATGAAACGACGATCCGCGCCCTGGCCGGTGATCTGGTGCTGACTACGGCAATCCTGTTTGCGATCCTCAAGACAGTGGCGGTTGCAATTACCATGGGCGGGCGCATGGGCGGAGGCGTGTTTTCGCCTTCTCTGATGATCGGAGCGCTGACCGGGCTGGCCTTTGGGCTGATCGCCACCGGATTGCTTCCGGATGTATCGGGAACCCATACCCTTTACGCTTTTGCCGGAATGGGGGCCGTGGCTGCTGCGGTTCTGGGCGCGCCGATTTCGACCACTTTGATCGTGTTCGAGCTGACCGGAGACTGGCAGATCGGTCTGGCGGTGATGGTATCTGTCTCGATGTCCACCGCCTTGGCCTCGCGCCTTGTGGACCGGTCGTTCTTCCTTACCCAGCTGGAACGTCGCAATGTGCATCTGGCGGCGGGACCACAGGCCTATCTGTTGGCGATGCTGCGTGCTGGAGCGGTAATGCGACCGATTGGCGATGCGCGCTCGATCACCAAGGAGGAAGCGCAGGCGCTGATCGAAAAAGGCCTCTGTGTCAAGGCAAGCGCGACACTCGAGGCGGCGATGCCCTATTTTGACCGCGATGATATTCCTTGTATCCCCGTGATCGTCATGGACGAAAACGGGACAGAGACGCCGGTTGGCGCGCTCTATCACATCGACGTTCTAAAGGCCTATAACCGGGCGCTGGCTGCGACAGCGGCCGAGGAACATTCCTAGCCGTTATACACGCTCGCCGCGTCGCCCAGGTAGTTGTCCCACGCGAACCAATAAGAGATATGCCCGGCCACGCGCGGCAATTGTGTGCCATCCGGTCCGATCAGCATCTCTTCAGACAAGGTCCATTTGCGACCGCTCTCATCGACCAGACCTCCGCCTGATGCTTTGAACCGGTGGCCCGCACGCTCGTAGGCGCGCACTGTCCGGCGGTCTGAGTTGCCGATCAGAACCAAAGGTCGATCCGCGATTGCATCGTTAATCACACGAGTTCTGTCGAAAGCGTCCAGCGGCCAGGCCCGTGCGGCGCCGAACTGGCGGATGGTGAAAATGTAGTCTTTCTGGCGATGCTCGGACTGATCCACCAAAGCTGGGAACATCAACTCGGGCGAGGCGAAATACTCGCGATACACCACGCCCGAGCCATAGTTGCGACGATGCCCGGTGCTGAGTGACAAAACGCGCGTGTCCGGGTGAGAGGTTTTCCAACTGTCCCAGGTCGTGATCACCACGGGGCGCTGCTTCAACTCGATCCCGCTGTCGACCAGCGGGCCGACCACGGGCTTGCCGGTATACTGGTTCCACAGCGAATGCGTCTCGCGGTCGAACATCAGCTTGTTCGAGCGATACAGGAACCCCGAGGAACCGAAGACAAACGGTTTGCGCCGCCCCGGCACCTGCGTCTCAAACAAGATGCCGGACCCGCAGAGGGTGCAATAGGCCAGCGCTACCGGCACGCCACCGATCACCTCGTTGAACATCTCGTGCCAGCCCATGATCCGCAGCGGGTAAGCGCGCACGTCGCCGTTGATCGAAACCCCAAAGACCAGGTCGTCATCTTTCAGATAGTCGGCGTCGGAGGCCGAAATCAGCTTCGGATTGTCCAGCGAAGGGATGCCATCCTTGCGCACGCCGCCCCAAGTGATCTCCTCCAGCCGGATCTTCATCCGCTCGCGCTGCAGGTATTCGGGACGCAGGAACAGGTCGAAATTGTCGTCGATCCGCAGCAGGACCTCGCGCTTGAACGGGATCAATGAAGGGTGTGGGACGATCTGAGGATTCTGCTCTTGCCAGAGCATCCAGTCGAACCAGTCGGTGCCGAGTTGCTCGCCGGTCAGAGTCTCCATCACCTCAACGATATCATCGCGCCGCCGGTCGGTGAAGCGCATGGCGGTCAACAGGGCAGGGACCACATCCGGGCTCCCGCGCTGTACCAGAAAGGCCATCTTGGCTTCGAAATCCGTACGACCGCCGCGCAACGTGCTGTGCAGCGCGTCCAGCACAGGGTCTTCCTGCGCCCAGCTTGTGGCAGGCGCCAGCGCGCTGGCTCCGACCATTCCAACAAATTGGCGACGAGAAACAGGCATGGCACCCTCCGATCCTTTTTCGCGCTTAGTATGAGGGCAAATGTACCGCCTTGCATGAAACGGCTGCGTGATTGGCGCGTGATCACCCGCGATCGTTGATTTGTGGGGAGAGGTCTGAAAAACAGAGAGGGTATTTTCAGAGCAGATTTCCCATGACCAATGCGATGCCTAGCAGTTAGCCGCGTCGCGCGCTTTGGCTGGCATGGGCGCCTCTCCCTCGCACAGTTCACCGCTTTGCCCATTTTCTATGTGTTGGGGTCGGACTTCCTGGGTATGCGTACGATTTTGATCGCACCTCTTTGCTCGCGTCGACACTGGCCGACAAACACTCATGAGGTTTTGGTGGCGGGCGGGCCACTATGGGCTTCTCTTTGAATTGAACACATTGTCTGAAAGTGCGGTGTCTCCTAGCCTGATTGACGAACTTCTCATGAAAGTCACTCTGATTGAGGTTTGGGCATGTCTTACGAACGATTTTCTTGGCTGACAGCGGCGGTTGCGATCTCGATGATTGGAGCTGCCCCATCTCGCGCGCAGGAGGCGCCCTATGTCACTGGCTTTCTCGGTGTTACCGATATGGGCGACTATGATTTTGATTTCTTTCAAACGGTTCCTTCAATCGTGGTCGGTCAAGGCACCATCACAACCGACACTGGAATCTCCTACGGACTGGCCGTCGGAATGAAGGTCGCGCCTAATCTGCGGGCCGAATTCGAACTTTCACACGCCTCGAATGATACAAAGGAAATCGGCCGCCCGTTTACCCAGTACGACGGAAGCTTTGATGCGACATTCGGGATGGTAAACCTCTGGTATGACATCCCGGTGCAGGGCAGGTTCAAGCCCTATATTGGCGGGGGACTTGGGTTTGCGCGGGTTTCCCACGACGGTCAGTCCGGTGCTGGCGTCACATTGGTCGATGACAGTGACACCGCTATTGCAGGGCAATTGGGGTTTGGTGGCCGCTTCCAAGTAGGGGAACGCGGAAACATCGACATCGGGTACCGTTACAAGACGACCGGCGATCTTGATTTCACCACGACCCAAGTGTTCATCCCGACAGATCTCACGGATGGCCGCTACTCGTCGCACTCGCTCATTCTTGGGTACAGCTACAGTTTCTGACAGACGTAACTAAGTAATTCCGGCCCTCAAATCTGTTCGACCTTGATCGAGTCCACCGGGTAGAAAGCCAGATAGTCTTTGAGGCCAGCCGTCTCCTTGCCGGGGGCCTCAAAGCTCCAGGCCGCGTTTTCGGTGACCGAGGACTTGTTCACGATCGAGAAATGCGTGGCATCGCCTTTGTGTGGGCAGTGAATCACCTTGTCTGTACGGTCCAGGAAGGCCATCGCGATGTCAGAACGGGGAAAGTAGATCACGGGTTCCAGATCACCTTCGCGCAGCTCTAGCGCGTTCGAGCTTTCGCCCAGAATGGCCCCACCAGAGCGGACGCTCCATTTGCCGGGTGCTTCGGTGATCGTGATTTCAACCATGTCTTTTCCCTCGTTCTTGTCAGGGCCTCTCCTTTGCCCATTTTATGTGACAGTCTGATGTCAAACTGGCGCAGTTGCGGCATCCAACCACAGTTGAGCGTCCTCGCCCAGCCTTGGCCTGATTTTTTCCGCAACGTCGCGGTGATAACTGTTCAGCCAATCCCGTTCCTGCGCGGTCAGCATGTCGACCAGGATCAGGCGGCGGTCTATGGGCACATAGGTCAACGTGCGCCACTGCAACATGGCCCGTTCCGCATCGCCGTCGGGCAGCGACGGTGCTTCCTCTACGACAATCAGGTTTTCGATCCGGATGCCAAACGCGCCCTCGCGGTAATAGCCGGGTTCGTTCGACAGGATCATACCGGGCTCAAAGGGTACGTGGCTGACGCGCGACAGGCGTTGCGGGCCTTCATGCACGCTCAGATACGCGCCGACACCGTGACCGACGCCGTGGTTGAAGTCCTGCCCCGCCTGCCACAGAGGCGCGCGCGCCACGCATTCGATATCGCGCCCGGCCAGTCCAATTGGCCAGCGCAACATCGACATGGCGATCATGCCTTTCAACACGCGGGTAAAGCAGACCTTTTCGGTCTCTCCGACCTCACCTATTGCGATGGTGCGCGTGATGTCGGTGGTGCCGTCCAGATACTGCCCGCCGCTGTCCAGCACCAACAAATGACCTTCCTGCAAGGTGCTGTCGGTCTCTTCCGTCACGCGGTAATGCATGATCGCCCCGTTGGCGCCGGTTCCGGCGATCGTGTCGAATGAGATATCCTGTAGCGCATTGTCCCGCCGACGGGCTTCTTCCAGCCGGGTCACGACCTGCGTTTCGCTGATCTGCCCCGGCGTTTGCTGATCCAGCCAGAACAGCGTTTCGACGACGGCAACGGCGTCGCGCAGGTGGGCCTCGGCGCTGCCTGCAATCTCGGCCGGGTTTTTGCGAGCCTTGGGCAGGGCGCAAGGGTCGCCTCCATCAACCATCCGGTCCCCAAGCGCATCCGCTACAATTTGAGGCACTGTGCCCGGATCGACCTGAACCTTACCTTCTAGGGCAGCAACGGCGTCCAGAAATCCATCAGGCTGGTGAACCGAAACCTGAGGGCTCAGATGTTCTCCCAGTTCGCCTAGTTTTGCTGCAGCCATGAACAGATCAACACGACCGTCCGCATGTAGAATGGCAAAGCCATGGGCGACCGGGTTGTAAGCAATGTCCGAGCCGCGAATGTTCAACACCCACATGATCGAGTCGGGCAAAGTGATCACCGCCGCACTCCGCCCGCCGTCACGCAGGCTTTCAGCCAGTCGGGTGATTTTGCTCTCAGCGGTTTCCCCTGCAAACTCAATCGGATGTACCTTGACAGGGTTCATCGGTGGGGCGGGCTGATCCTGCCATATCCGGTCCACTAGATTGGCACAGCGCACCAACTCGATCCCGCTTCCCTCAAGGTCCGTCTGCGCGGCTTTGATCTGACCTGCGGAATGAAGCCATGGATCAAATCCGACCGATCCCCCGTTCGGCAACTGCTGTTTCAACCAACTGCTCAGGCTCACATCGGGCCAGGGCACCGGAGTGTAGTCCTCCGCCACCTGCGCCTTGACCTGCGTCCGATAGCGCCCGTCTATGAACACCCCGGCCACGTCCCGCAGGGCGGCGCAAAACCCGGCCGAGCCAGTGAACCCGGTCAGCCAGGCCAGTCGTTCGTCCCGAGGGGCCACATACTCACCCTGATGCGCATCCGCGCGCGGCACCAGAAAACCGTCCAAGCCTTCGCACTCCAGTTCCTGCCGCAAAGCAGCCAATCGCGGAGGTCCTTGTTCGGGCCGTGCTGTCACCTCAAAAGACTGAAACATACCTGCCTCCCTCAAGCCAAAGTGTGGTTTCAAGCCACCTCTTTATCTTTTTGAAAAAATACCCGGCGGAGGCAAGGCCAGCCTCAGCTGGCCCTTTTCATCCCCATCACTCGGGCCCGCGCGCGCGGGTCGCTGTCGAACAAAGCCGCCAACTGTTCGGTCATGGCGCCAGCCAATTGCTCCACATCGGTTATCGTAACCGCACGATCATAGTACCGGGTCACGTCATGCCCGATCCCAATGGCCAACAATTCCACCATCTTGCGCTTTTCGACCATGGCGATCACGTCGCGCAGGTGTTTCTCCAGATAGTTCGCCGGGTTCACACTGAGCGTGGAATCATCGACCGGAGCACCGTCGGAAATTACCATCAGGATCTTACGCGCCTCGCGCCGCGCCAGCATCCGGCGATGGGCCCATTCCAGCGCCTCACCGTCGATGTTTTCCTTCAGCAGCCCTTCCTTCATCATCAGACCAAGATTGGGCCGCGCCCGTCGCCATGGGGCATCGGCACCCTTGTAGATGATATGGCGCAGATCGTTCAGACGTCCCGGCTGTTGCGGGCGGCCTGCATTCAACCAAGCTTCACGGGCCTGACCGCCTTTCCAGGCGCGGGTCGTAAAGCCCAGAATTTCAACCTTCACATTGCAACGTTCCAGCGTCCGGGCCAGAACATCCGCGCAGATGGCCGCAATCGAAATCGGACGCCCCCGCATCGAGCCCGAATTATCAAGAAGCAGAGTCACCACGGTATCTCGGAACTCGGTGTCCTTTTCGACCTTGAAGCTTAAAGGTGTAGTCGGGTTGGCAACCACGCGCGCCAAACGACCGGCGTCCAGAATACCTTCCTCGCGGTCGAATTCCCACGACCGGTTCTGTTGCGCCTGCAAGCGGCGCTGCAACTTGTTGGCCAAGCGGCTGACCGCACCTTTTAACGGTTCAAGCTGCTGATCCAGATAGGCGCGTAGCCGTTCCAGTTCAGCAGGCTCTGCCAAATCCTCGGCCGCGATCTCCTCATCATGGGTGTTCAGGTAGACCTTGTACTCCGGATCAGCCTCGGACGCAGGCGGAGGGGCAGGCGGCTCCAGCGGAGCCTCGCCCTCGGGCATCTCGGCCTCATCCCCCATCTCATCCTCGGCCATCTCGTCCATCGAGACTTGGGCCTGAGATTGATCCTGCTGCTCTTCCTGCGACTGCTCGGGCGTGGCGTCAGGATCCTGTTCCTCCTGATCATCCTGTCCGGTGCTGTCGGGATCGGGCTGCTCTTCGGCGTTTTCCTCGGCCTGATCTTCCTGTTCTTCGTCCAGCTCATCAGGATCATCACCCAGCTGGTCGCCATATCCCAGATCCTTGATCACCTGACGGGTGAACTTGGCAAACTCTGCCTGATCCGAGAGGATTTCGTCGAGCTTCTCAAGCGTGCCGCCGGCCTGTTCCTCGATGTATCCACGCCAGAGGTTCATGACATTATTAGCCGCCGGCGGCAGATCACGCCCGGTGGCCAGATGCCGGATCAGATAGCCCGCAGCAACGGACAAAGGCGCGTCGGCGGGCTGCTTGCACTGGTCATAACCGCGCCGTAGGGCTTCATGGCTAATCTTGACATCAATGTTGGAGGCCGTCCCGGGCATATCCCGCGCGCCCATCGCCTCACACCGGGCGGTTTCCATCGCTTCATAAAGGTCCCGCGCCATGTCTCCCGGCGGTGCATAGCGCATATGGGTCGCGTCATCGTGATAGCGGCGCTGCAAGGCCAAGGCATCGGCGGTTCCGCGCGCCAGCAAAACCTCTTCGCGCGTCATCCGGCGGGATACCTGAGGCAACCGCATGGCCTCGCCCGAAAGGCCTGAGGGATCGACGGTATAGCTTACGGAAAGCTCCGGATCGTCGGCCATGACCTTTGTAGCCTCGGCCAGAGCCTTTTTGAACGGATCAGCAGGGTTGTCGTTCTTTTGTGCCATGTCCCCAAGCCTTTCACATTGCCGTCCCGATTTCCACCAAACAGGAATCCGGATCCGCCTTCATCTGGCTAAAAATACCTCCGCCGGAGGCATTGCGCCCGAAGCGGGCGCTATTCGGCGTCAGTCCAAGCTCACGCTCGCCGCGCTTTCCGGCAGTTCTTCGTCAAAGCAGCGCTGATAGAACTCAGCCACTGTCTGGCGCTCAAGCTCATCGCACTTGTTCAAGAAGGACAGGCGGAACGCATAGCCGACATTGCGGAAAATCTCGGCGTTTTGGGCCCAGTTGATCACGGTCCGTGGGCTCATCACGGTCGATAAGTCGCCGTTCATGAAAGCGGTCCGTGTCAGGTCGGCGACGGTGACCATCTGGCTGACGGTCTTGCGGCCCTCAGCCGTGTTATACAGCGGAGCTTTCGAGAGAACGATCATCGTCTCGGCGTCGTGGCTGAGGTAGTTCAGCGTCGAGACCAGCGACCAGCGGTCCATCTGTGCCTGGTTGATCTGTTGCGTGCCGTGGTACAGGCCGGTGGTATCACCCAGACCCACAGTGTTCGCGGTAGCGAACAGGCGGAAGTTGGGGTTCGGCGTGATGATTTCGTTCTGGTCCAGCAGGGTCAGCTTACCATCATGCTCCAGCACGCGTTGGATCACGAACATCACGTCCGCACGGCCTGCATCGTATTCGTCGAACACGATGGCAACGGGATTGCGCAGCGCCCAGGGCAGGATGCCTTCGTGGAACTCGGTCACCTGCTTGCCGTCCCGCAGCTTGATCGCATCCTTGCCGATCAGGTCGATCCGGCTGATGTGGCTGTCCAGGTTCACACGTACGGCGGGCCAGTTCAGGCGGGCGGCGACCTGTTCGATATGGGTCGACTTACCTGTGCCGTGATAGCCCTGAATCATCACACGACGGTTATGCGCAAAACCTGCCAGGATCGCCAGAGTTGTCTCCGGGTCAAACTTGTAGGTCGGGTCAATCGCAGGCACCCGGTCGCTACGTTCCGCAAAACCTTTGACCGCCATGTCGGTATCAATGCCGAACACGTCACGGACCGAGATCTCTTCGGTGGGTTTTGCGTTGATATCAATCGATCCGTCAGCCATTCGTCTTGTCCTTATCCTTAGGCCCGTCTTGCCGGGTTTGAACCCGTGTGTGGTGCAACATATTCCGACCAAGGGCAAGGGAAAGCCGCGCGCTAAAAACGCTGACAGGATGTTTCTTATCAACTGGCCTTATCTGCCGGAAGGGCGGGGTCGTGTTAGAGTAGCCTTGAGCAAGCGGCTTGGGTTGGGTTCTTCAATAAATCGTCAACCTTATGAAAACCTGATGTCTCTATTCGCGTGGCAACTACGGCAAGTCGCGGTCTGGGCTCGGGCTTGAGTTCCAGCTCAAGGACAAGTTTGAGGGCCCGTTCATTCAATCATCGTTAAGAGGACGCCTCACTCCGAGACGGATTGGGATTAAAATTCACGAAATTATATATTTCTTTGAATGGACCTAACTGAAGGGTAAAATGAGCAAAGTCCGCATGTGTAATGGGCTTTATGTAGGGGGTTAAGGTGTTCGCGATATCCTCTGTTAAATCAGGGCGGCTTCAATTGTTACCTGTTGTCGACCGGCAAGGTGCAGTGAATGCCTTTTGACGCGCTCCTCTACACGGTGACTGAGACCGGTGGCACTGGTAACCTCATAGTTCAGGGATCAACGACACCTGCGATTATCTCAGGGCAAACGGTTTCTTTCGATGGCGGCACGACCTTCGTGCCCTACACCTACCTTGGTCAGGGGAACTATCGCGGGACCAGTGAAACCGCGGATTTTATCCAAGTAGGTGGGCAGATTTACGCTTTCAATAGTGTCGATCCGACCGGGTCTCTCAGCACCGGGAATTGGGAGATCACCGTGAGTGACCTCGATCCGGTCAACCCGCCTTGTTTTGTAGCCGGAACGCTGATTGACACAGAAAGCGGGCCACGCCCTGTTGAATCTTTGATGGCTGGGGATCGGGTTTGTGTGGCAGGCGGGCAAACCTTGCCGATCATCTGGATAGGCAAAAGAACTCTCAGCGCGAACGCGTTGCGCAAAAATCCAAAGTTCAGGCCCGTCCGGATTCAGCGCGGCGCTTTGGGTGATGACCTGCCCAGCCAAGACTTATTTGTTTCCCCCCAGCATCGAATTGTGCTGGAAGGTTGGCGGGCCGAGCTTCTTTTTGGTGAGCCCCGGGTTTTTTGTGCCGCAATACATCTGGTGAATGATGGTTTGATCCGTCAGATGCCGCCTGAAGCACCAGTAACTTACTTCCACATTGCCTGTAGTCGGCACGTGGTCCTTTCGTCACATGGTTTGCAAAGCGAAAGCTTGTTCCTTGGTGATCTTGCGTTGAAATCATTCCAACGCGAAGACGTCGAGGAATTGCATGCCTTGTTTCCCGAGCTTAGTAATCCGGCTTCGGCGCAACGACAGCGGACACACTTGCGTTGTCTGAAGCGACCCGAAGCAGAAGTATTGCGGGATTTGTTGCCAGGGTAAGAGCGTTTTACTTAAAGTTCCGGCTGTCCTTGATCTGATCCCAGGCCCAGACGACCTCTTGCAGTTGCTCTTCCTGAGACCGGTCACCGCCGTTCATATCCGGGTGCAGCACCTTGATCAGCTTCTTGTAAGCCTTGCGAACTTCGGCTTTGGACCAGCTGTCATTGGCCTCCAGAATCTCGATGGCACGGCGTTCGGTGGGGGGCAGGCGACGGCCACCGCCACCCGAGGTGCGGCCTTTGTTCTGGGTGCTGTTTGCGCCAAGAACCTGATGCGGGTCTTCGATGCCCAGACGCGCCCAGGCACGTGCCTCGGGGTCGCCCATGGGCTTGGTTTCACGCTCCCAGACTTTGTCCTTGGTGCGTTGTGCGTTCAGTTCGGCCTCGGTTGTGCCGTCGAAGAAGTTCCACTTCTGATTGTACTCGCGCACATGCTGCTGGCAGAACCAGTAGAAGTCATCCAGAACGTCCGGGGCCTTGGGGGCGCGGTACTTGCCGGGTTCTTCACAACCCGGATGATCACAGATTCGCACCGAGGTCTCAGATGCACCCGACATGCCCCGACGCCCGCGCGGGTTCTTTTTCTTGGCGCTGGAGACGGACATATCGAATCCGAAAGGGTCTGATTTCGTCATGCTGTGATCCTTAAGAACGCATCTTCTCGACTCGGAGGCAGCAGTTTAGTCTAAGCAGCCGAAAGTAGAAGAGGGGAGCGGCAAGTTTTTTGCCGTTGAGCGTAAAAATGACTGTGACTGACGAAATCCGAACCCGACTGCAGGCCGCCTTTGATCCGCGTGAGCTTGAGGTGGTGGATGACAGCGAAAGCCACCGGGGTCATGCAGGGTTTCAGGAAGGTGGCGAGAGCCATTTCAACGTTCGCATCCGTGCCGCCGCATTCGAAGGCCAATCTCGCGTGGCCCGGCATCGCGCCGTTCACAAAGCGCTGGGCGACATTGTACCGCGTATCCATGCTTTGGCGTTGGATATTGGCGTTTAATTTCGTCTAAAACCGGAGTCGAAAAGCGAGGCCGACCAAAGGCGCTGTGTCATAGCTCTGGCGGCTGATTTCGTTGCCGTTTTCGTCCTCCAGTGTCAGTCGGCCATCGAATTCGGCCCCAGCAAAGACGGTTAAAGACACGCCCGGATTCGGAGCATAGCTGAGCGACGCAACCACGGGGAGGCTCTTGTCTTCGCCGATCCCGCTCGGAGCCAACCCCGCGTCGTCTAGCCGGAAGCGAATTTTTTCGGATCGGGCCGACAGCGAGAGGCTGAAATCGTCATTCAACGCGTAGCTGAGGGTGAGACCCGGCCCGCGAGTCGCACCGATTCCGGAACCGGTGTTCAGGTTCCAGCGATCATTGATGTCCCAATCCACCAAAAGCGCCGGAAAGAGATCGACACCACTATCTTCCAATTGCGTGAAGGCGCCAAAGGCCGGTCCTATGGTCAGGCTTTCGCTGATCTGCCACGCAACGCCCGCAAAAACACCATAGGTACGACCATCTGAAGATGCGGCGCCTTTCTGATAGTCCCACCTGACCTGAGGCGACACGAACACGCTGGCCCGCTGTCCAGCCTGAAACCGCAGAGGAGCTGATATTCGGATGTCACGAATGTCGTTCCAAGGCTGGTTGTCTGCCGCGCTGAAGTCATAGTCTAGCTGCCCGTAGCTGACCGAGATGCCAAGTGACGTTTCGCTATCAAATCGGTACAGCCCGGTGGCCCGCAGGAACGATCGCGTCGCGCTGAAGTCTCCACCCTGATCCAGATCGGCGCTGCCCTGATATGCGGCGAGCCCGTCGATCTGGCTGACCCAACCCAGACGTTGTTGTGCGGCGGCAGGCAGCGCGATCTGGCAGGCGAATGCGGAGAGGAAACAAAGAAGAGCGGTGCAAGGTTTCATCGCGACCGTGGTCCTGTTCTGTGACGAAGGATGTTTTGGAACGATACGAGCAAAACTCAGGAACGGATGACCGCCTGAGTCTCGTTGGCTCAATCCGTGTTATCTAAACCACACCCTCTAGTCCGTGCGGTCTGGATGCGTTTTACTTGGCCTCTTCGCTCGGTTTCAACGTCAACGGCGGCTCATCTACTTCGGCTGAAATTGGTTCCGGGGCTTGAACCGCATCTGGCCCGGGAACGGGCTGAGCCAAGGGCACACCTTCGGGCGTTTCGGTTGGCGATGGTGTGGCCACAGGGGCCACTACCTCGGTGGACTCGGCCTCAATCACTCGCCGAAAAACCAGCACGTTGCGCCAATTTGTGGTTGATCCGGTCAGGCCCGAGCGTTCCTCGCTGGGTAGCAACTCGGCACGCTGGTATTCCCATCCCTGTTGGCCCATTTCGTTCAGCACCTGCTCGACCGAGGTGGCAAAGCGGCCCTCTGGCGTTTTGACGCCTTTGGCCTTCGCGCCCTTTTGCGGGGCCGGAATGACTTTGTATTCGTAGCGCGGCATCGACTGTTCCCTTGTACCTTTGGCCGACAACTTATCACGCAGGTCGCCGGGTGAAAGAGACGTTGCGCAAGTGGCGCAAATCAGCCGGTCTTCTGCGCCGCCTTGACCACAACCGAGAGGCAGAGTTCGGTCGCCAGCGCCATGTCCTGGACCGAAATCCACTCCAACGGTCCATGAATGCACTGCATTCCAGTGAACAGGTTGGGGCAGGGTGTGCCGAATTCGGTGAGGCGGGAGCCATCGGTGCCGCCGCGGATCGGAACCGAAAGAGGTTCGATCCCCAGTTCCTGACAGGCTTCGCGCGCCAGATCGACGGGGGTCATGTCATTCTCGAGCCAATAGCGCATGTTGCGGTATTGATGGCTGATATCGCAGGTGATGGTCGCGCGAGGCTCGGAGGCCTGAACGGCGTCGCAGACCTTGCGCACCAGGTCGCGCTGGGCCTCAAGACCTTCCATCTCGAAATCCCGAAGGATCAGCTTGATTTCCATCTCGGACGAGCCGCCATTCATGTCGGTAACATGGATGAACCCTTCGCGCCCGTCGGTCACCTCGGGGGTCAACGTCGCCTGCGGCAGGGTTTGCACGATCTTTGCGGCCAGATGGGTGGCATTGACCATCTTTTCCTTGGCCAGCCCCGGGTGGATCGACACGCCGGTGATCTTAATCACCGCACGGTCGGCCGAGAAGCTTTCAAATTCGATCTCGCCCACCTCTTGCCCGTCTAGTGTATAAGCGAAATCGGCCTTGAGGTCTTTGGGTAGTTGCTCGGTCACACCGCGCCCGATTTCTTCGTCCGGGGTGAAAGCAATGCGGATGGGCCCGTGTGGAATGTCTGGATTTTCGATCAGGTGCCGCGCCATGGTCATCAGGATGGACACGCCGGCCTTGTCATCAGCGCCCAACAGAGTGGTGCCAGAAGCGGTGATCAGATCATGTCCAATCTTTTCGGCCAGATAACGGTGCTCGCCTGGCGACAGAACCAGATCGGGATCGTCAGGAAAGGTGATCTCACCGCCGTTATAGCCTTTGATGACGCGTGGTTTGACACCGGTTGCGTTGAATTGCGGGGCGGTGTCGACATGGGCCAGGAACCCCACGGTCGGCCCTTCGGCGGTGCCAGGAATGGTTGCCACAACGACGCTGTCGCCGGTCATCTCGACATCCTGCGCGCCTATTTCCGTCAGCTCTTGCTGCAACAGGTTCAGCATGTCGAACTGAATGGGCGTACTCGGGGTCGAAGGCGATGTCTCATCGCTTTGGCTGTCGATGGCCGCGTAGCGCATCAGACGGTCTTCAAGTTCCTGATCGAATTTTCTGGTCATGGCACCTCTCCTGCGCGGAAGAAAGGGCGTAAAAGAAAACGGAGTCAAGCGGGTGGCCTGACTCCGTCGCATAACAGTGAAAACGGGCTTACGAACCCAGCTTTTGGGCAACCAGCTCGTTAACGGCCTTGGGGTTGGCTTTGCCGCCGGTGGCTTTCATTACCTGACCGACAAACCAGCCTGCCAGCTTCGGGTTTACCTTGGCCTTTTCAACTTGCGCCGGGTTGGTGGCAATGATCTCGTCCAAAGCGGCCTCGATCGCGCCCGTGTCTGTGACCTGCTTCATGCCGCGCTCTTCGACGATCTGCGCAGGGTCACCACCTTCGGTATAGACGATCTCGAACAGATCCTTGGCGATTTTGCCCGAGATGGCATCCGAGGAAATCAGGTCGATGATCCCTCCCAACTGCGCCGGAGATACGGGCGAGTCGGTGATGTCGTGGTCTTCTTTCTTGAGGCGGCCAAACAGCTCGTTGATTACCCAGTTCGCGGCCAGTTTGCCGTTGCGGCCTTGCGCGACCTCTTCGAAATACGCAGCCGATTCCACCTCGGCGGTCAGGACCGAGGCGTCATAGTCGGTCAGGCTGAACGCTTCGATGAACCGGGCCTTTTTAGCGTCGGGCAGTTCGGGCAGTTTGGATGCAATGTCATCGACCCATGCCTGTTCAATCTCCAGCGGCAGCAGATCGGGATCGGGGAAGTAACGGTAATCATGTGCTTCTTCCTTGGACCGCATGGACCGCGTCTCGCCCTTGTCCGGATCGTACAGTCGGGTTTCCTGCTCGACCTCACCACCACTTTCAACGATGGCGATCTGACGGCGGGCTTCGACTTCAATCGCCTGCTGGATAAAGCGCATCGAGTTCATGTTCTTGATCTCGCAGCGGGTGCCCAGATGCGAGAAGTCCTGCGTTTCCTGGTACTTCTCATAAGCACCCGGCAAACAGATCGAGACGTTCACGTCCGCGCGCAGGTTGCCGTTTTGCATGTTGCCATCACAGGTGCCCAGATAGCGCATGATCTGACGCAGCTTGGCGATATAGGCGGCGGCTTCTTCGGGGCCGCGGATGTCGGGGCGCGAGACGATCTCCATCAAGCAAACGCCCGTCCGGTTCAGATCGACGAAGGACATATGCGGGTCCATGTCGTGGATCGATTTGCCCGCGTCCTGCTCCATGTGGATGCGTTCAATGCGAACCATGCGCGCGGTGCCGTCGCCCATCTCAACCAGCACTTCACCTTCGCCCACGATGGGGTGGTACAGCTGCGAAATCTGGTAGCCCTGCGGCAGGTCAGGGTAGAAATAGTTCTTGCGGTCAAAAGCCGATTTCAGGTTGATATCCGCCTTCAGGCCCAGACCCGTGCGCACGGCCTGTTCCACGCAATATTCGTTGATCACCGGCAGCATGCCCGGCATCGCCGCGTCAACGAAAGCCACGTTCGAGTTCGGCTCGGCTCCGAATTGGGTCGACGCGCCGGAAAACAGCTTGGCATTGGACGAGACCTGAGCGTGAACCTCCATCCCGATCACCAGCTCCCAATCGTGCTTGGCCCCGGCAATGGTTTTGATTTTCGGCATTTCGTATGTCAGGTCGAGCATGGCGCGCCTCTAATTTCCGCAGAAGTCTAGGCTTGCGTATTAGGCCCGGCGCGCCAAAGGGGCAAGGGGTTAGTTCCCTGAGACTTGCAACCCCGTCGGCGTAAAGGTCACGCTTTGACCACTGCGCAGTTCCTCGCGCAGTTGATTGGCGATCGCGCGCAGCGCATCCCGGCGGCCACGTGCGGCGAAGCGCTCGGTCGAGTTGACGCGCAGGCTGTTGCTGAACCCGTTCGCCGCATGGGCCCAGATCAGGGGGTGCAGCTCGGTCAGGTGATCGCGGATCAACCAGTTTGCAGCCTCGCAAATCTGTTTACGGGCGATGTCGGCCTGAGGGTTGCGGCCCATCCCGTTTTGCAGCGTGACCGAACAATAGGCCGCCAACAGGTTGATTGTCTGCTGGTCGGGGCGGCGTTCAACGATGTCGTGCAGACCTTCCAGAAAATACTCGACATCCACACGCGCGCAGGCTTCGTCATCCAGTGCAATTGCATCGAACTGAACCCAGGTATAGCCACCTGCGCCCCATGTTTTTTGAGTGCGCGCGGCGTTGCGTAGGGCCTGAACTTCTAGCTGGTCGTAGGTCCCGAACCTGCGTGGCAAAAGATGGCTGCCCATTGCGCGCATGTGGCGATGGTTTTGCGGGTCAAGAGTGATCAGCGCTTCGTATTTGTCCGCTACACGGGTGCGCGGGCTGATGTGGCCCGACAAAAGGGCACAATCCGCAGCGGCAATTGCTGGGCTGTTCGGCATGGCAGAGCGGCAGTCCTTCAGCAAATCCGCAGCGCGGTCGAAATGCGCGGCGCACCGGGATTGATGCAGGGCAGGCAGGTCTTTGGGGTCTGCTGTCCCACGCCATGCCCAAGCCAAATCAATATGAGCCAATGCCACCACAAGGGCGATCATAGGATCATCGGGGTGGTTCTGAATTTCACCCTCCAGTTCAGAGATGCCTGCCAGAAAGTCATAGTCTGACTGGGATCTGCCATCCGACAGAGCATGTTCCGCAGCCAACACAACATCCGCGCGGGCCCCGAAACCCAACAGGTCGGCAACTGGCTGGCCGCATGGTGTTGTTTCGCGTGCGTCATCCGCGGCCCGCATCTCTTGCGAGAGTTCGACCCACATATCCTGACGCGCCAGATGGCGTCCGCGTTCGATCACCTGATGACCGGTGGTGTCATCTGTTTCCGCAATAGGGATGTTCAACTGCCCCGAGGCAACAAGCCATGCCGTTGCATCCGCGACCGACGCAGGCAAAGGCGTAGAGGTGGGACTGGAAGAGCCGAAAATACGGGCGGCAGCCGCCCTAAAAGACCGAAACATGGCAAAACTCGAACTGTAACAAACGTGTAACGCATCCAGTTTGCCAAAAACTGTGTCTATTTCAAGGAGTCGTTGCGCGCTTTAGTTCGAGATGTGTTCAATTAGCCCTTGGGCTTGGGATTGTTTCAAAAAACCCTAAAATGATGACGTTCAACGGTAAATCCCGCCTGCTGCAACACGTCTTCGAACTCTTTGTGTGGGGGTAGCGACTCATCCGGTAGGCGGACGCGCTTGTCCGATTTCAGCACTGCCGAGATGCGAACAGAGAAATCCCAGCGGGTGTCAAATCGGAATCGGTCAACCTCGGACAGGTCCAGTTCGCCGCTGCGTTGGCCGGTGAACCAGCGTATTTTCTCGCCGGTCAGTTCGACCCCGGCGCTGGTGTCTTTCACAATATCCCAGACGGCCGGCAGTGTCGCCAGCGCCAGCAACGCCATCAACCACCATGCCGCGTTCAGGAAAAGCATCAGGCCGATCAGCACTGCGTAGATGCAGATCAGCAAGACCACCACACGCGGGTTCCGGTTTTGCCGTGTAAAACTGAAAGAGGTCATGCGCCGAGGATGCGCGAGACCATCTCGGTCGTGTCGCGTGACAGATCGGGCGTGTCGGCGATCCGGCGCAGCTGCTCGCGCATCAGCGCCTGACGGTCGGCGTCATAACGCTTCCAAGTCTGGAACGCTGAACACATACGCGCCGTGGTCTGCGGGTTCACCGGGTCCAGCCGGATCAGCCAATCGGCAAGCAGGGTATAGCCCGCTCCGTCTTCCTGATGGAAGCCCGCATGGTTCATGGCCAGCGATCCCATCAAGGCACGGAACCGGTTGGGGTTTTTCCAATTGAAATCAGGATGCTCTGTCAGGGTACGTGCGGCCTCGACCGTGGTCTGAGGGGCGGCCATCGAAACCTGCAGGCCAAACCACTTGTCGACCACCAGCCGGTCATGTTTCCACTGGTCATAGAACGCGCTCAGTTCCGCCTCACCTTTGCCCGCACGCAGTAGGCAGGACAGGGCGGTCAGTTGCAGGGTCATATTGTCGGCAGTTTGGTACGCGTCTGCCGCCTTGCTGCCGCCGTCCAGCCGCGAGGTGAGAGCCAGCGCTGCTCCGCCCAATGCACGTTTGCCGGATTGCGCCGCATCCGGTTGGTAGGGGGCGTCCACAAGTGTTTCGCTGTGCAGCTTGGGCAGAAGATCCTGTACGTGTTGCGCAGTGGCTTGACGGAGAGTCTCGACAGCGGTCCAGATGGCCATCGGGTCGGGTGTGACGCCCTTGTCATGTAGGGCGGCGGCCAGTTCGGATTGGGTCGGAATGCCCAGCATCAAGGCCCGATAGGCCGGGTCTAGTGTCTCATCGCGCAGCACAGCCAACAGACCATCCAGATAGTCGGAATCCGGCGTCGCCTCTTCGGTGATCATGCGCAGCAGAGTGTCCTCGGCCAGCGAGCGCCCGGCCTGCCAGCGGTTGAACGGATCGGTGTCATGGGCCAGCAGAAAGGCGCGCTCAGCATTCGACGTGTCATGTTCAAGAATCACAGGGGCCGAGAAATCACGCAGGATTGAGGGCACGGGTTTGGCAGATAGACCGGTGAAGGAAAAGCTCTGCTCGGCCTCGGTCAGTTCCAGCACTTCGGTTGCATGAACCTCGTCTCCGTTCGGGCCCAGCAGGCCGACAGCGACCGGAATAACCTGAGGCTGCTTGTCCTCCTGTCCCGGAGTCGACTCGGTGCGTTGACTCAGCGTCAGTGTGTAGGTGCCATCCGCCCAATCCTCGGCCACGGAAACGCGCGGAGTGCCGGACTGGCTGTACCAGCGTTTGAACTGGCTCAGGTCGCGGTCTGTTGTGTCCTCGAAGACTTGCAGCCAATCCTCGATCGTGCAGGCCTGCCCGTCATGGCGGTCAAAATAGAGATCCAGTGCCTTACCATAGGCCTCATCCCCGACCAGACGTTTCAACATGCCGATAACCTCGGCACCTTTCTCATAGACGGTTGAGGTGTAGAAGTTGTTGATTTCCTGAAAACTCTCGGGCCGAACAGGGTGCGATAGCGGGCCATTGTCCTCGGGGAACTGCCGTGCGCGCAGGTCGATGGCGTCGTGGATGCGCTTGACTGGCGCCGAGCGCATATCCGAGGTGAACTGCGCATCGCGGAAAACGGTCAGGCCCTCTTTGAGGCAAAGCTGAAACCAGTCGCGACAGGTGATGCGGTTGCCGGTCCAGTTGTGGAAATACTCATGCGCGATGATCGCCTCGATCCGTTCGAAGTTTACGTCGGTCGAGGTTTCCGGGCTGGCCAGAACGGCTGAAGAGTTGAAGATGTTCAGCCCCTTGTTCTCCATCGCGCCCATGTTGAAATCGTCCACGGCTACGATGTTGAACACGTCCAGATCGTATTCGCGGCCGTAGACGTCCTCATCCCATTTCATGGACTTCTTGAGCGCCTCCATCCCGAAGGCACATTTGCCTTCATCGCCGGGGCGAACCCATAGGTTCAGTTCGACATCGCGACAGGACATTGTGGTGAACTGACCGGGATGCGCGGTCAGGTCGCCTGCGACAAGCGCGAACAGATAGGCAGGTTTGGGCCACGGATCCGTCCATTCGGCCCAGCCTTCGCCCTTGCCGGACGGGTTGCCGTTGGACAGCAGCACCGGAAGGTCGCCATTGATACGCACCGTGAAGGTCGACATCACGTCGGGGCGGTCCGGGTAGTAGGTGATCTTGCGGAATCCCTCGGCCTCGCACTGGGTGCAATACATGCCGTTCGACATATAGAGCCCTTCAAGCGCGGTGTTATTGCCGGGGTCGATCTCAACCTCCGCCTCCCAGACAAAGGGGGCGTCGGGGGCGGCAACCGTCAGCCCCTCAGGCGTGAGGGAGGGGGATACGTCGGCACCGTCGATGGAGGCGCGGATCAGCTTCAGTTGCTCTCCATGCAGGAAAAAGGTGCGATCGCTGGCCTCTGGATTCGGACGAAAGGCGATGCGGGATGTGACGCGGGTGGCATTTGCTGCCAGATCAAATGTCAGATGCACGTTGTCCACCAGATACCCGAACGGGGTGTAGTCTTTCAGATAGATTGTGGTGGGGGCGGCGTCGCGCATCGGGGGCCTCGCAAAACTTGGGTCGAGGGCGACGTTAGGGGCATCGCGGCAGGGCTGCAAGCCACCTGTATCCGCTGTCTGTGGAGGTGATTTGTCATTTTGGTAAGATTTTCTTACCAGAACGTAGCGGCATACGTTGCCTATCGGAAACTTTCGCTCTACATGCTGGCGGCATACAGTGGCGTACATTCGTGGGAGAGGAAGATAATGGCCAGCAGACAGACACGCAGCGGACTTCAGGTCGATCCGGTTCTGGTCGCATTCATCGAAGGTAAGGCTTTGCCCGGCACCGGTGCCACCGCCGAGACCTTCTGGAATGGCCTGTCGCGGATGGTATCCGAACTGGGTCCCAAGAACCGCGCCTTCCTTGCCAAACGCAAAGAGATTCAGGACCAATTGGATGCATGGCACCTGGATCGCAAAGGTCAGGACCACGACGCCGATGCTTATCAAGCGTTCCTGCACGAGATCGGGTATCTGGTCGAAGAGGGCGAAGACTTCCAGATCGAAACCGCCAATGTCGACCCCGAGATCGCCGCTACGCCCGGCCCTCAGCTGGTTGTGCCAATCACCAATGCGCGCTTTGCTCTGAACGCCGCCAATGCCCGATGGGGCAGCTTGTATGACGCGCTCTATGGCACGGATGCGATGGGTGATTTGCCTGCGGGTGGAGGCTACGATGCTGCCCGCGGCGCGCGTGTCATTGCATGGGCCAAGGCGTTTCTCGACGATGCCGTGCCACTGGCCAGTGGATCCTGGGCGGACGTCACAAAGCTGAGCATTGAGGCAGGTGCTTTGGTTCCTGCTCTGGCGGATGCTTCGAGCTTTGTGGGCCATGGCGGCGCGGCTGACAAGCCCGAGTTCGTTCTGTTGAAAAACAACGGTCTTCACATTCAGATCATGATCGACCCAATCAGCGCGATCGGCGCTGCTGATCCGGCCAACATCTCGGACCTTCGGCTCGAGTCCGCGTTGTCGACGATCATGGATTGCGAGGACTCCGTGGCCTGTGTGGATGCAGCCGACAAGGTTGTTGCCTACGGTAACTGGCTGGGTCTGATGAAGGGTGACCTGACCGAAGAGGTCAGCAAGTCCGGCAAGACATTTACCCGCCGGTTAGCGGCTGATCTTGACTTCACAGACGTGAACGGCGCTGAGGGGCGCCTCAAAGGCCGCTCGCTGATGCTGGTTCGTAACGTGGGCCATCTGATGACCAACCCGGCCGTGCTGGATGCCGAGGGCAACGAGATCGGCGAGGGCCTCATGGACGCTCTTTGCACCACGTTGATCGCCATGCATGATCTGGCGCGCGACGGCGGCAACTCGGTCACCGGGTCGGTCTATGTGGTGAAACCCAAGATGCATGGCCCGGAAGAGGTCGCCTTCTCGGTCGAGATTTTCGACATGGTCGAAGACATCCTGGGCTTGCCGCGCAACACCGTGAAACTGGGTATCATGGATGAGGAACGCCGGACCTCGGCCAACCTCAAGGAATGTATACGGGCCGCGAAATCTCGCGTGGCTTTTATCAACACCGGCTTCCTTGATCGGACCGGGGACGAGATCCACACCTCGATGGAGGCAGGCCCGATGCTGCCCAAGGGCGACATCAAAAACACACCATGGATCGCGTCCTACGAGGATCGCAACGTCGATATCGGTCTGGCCTGCGGCCTGAAAGGCAAGGCGCAGATTGGTAAAGGTATGTGGGCCATGCCCGATCGCATGGGCGATATGCTGGAGGCTAAGATCGGCCATCCGCAATCCGGTGCCACTTGCGCATGGGTTCCCTCGCCAACCGCTGCGACTTTGCATGCCACGCACTATCATAAGGTCGACGTTCTGGCCCGTCAGGACGAGCTGGCCGCCGGTGGCGCGCGCGGCACGTTGGAGGATTTGCTGACCGTTCCGCTGCTGGGTGGCCGCAACCTCAGCGATGATGAGATCACCCGTGAGGTCGAGAACAACGCGCAGGGTATTCTGGGCTACGTCGTGCGTTGGGTCGATCAGGGCGTCGGATGTTCAAAAGTGCCGGACCTGAACGACATTGGTTTGATGGAAGACCGTGCGACCTGTCGGATTTCTAGCCAGGCGTTGGCCAACTGGTTGCACCACGGTGTTGTCAGCGAAGAACAGGTGATGGCGGCGATGCAGAAGATGGCTGCTGTTGTGGACCGACAGAACGAAGGTGACGCTTCCTATCACCCGATGGCACCCGGCTTTGATGGTATCGCGTTTCAGGCGGCCTGCGATCTGGTGTTCAAGGGGCGTGTGCAACCGTCGGGTTATACCGAGCCGGTTCTGCATGCCCGCCGTTTGGAGTTGAAAGCCAGCTTGGGTTAAGTGGATAAGACGGGAACGAGGGGGCTGTCTGCCCCCTCGCGCTTCCCCGAGGATATTTTTAGCCAGATGAAAGGGATCAGGGATGGCAATTTCCTTGCGCAAGGCGCGTACCATCATTCGTAAAGCTCTGGAAGAGGGGCACCGGTTGGAATTGAAACCGCTTTCGGTCGTTGTGCTGGATGCGGGCGGTCATGTCATTGCGTTCGAGCGCGAAGATGGCGCGGCCCCGGGACGTTTTGGAATTGCGCGGGGCAAGGCCTATGGCTCGGTCATGTTGGGTATGGCCGGGACGGCGCAGATGCAGCGGGCCGAAGCGCAGGCCTATTTTATGGCTGCGGTGAACGGCGTCTATGGCGGGCAGGTGGTTCCGGTGCCGGGCGGTGTGCTGTTGCGCGACAAGAAAGGTGCCGTGATCGGTGCTGTCGGCGTGACGGGCGACACCTCGGACAATGACGTGCTTGCTGCGATGGCAGGGATCGAAGCCGCGAACCTTGTTGGTGAAAGCTGATTTCCTTGAAGAAGGGGAGAGCCTGCGAGGGCTCTCTTGCCCAAATTGGACTTTTTGCATTGCACGTTTAGCGGGCAATGGTAGTCCGATTGTGACAATGTCCCGTCGGTTGATTAGATGTGCGGCATTGAACACGTACTTGCGCTGACACACAGGGCCTGTGCTATTGCGCGCTGTTGTCCCTGCCGATAGCTTTTCCACACGTTTAGGAAACAAATTGGGAAAGCAGAATGTCTCGACCCGTCGTCGGTATCATCGGCAACTCTTACTTGATGAATGACAATTACCCGACGCATGCCGGTGGCACGATGAACTCGGATGCCGTTGCGAATGTTTCAGGGTGTTTGCCGCTGCTGATCCCGGCTGATCCACGTTACGTCTCGGTCGAGGAATTGCTGGACGCGTGCGACGGGTTTCTTCTTACGGGCGGTCGACCCAATGTTCACCCCGAGGAATACGGTGAGCCGCCGACTGAAGCGCATGGCGATTTCGACCGGGCGCGCGATGCGATCACCTTGCCGCTGGTGCGCGCCTGTGTTGAGCGCGGCCAGCCGTTCTTTGGAATTTGCAGAGGTTTTCAAGAAGTTAATGTTGCGATGGGCGGGACGCTCTATCCAGAGATCCGCGATCTTCCGGGGCGGCAGAACCACCGGATGCCACCGGATGGAACGCTTGAGGAGAAGTTTGCTCTTCGCCATGTCGTAACTCTGAACGACGGCGGCGTGTTCCATCGGCTGTTTGGTGCGCGCGAAGTGATGACCAATACGTTGCACGGTCAAGGGATCAAGGCCGTAGGCCAGAATGTTGTGATCGACGGTCATGCACCGGATGGCACGCCCGAGGCGATTTATGTCAAAGATGCGCCGGGCTTTACCCTCTCAGTCCAATGGCACCCGGAGTGGGATGCTGCAAATGACCCGGTCTCGCGCCCGTTGTTTGAGGCGTTTGGCGCAGCCGTCAAAGCCTGGTCCGCTGGATCAAGCACGCGGTTCCTGCAACAGACAGCTTAAGTTTTGGCACCGGTCCGGCCGGGAGGGGATGCCGGACCGGTGCGTCGCGATCAAATCAGTAGGTCGAACTGATTGATCAGCGGCAGGGTTCGCGCGCGTTCTCCGGTCAGATCAAACAGCGCATTACCTAAGGCCGGCATCGAGGGGGGTGTACCGGGCTCACCTGCGCCGCCCATATGGCGGTTGGTCTCGAGAACGCGCACTTCGACCTGCGGAGCCGTGTGCATGCGAAGTGCGTCATAGTCGGGGAAGTTGAACTGCTCGACTTCGCCCTCGGCAAAGGTGATCTCGCCGTAGCAAGCGGCGCTCAGGCCATACATCATCCCGCCGAACATCTGCGCCTTGACGTTTTCTGGATCCAACGCGAGACCCATGTCACAAGCGATCCACGCCTTGTTGATGCGGATCGTGCCGTCTTCGTCGACCACCTCGATCACCTGCGCGACCGGAGTGCCGAAGCTGTAGGTAAAGGCGACACCCCGACCGACGCCAGCCTGAGTTTGACCCGTCCAGCCCGACATCTTTTTCACGGCCTCAAGGCAACCTGCCGAAGGGGCGTGCTCGGTCTTCATCAACTCCAGCCGGAACTCCAGCGGGTCGCGGCCTGCGGCGTAGGCCATCTCGTCCATGAAGGTCTCATGGAAAAAGCCGTTATGGCTATTGCCGACCGAGCGCCAGAAGCCAACAGGCACGTCGAGCTTCGCGATATGGCCGTTCATCCGGTAGTTCGGAACCGCATAAGGTTGGTTGAAGAAGCCCTCGACCAGAACTTTGTCAGGGCCCGCACCGGGCATTCCGGTATAGCGCTCAACCGCTTGCTGCGTACAGGATTGCGAGGCAACCGCGCCGTCGATCAGCACCGCTTTGCCATCATTCACAGCACCGCGCAGTCGAGCGATTGCGCCAGGGCGGTAGTAGTCGTGGCGCATGTCTTCTTCGCGGCTCCAGGTCGTCTGGACCGGAGTGCCGGGCATCGCCATGGCGACCTTGGTGGCGATATCGCCGAAATCCAGTTCTCCCCGGCGACCAAACCCGCCGCCCAGATAGGTGGTGTGGATTTGCACCGCATCCGTATCCAGACCGGCCGTATTGGCCACGCGGAATTGGATCAGAGTGGGGGCCTGATTGCCGCACCACAGTTCCAGCGCGTTGCCGGTGTATAGCGCGGTGGCGTTCATCGGCTCCATCGTAGCGTGGGCCAGATAGGGCAGGCGGTATTCGGCTGTGATTTCGGTTGCGCCCTCGGGTGTGACGCTGACGTCGCCGTCGTCGCGCATCGTCGAGTTCGGAGAATCGTCAAACGCCTCGGCGATCTTGGCGAAGATGCCGTCGGTTTCCGGCGGGTAGGGGGCATCGCCCCAATCCACGTCGATCGCCTCAACCGCTTGGTTGGCGAGCCATGTGTTGTTGGCGATGACTGCAACGCCAGTGCCCAGATCAACGATCTGTTCGACCCCCGGCATGTCTTTTGCGGCGCTGTCGTCATAGCCGTTCATCGCGCCGCCCAGCTTGGGGTTCATGCGCACGGCTGCAAATTTCATACCGGGCAGGCGGACATCGACGCCGAATTCCGCGGTACCCGTCGCTTTGCTAACCATGTCAAGACGCGGTTGGGTCTGGCCCAGATACCGCCATTCTGACGAGTCACGCAGAGGCACCTCGACCGGCTCAAGACCGGCCGCGTCCATCGCGAGGTCGGTATAGGCGATCTTGTCGCCATTGGGCGCGATGACATGCCCCGAGGCCGTCTGTAGTTGTGACGGATCAACCCCCAGACGGTCGGCAGCGGCCCGTTTCAGCGTCTCACGCGCCGACGCGCCGGCCTGCCGCATCCGCTCGAACCCGTCTTTCATCGAGGTCGAGCCACCGGTGACCTGAAGGCTCAGCGCTTTGCCGAGGACACCCAGCGCCTCACCCAGATTGTGCTGGAAGTTCGAAATGTCGTAGCCTTTGTTCGGCAGCCCTTCGCCAACCAGTGCGGAGTTATAGTACGCCGCCGCAGCCGGGCCATGCAGCACGTTGATCTGATCAAGATCGACGTCCAACTCCTCGGCGATCAAAGCAGCCCAGGTTGTCTTTACGCCCTGTCCCATTTCGGCACGCGGGGCGAACAGGGTCACGCCATTCTGGTCGATCAGAATGAATGGGTTCAGCACGGCCTCACCCTCGCCAGGTTTCAGCGGGTTCGGGGCGGGACGGGTGACGTAGTAGGCACCAAAGGCCACACCGCCGACGATGGCGGCCGAGCCGATAAGGAAAGTGCGGCGCAGAATTTTCCCAACTTTGCCCATCTCTTAAGCCTCCTGCAACTTGCCAGCGGCGTCTTGGATCGCGGCGCGGATGCGGGGATAGGTGCCACAGCGGCACAGGTTGCCCTGCATCGCGTCGTCTATGTCCGCATCCGTTGGAGCGGGGTTTTCGGCCAACAAAGCCGCCGCCTGCATGATCTGACCGGACTGGCAATAACCACATTGTGCTACCTGATGATCCACCCAGGCCTGCTGGATCACGGCCATCGCTTCGGGCGAACCGATGCCTTCGATCGTAGTCACATCGCCCCAGACATCGGACAGCGACACCTGACACGATCGCACGGCCTCACCATCGATATGCACGGTGCAAGCGCCACAGGCGGCCACACCGCAACCGAATTTGGTTCCGGTCAGGCCGACCTCATCCCGGAGAACCCAAAGCAGGGGGACGTCGTCGGGCAGGTCAACCTGATGTTGCTTGCCGTTGATCTTCAGCGCGGTTGCCATGGCACACCTCTCGTAGCTGTGGCGGTTTCTGACATAATTGTCTGAAATTGTCAGTATGTCAATTGACAAATTAAACGAAAAGTGTCAGATCGGCTTCATGACGGAAAAACAGGACGATCCGCGGCAACAGGCCATTCTTGCGTCGGCGCTTGAGGCGTTCGCGGCCTATGGGTTTCGCAAAACCTCGATGGACGATATCGCCAAAGGGGCGGGTATGTCGCGCCCGGCCGTTTATTTGCACTACAAGAATAAAGAGGCGATTGTCCGCAGCCTGACGCGCGCGCACTACGCCGAGAAGACCGCAAACGTATCGCGGGCCTTGTCGGGTAGTGGTAGCGTGTCCCAGCGTTTGGCGCGTGCGATTGACGGCCAGATCAAGGGGTTGGCTGAGATACTGACCTCTCCCCACGGGCGAGAGATGCTGGATACCAGCAAATCGACTGCCTCGGACATTCTCGCCGAGGGTGAGGAGGAGATGACCGCGCTTTATGCCGACTGGTTGCACCGCGAAGACAGCGCCGGACGCGTCCGCCTACCCAACGGCCCGGAAGAGACGGCGAAGACCATCACCGCGACCCTGATGGGCGTCAAGATGACCGCAACCAACGCAGCTGAATTCGAGCAGCGCATCTCGCAATTGGCTGAATTGTTGGGTGCCGGGCTCGAGGTCAAGTAACCCGCTGGCGGACTTTATATTCCGGCTGGTCCCACAGTTCGTTCGTGATGATATGCGCTAGAATCTCTGCGGCCTGTTCCACGTCGCTTTCGTCAACATAAAGCGGCGTGAAGCCAAAGCGCATGATATCCGGTGCGCGGAAATCTCCGATCACGCCGCGAGCAATCAGCGCCTGCATGGCCGCATATCCTTCGGCAAAGTGGAATGAGACCTGACTGCCGCGCTGCGCCGGATCGCGTGGGCTGGCGAGGGTTAGGCCGGGGCAGGTGGCCTCGACTCTTGCGATGAACAACTCGGTCAGTTCGATGGATTTCGCCCGGACATCGGCCATCTCGGCCATGTCCCAGACATCCATCGCCGCAGACAGCGCGACCATTTGCAAGACCGGAGGGGTACCGACTCGCATCCTCTCAATCCCCGAACCGGGACGATAGTCGAGATCGAAGGCAAAGGGTGCTTCGTGCCCCAGCCATCCCGAAAGCGCCGGGCGGACGCGGTCGGACAGGCGCGGAGCAACGTAGATGAACGCGGGCGCACCTGGGCCGCCGTTGAGGTATTTGTATGTGCACCCTACCGCGAAATCGGCATTGCACCCGGCCAGATCGACCGGAATTGCACCGGCGGAATGGGCCAGATCCCAAACCGTCACCACACCGTTGGCATGGGCCAATTCGGTCAGGGCCTTCATGTCGTGCATACGGCCGGTGCGATAGTCGACCTCGGTCAGCATCAGAACGGCGACCTCTTCGGTGATGTTTTCGGCGACCTCTTCCGGGGCGACGACGCGCAATTCGTACTCCGCGCCCAGCGAGCGCAGCAGCCCGTCCGCCATGTACAGGTCAGACGGAAAATTGCCGTTGTCCGATAGCACAACCTTGCGGTTCGGGTTCAACTCCAGCGCCGAAGCCACGGCCTGGTAGACCTTGATCGACAGAGTGTCGCCGACCACAACGCTGCCTGCCTCGACCCCGATCAGACGTCCGATCCGATCCCCCAAGCCCGTGGGCAATCCCATCCATCCGGCCTTGTTCCAGCCGGTGATCAGCATCTGTCCCCATTCCTGCGTCGCCGTCTGGTACAGACGCGCGTCAACCGCCTTTGGCAACGGACCCAGAGAGTTGCCGTCAAGATAGAGAATGCCTTCGGGCAGTTCGAACATGGCTTTGGTTGCTTTGAAGTCGGTCATTCCGGCTGGGCCCTGTGGATTATTTTGGTTATATCCGTTGGCTATCGGATGCGCTAAGCGCTGTCTACCGATGCATATCTTCGAAATAAATCGCCGCGACCTTTTGATGTTTTGATCTTAAGGTCGGAAAGCGGTAGACAAACTGTCGAAAACGACACTTTCTTTGAGAGATATCGACAGGTAATCAGCGCGAATGCAGAAAATCGACATCCCTCCGATCTGGTTGCTGGGGGCGGCTTGCCTCTCGTGGTTTCAAGCGCAACACCTGTCCTTTGGGCTGTCCCTTCAAGGGTGGTTGACTGATCTTGCCAGCGGCGTGCTCATCGGGGGCGGTATTGTTTTGGCTGTTCTGGCGGTTGTCGAATTCCGCCGCCATCAGACGACGGTGTTGCCACACCAGACCCCATCCAGCATGGTGCAAAGCGGAATTTTCAAACGCAGCCGGAACCCAATCTATCTGGGGGACGTCCTTATCCTGACCGGTTTGATCCTGCGTTTCGATGCGGTGCTGTCGCTGGTTCTGGTGCCGATTTTCGTCTGGATTCTAGAACGCCGTTTTATCGAGCCGGAAGAGGATCGCTTGCGCCGCAAGTTTCGCGCTGACTTCGCCCGTTATGCGCAACAGACGCGACGCTGGATTTGAAGGTGTGCTGCCAATGACACAACGTAACGAATGCTGCAGTTGCGAAATAATCTTTCGCAATGTAGGTGGGGATTGAACAAAAGATGCAAAGAACTCGCGCGAACATATCGAAAGTAAAGGAGGCTCTCCGTTGAAGATAGGAACGCCAAAAGAAGTTTTTGACGGTGAGAACCGGGTGGCGATGACGCCGGACTCGGCGCGCCAGCTGCAAAAACTGGGCTATGACTGCCTGATCGAAAAGGGTGCCGGTGCTGCGGCGGGCTTTTCTGATGCGGCTTACGAAGAGGCCGGTGTCGAGGTTATGAAAACCGCGGCGTCGCTTTGGAAAGCTGCAGATATCGTTGCCAAGGTGCGCCAGCCGAATGACACCGAGCTCAAGCGTCTGACCAAAGGCAAAACGCTGATCTCTTTCTTCAATCCGGCGGGGAACGAAGAAGGGATGGAGGCTGCCAAGTCCAAAGGCGCGAATGTCATCGCGATGGAGATGGTTCCGCGTATTTCCCGTGCGCAAAAGATGGACGCTCTGTCCTCGATGGCGAATATCGCGGGTTACCGTGCGGTAATCGAGGCGGGTAACAATTTTGGCCGTTTCTTCACCGGTCAGGTGACGGCGGCCGGTAAGGTGCCCCCTGCCAAGGTGCTGATCGTGGGTGCCGGTGTGGCCGGTCTGGCGGCGATTGGTACGTCCACGTCGCTGGGTGCGATCACTTATGCGTTCGACGTGCGCCCCGAAGTGGCCGAACAGGTCGAGTCGATGGGGGCCGAGTTTGTCTATCTGGACTTTGAAGAAGACCAGCAGGACGGCGCGGCCACTGGCGGCTATGCCTCTGTTCAGTCGGATGAATTCCGCGAAGCGCAGTTGGCCAAGTTCCGTGAGTTGGCGCCCGAGATGGACATCGTCATTACAACGGCGCTGATCCCGAACCGCGAAGCGCCTGAGCTTTGGACCAAGGATATGGTCGAAGCGATGAAGCCGGGCTCGGTCATCGTCGATTTGGCGGCGGAGAAGGGCGGCAACTGTAAGCTTACCGTCGCGGATGAGAAGATCGTGACCGACAATGGCGTGACCATCATCGGCTATACCGACTTCCCCAGCCGGATGGCGGCGCAGGCGTCGTCTCTGTATGCGACCAACATCCGCCACATGATGGCAGACCTGACGCCTGAGAAGGACGGTCAGATCAATCACGACATGGAAGATGACGTGATCCGCGGCGCGACCGTGACTCATGAGGGTGAGATCACCTTCCCACCACCACCGCCCAAGGTGCAGGCGATTGCGGCGCAGAAGAAACCCGAGGTCAAGGAACTGACCCCGGAAGAGAAAAAAGCGCAGGAAATCGCGGCCTTCAAGGCGCAGACCAAGCAGCAGTTCACCTTGCTGGGTGTCGGTGGTGCGTTGATGCTGTTGGTGGGGCTGATCGCTCCGGCCAGCTTCATGCAGCACTTCATCGTCTTTGTGTTGGCGATTTTTGTGGGCTTCCAGGTGATCTGGGGCGTTGCGCACAGCTTACACACACCGCTTATGGCGGTCACCAACGCGATCTCGTCGATCATTATCGTCGGGGCTTTGATGCAGATCGGGTCCGGGTCGTTCCTGGTTATTCTGCTGGCAGCACTGTCCGTGTTCATGGCCGGGATCAATATCTTCGGCGGCTTCCTCGTAACCCGGCGCATGCTCGCCATGTTCCAGAAATCCTAAGGAGGTCGGGCATATGATTGGCTTCACTTCTGCCGCTTATGTTGTTGCGGCTGTCCTTTTCATCCTGTCGCTCGGCGGCCTTTCGAACCAGGAAAGCGCCAAGCGCGCTGTCTGGTATGGTATCGTCGGCATGGCGCTGGCGGTCTTTGCCACGCTGGTCGGTCCGGGTTCGGGCCTATGGCTGCTGTCCATTCTGCTGATCATAGGCGGTGGTCTGATCGGTCAATACGTGGCGCAGCGCGTCCAGATGACCGAGATGCCGCAGCTGGTCGCTGCGATGCACTCGCTGGTTGGTCTGGCGGCCGTGTTCGTCGGCTTCAACGCGCATTTTGAGATCGGAAACGTGGCTCAGGTCATGGCGATCAAGGACAGCGCGGGTCAGGCGGACCTGTCCGACCTTGGCGCCTTTGCCAAGTTGATCGCCAAGAAAACTCCGGCGGAACTGGCGATCCTACATGTTGAGCTGTTCCTGGGCATCTTCATCGGTGCGATCACCTTTACCGGCTCTGTCGTGGCCTATGGTAAGCTGGCGGGCAAAGTGACCTCGGCGGCGACCAAACTGCCCGGTGGTCATATGCTGAACGCGGCGGCTGCGGGTCTCTCGCTGATCTGTCTGATCTGGTACACTAGCTCGGGCGGTCTGTTCCCGCTGTTCCTGATGACACTGGCGGCGTTGTTCATCGGCTATCACCTGATCATGGGCATCGGTGGTGCTGACATGCCAGTGGTTGTGTCGATGCTGAACTCGTATTCGGGTTGGGCGGCAGCCGCGATCGGCTTCAGCCTTGGCAACGACCTGCTGATCGTTGTTGGCGCTCTGGTCGGCTCGTCGGGTGCAATCCTGTCCTACATCATGTGCAAGGCGATGAACCGTCACTTTGTCAGCGTGATCCTGGGCGGCTTCGGTGGCCCGCAGGGTGAGCAGATGGCCGTCGAAGGCGAACAGATCGCGATTGAGGCAGACGGCGTGGCCGCTGCGCTGAACGATGCGGACAGCATTGTCATTATCCCGGGTTACGGCATGGCTGTTGCTCAGGCACAGCAGTCGGTGTCCGAGTTGGTCCGCAAGCTGCGCGCCAAGGGCAAAGAGGTTCGCTTTGCGATCCACCCCGTTGCTGGACGTTTGCCGGGCCACATGAACGTGCTGCTGGCCGAGGCGAAAGTGCCGTATGACATCGTGCTGGAGATGGATGAGATCAATGATGATTTCCCGGACACGGATGTGGCTATCGTCATCGGCTCGAACGACATCGTGAACCCTGCGGCGCAGGAGGATCCGAACAGTCCCATCGCCGGTATGCCGGTGCTGGAATGCTGGAAGGCCAAGCAGGTCTTTGTGTCGAAGCGCGGTCAGGGCACTGGCTATTCGGGCATCGAGAACCCGCTGTTCTTCAAAGAGAACACGCGCATGTTCTATGGCGACGCCAAGCAGTCGCTAGACAAGTTGCTGCCGATGATCGAGTGATCAAAACGCACAATTCAATTGCAAAGGGCGCCTGCGGGCGCCCTTTTCTTTTCTACTTTGAAGAAGGCTTGGCCTTCTCGCCTCCAGAGTATTGCAGCCAGATGAAGCAAGCTTGATATGCTATCTTACGTCTGACGGGTACTTTGTGGGAGCAAGGTCATGGAGAAAGTAAACGGAATCGGCGGGGTCTTTTTTCGTGCGAAGAACCCCAAGGCCCTGAGCGAATGGTATGAAAAGCACCTGGGGGTAAACCACTACGATCCGGTCCCTTGGAAGCAGGCCGAAGGCTATACGGTCTTTGCACCCTTCGCCCAGGATACCGCGTATTTTGGCCGAAGCGAGCAGCAGTGGATGATCAATTTCAGGGTTGATGATTTGGCCGCTTTGACACGCCAGCTACAGGACGCAGGGATCACCGTCGAAACCAATCCGGATTGGGATAGCGAGGTGGGTAAATTCGCCCGTGTTCATGATCCCGAAGGCAATCCCATCGAGCTATGGCAGCCAAATCAATGAATTGGCTGGAATGTATACCGTCGCATTCTTGTAAGTATCTGAAATAAAATGGGAATTGATGTATTTCGGGTGTGCCGTATAGTGTGTCGGATGAATCGGAGCCCCGCATGACGCCAATCGATGACCACCCTTTACGCTATCGGCTTGCCAATGAACTGCACGCCCGACCTTTTCCGGTGGCGCAGGTTCCATGCACGGTTGCCTTTCTGGCGATCAAAAAGCCCGGCACGTCGCAAAGTGGGGACCGGCAGGACGACATTGCGCATTTGATAAATCTGCTGGATCGTCACGGCGCGCCGCACCCTCAACCCGACGCGACCCACTATGCGGGGCAGATCGGACGCCATTGGCTCAAGTGGGAGCAACACACTGAGTTCGTAACCTTTACTGCGATCTCTCAGAACGTGAGTGAGCGGGCGTTCAACCCTGCCGACTTCGAAGTCTTCCCCCCGGATTGGATGATGGCCAGTCCCGGCCAAAGGATCACGTCGGCTTTGCTACGAGTTGTTCCGCGCCCAGAGGATGACGTCGTCCAGAACCTGCTACCGGATTGGTTCGAACCCGAAAGCCTTGCTGTGTCCCGCGTTTTGGACGATGCCGCGATCTGCGCCAGCGATTTTCGTATCGACCCGGCAGGGCATATGCGGTTTGCGCTGTTCGTCTCGGATGGAACCGGAGAGCGCCGGGTTGGGCGGATCATCCAGCGCCTGTGCGAGATCGAGACCTACAAGGCCATGTCCATGCTGGGGTTTGCGCGGGTCAAATCTCTGACAACGCGCATTGGCGAGTTGGATCAGAAGCTGACCGCGCTGATGGGCGAAATGACCGATGGCGGCAAGCATCCCGATGATATGCTACCGCAACTGCTGAAAACCTCGACCGAGTTGGAGACGATCTCGGCACGCTGTACCTTTCGGTTTGGGGCCACAGGCGCCTATGAGGCCATCGTTAACCAGCGCGTCAAGGTCTTGCGGGAAGAGCGGTTTATGGGGGGGCAGAGCTTTGCCGATTTCATGATGCGCCGCTATGACCCTGCGATGCGGACCGTGAAGTCGACTGAACTGCGCCTGCAGGCCCTGTCAGACCGGGCCATCCGCGCCGGAGATCTTCTGCGAACACGTGTGGACGTTGAACGCAGCGCGCAGAATCAGGCCTTGCTGGAAAGCATGGACCGCCGCGCCGATCAGGCCCTGCGCCTGCAGCGCACGGTCGAGGGGTTGTCGGTGGTTGCCATCAGCTACTACGCCGTCTCGCTGGTCAGCTATCTGCTGTATCCTCTGACGTCCGCGGGGATCAGTAAGGGAATGTTGACGGCTTTGGTCACGGTTCCGGTCATTCTGGCCGTTTGGGTGGGCGTCCGCAGAATTCGGCGTCGGCTGGAGTGAGCGGCGCTTGCCTCTGTTTGGTAGCGTTGTACTAGTAGCCGGCGAAGCGCATCAAACAAGCGGAGCTTTAATATGATCAGTGTCGTTGCTGCATGGCGCGCCGTCACCGCGATGTTCGCGCTGAACGGCGCTCTGTTCGGTATCTGGGCCTCCCGCATTCCGGCGGTGCGCGATCACCTGAACCTTAGCCATGAAGAGCTTGGCTATGGCCTTTTATTCATGGCTGCGGGCGCTGTCTGTTCCTTTCCAGTGACCGGACGATTGACCGACGGGTTTGGAGCCGTGTCGATCACGCGGATCATCGCGGTTCTTTACACCTTTTCGCTGGTTTTACTGGCGCTGGCTGACAGCTTCACCATGCTCGCGGCTTTCCTATTTCTGTTCGGTGCCTTTCATGGCTCGATGGATGTGGCGATGAACGCATGGGCTGCCGAGGTCGAGCAGGCCTTCGACAAACCGCTCATGTCCTCGTTTCATGCAATGTGGAGCCTTGGTGCCGGCCTTGGGGCGGTCAGTGGATTTATAGCTGTTCAGTGGGATGCGACTGTTCTGCAGCATTTTCTGGTTGCGGGAGGCGTTGTGGTGGCACTGGCCTTGGCGATGTCCTGGGTACAATGGACGTCGCGCCGCGCGGAGCAGTCTCAAGGTGCCGTGTTTGCGTTCCCATCCGGGGTGTTGATCCTCGTTGGTTTCACCGCGCTATGCGGTGCGCTAGGGGAAGGTGCCGTCGCCGATTGGAGCGCCCTGTTTCTGCACGACGTCACTGGGGCCGCTGAGAGTGTCGCAGCCTTGGGCTATGCGGTTTTTTCGGTCGCAATGGTGGTGTGTCGTTTGGCTGGCGGCTTCCTCATCGCGCGCGTTGGTCCGGTCGCGGCGGCGAGGGGCGGAGGTGTCTTTGCTGCGATAGGAGTGTTCTGCGTGGTGTCCGCCGGCGCTGAGCCATTGGCGTTGGTCGGGTTCACGCTGATGGGGGTCGGCTATGCGGTGATCATGCCCTTGGCGTTCAGCCGGGCCGCGAATGACCCGAATATCCCGCCGGGACAGGCCATCGCCAGTGTCGCAACGCTCGGATATGGGGGGCTGTTGATCGGACCGCCGCTGATCGGGTTTCTGGCCGAATTGCTGTCGCTGCGGATGGCGTTTGGTGTCTTGCTGCCGCTTGCGGTGCTGATCGTGGTCTGTGCCGGCGCGCTGAAGCGCGCCGACTGAGGTTTATTACCGGCCGCGAATGCGCGGATCCAGCGCATCACGCAAGCCATCGCCCAGATAGTTCACGCTGAGAACAGTCAGCGAGATCGCAAGGCCGGGCCAGAACACACGCTCGGGGTATTGCTGCAGATAGTCGACGCCATCAAACAACAAGCGGCCCCAAGTCGGGAAGTCCGGTGGGAAGCCGAGCCCGAGGAAGGACAGCGCGCTTTCGGTGATGATCGCCGTCGCAATCCCCAGCGTTGCCGACACCATGATTGGAGACAGCACGTTTGGCAGGATGTGTCGCGTGATGATCTGCCGGTTGCTGGTGCCGATGGAGCGTGCGGCCAGAACGAATTCACGCTCCTTGATGGCCAGCACATCGCCGCGTACGATCCGGGCCGTGGGCATCCATGAGGTGATACCGATGGCGCAGACGATCAGGATGAAAATCCCGCGCTCCAGCCCGAATGCGGCGGACAGAGGCTCGCGGAAGAGCAGCATCATGACCAGCAATAGGGGCAGCAGGGGCAGTGCGAGGAACAGATCGGTCAGGCGCATCAGCGGCCCATCGAGGCGTTTGAAGAAGCCCGCGATCACACCGATGAACGATCCCAGAAACAGTGCCAGCAACATAGCCGTGATGCCCACCGAGACCGAGGTCTGACCACCCGACATCATCCGTGCCAGAATATCCCGGCCCAGCTGATCGGTGCCGAAAGGATGTGCCCAACTTGGGCCCTGATTGCGCGAGCGGATGTCGATCTGGGTTGGGTCGATGCTCCAGATGTACGGCCCCAGATACACACCGGCAACGATGAAAATGAACAGGATCGCCCCGATCATCGCGCCTTTGTGCGTTTTGAATTGATCCCACACATCGCGCCACTGGCTGCGGGGCGGGGTGGCCAGGTCGTCCATCACTCCAGCGGTCGGCAGCGCGGTTGAGGCGGGGGCCAGTCCTTCGTCGGGGACCAGCGTGTCTGATTTGTCGGTATCAGTCATAGCGAATCCTCGGGTCCAGAATGCCGTACAGCACGTCAGCGATCAGGTTGAACAGAACGATCAACACGGCAAAGATGAATGTCAGCGTCTGCACCATCGGCAGGTCGTTGGCTTGAATCGCGCCGATCAGCAATTGGCCGATACCGTTCACCTTGAAGACCTGCTCGGTGATGATTGCGCCGCCGAAGATGGCCGGAATACCCAGCGCAATAACAGTAACCACCGGGATCATCGAATTGCGCAGGACGTGAACCATCACAACCGTGTATTCGCTCAGCCCTTTGGCGCGGGCGGTACGAACGTAATCCTGGTTGAGGTTGTCCAGCATCGAGGCGCGCATGAAGCGGCTCAACTGCGCCGTGATCTGCAGCGCCAGCACCATGACCGGCATGATCATCTGCTTCAGCTGTACGACGAAGCTATCCCAGCTATTCACCACGTGAGTCGTGTCATAGATCGATGGGAACCAGCCCAGCTGGACCGAGAAGATCACGATCACCAGCACGCCCGAGAAGAAGGGCGGGACTGAGAAGCCGACCATCGACACGAAGGTACCCATCTGGTCGAACCAGGAATACTGGCGGTATGCGGAATAGATGCCGATGGGCAGGGCGATCAGGATAGCAACCACATAGGCGGTGCCAACTACCCACAGGGTCTGCGGGATACGCTGAACGACGATGTCCATAACGGGAGAGCGGGTCTGCCACGAAATCACACGCAGGTCACCTTCTGAGAAGGTGGTGCCAAACATATGGTCGATCAGAACCTGCGGTTCGATCCAGAAGAACTGCACGATCCATTTCCAGAACCGGATATGCATCGGCTGGCCAAGGCCTAACGCCTCGCGCATCTTCTCTTTGACTTCGGGGGGGACGGTGAGGGGAACCTGTGCCATCGGGTCGCCAGGGGCAAGCTCGAGCAGCAGGAAAATGACGAGGCTGATGAACAGCAGCGTGGGTACGGCCAGCACCAGTCGTCTGATGGTAAAGTTGAGCATTCAAAGGCGCCTTTGTTGATGCGTCTTTTTGTTGGAGTGGTCTGCAAATGACCGCGCCCCGATAAAGATCGGGGCGCGATATTGCAAGATTAACGCTTAGGAACCGGTCTTGCGGTACCAGTCCGCAATGTTCCACAGCTCGCTATCCCAAACGTTCAGGACAACACCACCCAGGGTGTTTGCATGCGCCGACAGACGGCCACGGTGCACCAGCGGAATCATACCGCCGTTTTGAACCATGATGTCGTTCAGCTGCTTGGCGATTTCTGCACGAGCCTCTAGACCCGCGGTTTCAGCCAGTTTGGCGTGCAAGGCGTCAAACTCTTCGTTGCAGAAGCGGCTGATGTTCTCACCCTGCCACTGCGACTCTGGCTTCGGTGCCTTGTCGCACAGACCGTTGCCCAGATAGGACTGAGGGTCGGTGCCGTTGAAGGTGTTGGCGTACATCTCAACGTCTGCATAGAACTTCTGGAAGGTGTCAGGCGAACCCGGGTCACCACCGAAGAAGACCGATGCGTTGATGTTGCGCAGTTCGGACTCAATGCCGATCTGGCTCCACCATTCCTTGATCAGCGCCTGGAAGTCCTGACGCACAGCGTTGGTCGAGGTCTGGTAGACGATTTTCAGCGGCACACCGTCTTTTTCACGAATACCGTCGCCATCGGTGTCAACGATGCCTGCGTCATCCAGCAGCTTCTTGGCGCCTTCAATATCCTGCGTGTCACAGCTCATCGAGGTCGAGCTAAACGCAGCCGGGGCCGGAACCCAGTTACAGGTCACTTTGCCCGCCTGACCGTAGCCGATTTCCACCAGCAGCGGGCGGTCGATGGCCATGGACATGGCTTTGTAAACGGCCGGATCCTGCAGGAATGGGTGCGGATGCGCGGCTGTCGAGCGCTCGCCTTCCGGCAGGTCGGGCGACGGGTTGGTCTGGTTCAGCATGATACGCTCGACCAGCGGGCCGAAGCCTGCGACCGGAGTACCTTTGCCACCTTCCTGCATCTGCGCGATGACCTCTGGGGCCAACTGCAGGTTCCAGGCGTAGTCAAACTCGCCGGTTTCCATAACCGCACGACCTGCCGCTGTTGCGTCGCCGCCACCTTTGAAGGTCACGCTGGCAAACGCCGGCTTGGCCGGGTCACGGTAGTTGTCGTTGGCGGCAAATGTGATCACGTCGTTCGGTTTGAACTCGGTGACGACAAACGGGCCAGTGCCGATTGGGTTGAAGTTCTGATCTGTACATTCAGGAGCTTTTGCGCCCATGCAGTCAGCGAATTGAGCGGCCTGAATGATCGGGCTTTCACCACCCACGAACGGTCCATAGGGGAAGGGAGTCGGCGCGTCGAACGTTACCTTAACGGTTAGGTCATCGACAGCTTCGACGTCGGTGACGCCCTCAAACTTGGTCACCTGTGCACAACCGCCTTCGGGGTCCATGCAGTAGTTTGCGGTAAACACCACGTCAGCCGAGGTGAACGGTGTACCATCCGACCATGTGAGGCCAGGCGCAATCTTCCAGGTGATGGTGGTCAGGTCTTCGCTGACGCCGCCATTTTCAACGGTCGGGATTTCAGCGGCCAGATAAGGCACCATGTTCCCGTCTTGGTCGTAGCGTGCAAGTGGTTCAATAACCAGCGAGGCTGCCTCAACATCTTTTGTGCCACCCGATAGAAACGGGTTCATAATTGACGGAGCCTGCCAATAAATGATGCTGACATTGCCGTCCGATCCGCGCTCGGCAAAAGCCGCTGGGGCCATCGCCGTGCTTGCAATCGCACCAAGCAAAAGGGTTTTGATCTTCATAATTCACTCCCGAATTGGACACTTGCGTGTCTCGATTATCTCCGCAATGCCTGCGGATTTGGCGTTGCCGACTATTGGCTAAGGCATTGTTAGAAATAGCAATTGCATTTCGCGCAACGCGATTTCTGCCTTCGCTGGTTGTCGGTTACGCGGGTATCGAAACAGAACTTAGGAAAATTGCAAGCCTTGCCGTCACGAAATCGTGCATTGCGTTTGACTTTTCCTGGCTCGCCGCCTTAGCGTTCGGCATCCATAAAAACAAAACGACCCAAAAGGGAGCGCGCGCGTGCTGGATCAACCAATTGCCCAGATCAAAAAACTGAGGGTGGAGTTTCAGACGAAAGACGGCCCGGTCGTGGGCGTTGAGGACGTCTCGTTCGAGGTAAATCCGGGCGAAACGGTTTGTATTGTTGGCGAATCGGGCTCGGGCAAGTCGGTTTCATCGCTGTCTCTGATGCGTCTTGTCGAGTTCGGCGGAGGCGAAATCGCCGGAGGCGAGCTTCTGTTTGACCGCCGCGACGGGGCCGAGATGGACCTGGCCGATGCCGATCAGGATCTGATGAAACAGATTCGCGGCAATGAGATCGGAATGATCTTTCAGGAGCCGATGACCGCCCTGAACCCAGTTTTCACCGTTGGTCGGCAACTGACCGAAGGACTGCGCATTCACAAGGACATGTCCAAGGCGCAGGCTGAAGAGCGGGCTTTGGAGCTGCTGCGTCAGGTGCGAATCCCCGAACCCGAGCGCCGGTTGAAGCAGTACCCGCACGAGCTTTCAGGCGGCATGCGCCAACGCGTGGTGATTGCAATGGCGATGGCGTGCGAGCCGCGTCTGCTGATCGCGGATGAGCCGACGACCGCATTGGACGTGACGATTCAGGCCGAGATTCTGGCCCTGATGGACCGCTTGAAACGGGAAACCGGTACTGCGGTGATGTTTATCACTCACGATATGGCCGTGGTGGCACAAATGGCTGACCGCGTAGTCGTGATGTTCCGCGGCAACAAGGTCGAAGAAGGCACCGTCAAGGAAATCTTTGAGAACCCGCAGCACGATTACACCAAGGCTCTTTTGGCTGCGGTGCCGAAACTGGGTGAGATGCAGGGGAAGGCCGCGCCGGAACCGATGAAACTTCTGGGTGTTGAAGGACAGAACATCGCTCCGATTCCCGGCACGGAAGAAACACTGCTGACGGTCAAGAACCTGACCACGCGTTTCCCCGTAAAAGGCGGTTTGCTGCGCCGGACGATCTCGAACGTTCATGCGGTCGAGGATGTCTCGTTCACGCTGAACAAAGGCCAGACACTTAGCCTTGTGGGCGAGTCGGGCTGTGGCAAGTCCTCGGCCGGGCGTTCGATCCTGCGATTGGTCGAGCCGATGGCGGGCGAGGTCAATCTGGACGGCGTCGATATCATGAAGCTGGACCAATCCGGTCTACGCAAGGCGCGGCTGGATATGCAGATGATCTTTCAGGACCCGTTTGCCTCGCTCAATCCGCAGATGCAGTTGATCGACCAAGTGGCCGAACCCATGCGCAACTACGGCGTGGCCTCGGGGTCGGAACTGCAGGATCGCGTGGCGCAGCTGTTCGATAAGGTGCAACTGCCGCGCAGCTTCATGCGCCGTTTCCCGCATGAGATGTCCGGCGGTCAGCGCCAACGTATCGCAATCGCCCGCGCGTTGGCCTTAAACCCGAAACTGATCATCGCGGATGAGGCGGTCTCGGCGCTGGACGTGTCGGTGCAGGCGCAGGTGCTGAACCTGATGATGGAGCTGCAATCCGAGTTGAGCTTGTCTTACCTGTTCATCAGTCACGACATGGCCGTTGTCGAGCGGGTCAGCCACCATGTGGGCGTGATGTATCTGGGCCGGATTGTCGAACTTGGACCGCGCGCGCGGGTGTTCGAGAATCCACAGCATCCGTATACACAGGCGCTGATGAAGGCGGTTCCAATCGCGGACCCAAACAAACGGAAATCGGAAAAAGACTTGAATTTTAAGCCGATACCGTCGCCTATTCATCCAATTGGATACGCGCCAGAACCGTCTAACTACAAAGAGGTTGAGCCGGGCCATTTCATCCTGACTACGGATAGCGGGTACTAACACATATGCCACAGCGTCTGACGCCGCTTGAGATCATGACCAGGTTGATCTCATTCCCGACTGTAAGCCGTGACACAAACTTGCCGCTGGTGGACTGGGTCGAAGGTTACCTTAACGAACACGGTATAGAAGCCCATCGCTGGCCGGACCCGGATCAGCCGCACAAGGCGGCGATCTTTGCGCATGTCGGCCCGTGGGAAGAGGGGGGCGTTGTCCTCTCGGGTCATACGGATGTGGTTCCGGTTGACGGGCAGCCCTGGGATACGGATCCGTTCACCGTCACTGAGAAGGACGGCAAGTATTACGGACGCGGCACTTGCGACATGAAGGGCTTTGACGCGCTCGCGATCTGGGCTTTGGTCGAAGCGAGCAATGCCGGTCTCAAACGTCCTTTGCAATTGGCGCTGAGCTTCGATGAAGAGGTCGGATGCACTGGCGCTCCGCCAATGATCGAGGCAATGAACAAAGTGCTGCCCAAAGGCTCGGCCGTGATCGTGGGCGAGCCTTCGACAATGCAGGCTGTCACCGGCCACAAGGGTGGTTTTGGCTATGACACGCATATGGTCGGGTTCGAGGTTCATAGCTCGATCATGCACACAGGCGTCAATGCCATCATGGAGGCCGCTCCGCTGATCAATTGGGCGAATGAACAGAACGCCCGCAATCAGGCGGCCAAGCCCAGCGAAACCGCTGCCGTGTTCGATCCGCCCTGGACCACGGTCCATGTGGGCATGATCGAAGGCGGCACTGCGCATAATATCACCGCCAAGGATTGCCACTTCATGCTGGATTTCCGCACGGTGCCGGATGAAAGCAAAGCCGCGTGGCGCGATGACTATTTAGAACAGGTGCGCGCGGTTGAAGCGCGGATGCAGGCGGTTCACCCCGAAGCGCGGATCGAAATCTCTGAAAATTTCTCGATCCCCGGTCTGGTCCCCGAAAAGGATGGTGAGGCCGAAGCTTTGGTACGCGCCCTGACCGGTGACAACGCAAGCCATGTGGTCAGCTATGGCACCGAGGCCGGGCAGTTTCAGGAAGCAGGTTACTCAGCGGTCATCTGCGGCCCGGGCGACATCGCGCAGGCCCATCAACCGAACGAGTTCATCTCTGTCGCGCAGTTCGAAGCGGGCCATGCGTTCATGCAACGATTGGTCGAGAAACTGTCCAGCTGATCCCAAGGAGGTCCAAAATGCCGGTGAAAAACAGACTTGCTGAAATGCAGGCAGAGATCACCAAGTGGCGCCGACATCTGCATGCTCATCCCGAACTGATGTATGACGTTCACGAGACCGCCGCCTTTGTTGTTGAGCGGCTGAAGGCCTTCGGTGTCGATGAGATTACCGAAGGCGTCGGCAAGACAGGTGTTGTGGCCGTGATCAAGGGCCGCTCGGACACTAAGGGTCGGGTGATCGGATTGCGCGCAGATATGGACGCTCTGCCGATCGAAGAGGCGACGGGTCTGGACTATGCCTCGACCGTTCCGGGCAAGATGCATGCGTGTGGGCATGATGGACATACCTCGATGCTGCTTGGGGCTGCGCAGTACCTGGCCGAGACACGGAGTTTCGATGGCACCGCCGTGCTGATCTTTCAACCGGCCGAGGAGGGCGGCGCCGGAGGTCTGGCCATGTGTCAGGACGGGTTGATGGAGCGCTGGGGCATTCAGGAAGTCTACGGCATGCACAATATGCCCGGCCTGCCGGTTGGTGAATTTGCGATCCGGCCCGGAGCCTTGCTGGCCTCGTCGGACGAGTTCGAAATTACCGTCACCGGCAAGGGCGGCCACGCGGCAGCCCCGCATGAGGCGGTGGATACAACGCTTGTTGCCTCACATATTGTTGTGTCTTTGCAATCCGTTGTGGCCCGTACTGTCGATCCGATCAAACGGGTTGTTCTGACCGTAGGAACGTTTGAGACGGACAGCGTGGCCTCAAACGTGATTGCGCATACGGTTCGTCTGAAAGGCACGGTACGAACGCTTGACCCCGAGTACCGCACGATCGCGGAACAACGTGTTCGCCGGATTGCGGAAGATACGGCTTCGGCTTTTGACGCGTCCGCCAAGGTAGAATGGACACCGGGTTATCCGGTGACGGTAAACTCCGAGGCCGAGACCGGCTATGCCGCTGAAGCTGCTGCAGCTGTCGCTGGAAAGGTGAACGATGGCACTGATCCCATCATGCCGTCGGAAGATTTCGCCTACATGCTTGAAGAACGGCCCGGAGCCTACATCTTTCTAGGGAACGGAGACACTGCCATGTGTCACCACCCGGAATACAATTTCGATGATGACGCCATACCCGCCGGCTGCAGCTGGTTCGCTGAAATGGTCGAACGCCGGATGCCGGCCGAATGATTTAGGAGAGACAAGATATGCCAGTCAAAAACCGCTTTGCGGAATTGCAGGACGAGATCACCACATGGCGACGCGACCTGCACGAAAACCCCGAAATCCTGTTTGAAACCCACCGCACCAGCGCTTTGGTGGCCGAAAAGCTGACAGAGTTCGGCTGTGATGAGGTTGTCACCGGTATTGGCCGCACGGGCGTTGTCGGTGTGATCAAGGGCAAGTCGGACAGCAAAGGCAAGGTGATCGGTCTGCGCGCGGATATGGACGCTCTGCCGATCCTCGAGGCGACGGGGCTGGACTATGCCTCGAAAACGCCGGGCGCGATGCACGCTTGCGGCCATGATGGCCATACTGCGATGCTTCTTGGTGCAGCGAAGTACTTGTCGGAGACCCGCAATTTCGATGGCACCGTCGTAGTGATCTTCCAGCCTGCCGAAGAAGGCGGTGGCGGTGGTCGCGAGATGTGTGAAGACGGCATGATGGACCGCTGGAACATTCAGGAGGTCTACGGGATGCACAACTGGCCGGGCAAACCGGTCGGCAGCTTCTCGATCCGACCGGGGTCGTTCTTTGCGGCTACCGATCAGTTCGACATCACGTTTGAAGGGCGCGGCGGTCATGCGGCGAAACCTCAGGAGACGGTCGATACCACCGTGATGACGGCGCAGGCGGTGCTGGCGCTGCAGACGATCGCCTCGCGCAATGCAGATCCGGTCGATCAGGTGGTTGTGTCGGTGACCTCGTTCGAGACCTCGTCGAAGGCCTTCAACGTGATCCCGCAATCGGTTCAGATCAAAGGCACCGTGCGCACCATGAGTAAGGAGATGCGTGATCTAGCCGAGAAGCGGATTAACGAGATATGCAACGGCGTAGCGGCGACCTTTGGTGGCACAGCGGACGTCACCTATATTCGAGGCTATCCGGTCATGGTGAACAGCGACGAGCAGACCGAGTTTGCGGCTGACGTCGCGCGATCCGTGTCGGGTGCTTGCGAGGAGGCTCCTCTGGTCATGGGCGGCGAGGATTTTGCCTTTATGCTGGAAGAACGTCCGGGCGCCTATATCCTCGTGGGCAATGGCGACACGGCCATGGTCCATCACCCTGAGTACAATTTCAATGATGAGGCCATCCCTGCCGGGTGCAGCTGGTGGGCCGAGATTGTAGAACAGCGGATGCCTGCGGCCTGAATGACAGGGTGGGGGCTCTGCCCCCACACCCCCGGGATATTTTCAGCCAGATGAAGAAGGATCCTTCGGCTCTAGGCCGAGTGTGGAGCAGAGCGTTTCGATCACGTTTTGCAGCGCGTCTTTTTGGGTTGCGACGCAGGTGCGGGCGGCGGAGCGGGCTTGGGTCAGGGCTGCGTCGTTGGACAGCCAGTTGTCGACGGCTTTCTCAAGATCTTTGGCGGTTTCAACCTGAACGGCCCCGCCGGTGTCGATAAGGGGTGCGAAAGTTTCGGCGAAGTTGAAGTAGCCCGGACCGGTCATGACGGCAGCCCCGGCTTGAGCTGGTTCGAACGGGTTGTGACCGCCGATCTCTCTCAAAGACCCGCCGAGAAAGACAATCGGGCAAAGCGCGTACCATGTGCCGGTTTCGCCAAGGGTATCGGCCACGTAGACCTGAGTCTCATTTGTAATAGGGTCGGTCTTGGTTCGGAAGGCCGATGTGAGTTTGGCTTTGGTCAGGAGGGTCGCGACCTCCTCGCGCCGTTCCGGGTGTCGCGGTATCAGCAGCAACAGCAAGTCTGGGTACTGCTTAAGCAAAGCTTTGTGGGCGGCCAGAACCGTTTCCTCTTCGCCTGCATGGGTAGAGCTGGCGATCCAGACGGGTCGATGGCCAATCTGGTTTTGGATATCCGTCAGCGTGGTTTGATCCACCGGCAATGGGTCGGACATCGCCTTGAGGTTGGTGCCGGGCTGAACGCGATCAGGGTCCGCCCCAATTGCGATCAGATTCGTGGCCGTTTTGTCATTCTGCGTGAGAAACAGCGCGAAATGGTCCAGGATGAAGCGCGCAGTTTCAGGGCGTTTTTGCCACCCCGCCACGGACTTGTCGGATAAACGTGCGTTCAGAAGACACAAAGGCGTGCCGCGTCCAGCCGTCTCGACGATCAGGCGGGGCCAGATTTCGCTTTCTACGAATACGGCAGCATCTGGGGCCCAATGTTCCAGAAACCGCCGCACTGGCCCGGCGCTGTCTAAGGGCGGAAACTGATGTCGGGTGCGAGGGGGCAGTCGCGTGGCAATCAGCGCGGCTGAGGTGGGCGTGCCTGAGGTGATCAGGAACTCGGCTTGTGGCAGGCGCTCGCCAAGCCGGTGGATTAGGCTGAGCACCGAGAGGCTTTCGCCGACGCTGGCGGCGTGAAACCAGATCAATTGTCCCGCGGGGCGGTCGAGGCTGGCATAGCCCAGTCGCTCCTGCTGGCGCTGGTTCGAGACTTCGGCCGCCTGCAGCTTTTTGCGCACGGTCCGCCAGGCCAAAGGCTGCACGAGAGAGGTGACGCCGCAGTACAGCTTGTACAGCAGCGTCGGACGAACGTCAGAGCCGGGCATGTCAGCCGCCTGTGTGGCTCATGTGGCGGCTCATCTGGCCATCGACGGCCTGGCGGGAATAGTCGAAATCATGGCCTTTGGGCTTGAGGTTGATCGCAGCGCGGATCGCCTCTTCCAAGGGTTTTTCCGTGTCCGGGTGATCGCGCAGCGGCGCGCGCAGGTCGGCCATGTCCTCCTGTCCGAGGCACATGTAAAGCTCACCGGTGCAGGTCAGGCGCACGCGGTTGCAGCTTTCGCAGAAATTATGGGAAAGCGGGGTGATAAAGCCGATCTTCTGGCCAGTTTCTTCAAGCCGGACATAACGCGCCGGTCCTCCGGAGCGTTCGGCCAGATCGGTCACGCTATAGTGGTTTTCGTATTCCTTGCGCACATCTTTCAGCGACCAGTACTGGTCCAACCGGTCCTCATTGCCGATGTCGCCCATCGGCATGACCTCGATCCAGGTCAAGTCCATGTCGCGTTCGGCGCACCATTCGGTGATCTGGGGCAATTCGGGTTCGTTGAAGCCCTTCAGAGCCACAGCGTTAATCTTGACCCGCAGGCCCGCCTTTTGCGCCGCATCAATCCCGTTCAGAACCTGTTTCAGACGTCCCCATCGCGTAACGGCTGCGAATTTATCCTCATCCAGCGTGTCCAGTGAGATATTCACCCGTCGCACACCCGCCGCGTAGAGGTCATCGGCAAATCGCGAAAGCTGCGAGCCATTGGTTGTAAGCGTCAGTTCTTTCAGCGCGCCGCTTTCCAGATGACGGGTCATGGAGTTGAAGAACGTCATGATATTGCGACGCACGAGCGGCTCACCACCCGTGATGCGCAGTTTCTCAACGCCCATATTCACGAAGGTGGAACACATGCGGTCCAGCTCTTCCAGCGTCAGCAGCTCTTTCTTGGGCAGAAAGGTCATGTTCTCGGACATGCAATAGACACAGCGAAAGTCGCAGCGATCGGTTACCGAGACGCGCAGATACGTGATGGCACGGGCGAAAGGATCAATAAGCGGAGCAGTCATGCGGTATAGGTAAAGCTGGAATAGGCCCGCGACAAGAGTGAACTGTGCTTTGGTCTGGTACAGCTGCCTGACCGGTAGTAGGTTCGGAGTATGAGAGAACTGCTTGTGATATCCTGCGTTTTGCTGGTCGGGTGCGATACCGTGCGTTCGACAACGGATCGTTTGTTGGGGCGCGATGAGGCTGCTGAGGTAACACCTGCTGCTGTAGAGACCGCACCTGCTGAGGCGGAAAGCTCAGCCTATATCCAACCTGCAACTGCGACAGCGAACTGGACCGGGGCCAAGACCACTATTGCCGGGTTGGGCGATCCGTCGACTCCGGGCCGCTGGATGCAGACGCCATTGGTCGATTCCGAGGTGACCGCGCGGGTGGTTGTGCCGAAAACTGGGGCGCAGGCTTACATCACATTGGTTCCGGCCTCGGGGCCCGAGACGGGTGGCAGCCGTTTGTCACTAGATGCCATGCGGGCGTTGCTGGTGCCGTTTGATCAGCTGGTCGAGGTCGAGGTCTATGCGAACTAAATTTTCAGGTATTTTCCGGCCTCACGCCGGGCAAAAGGTTTCATCGCGTCGCCATGTGCGTCCAGAAAGGTCACGACCCGGTCTGGATCATGTTTGGAGAGTTCCCGCAGCCACCATGCAATGGATTTCTGAATGAACCAGTTCCGGTCGGGCACATAGCCTGCGGCCCAACCGAGGATTCGATCGCGGCGCGCCAGATCTTCGGTTTTGGGGTGGTTCTGTTTGGTCCAGGGCAGGGTCGAGACCAGAGCGGCGCGGCGGGTCCACATGTGGTCTGATCCCGTCCATGTTTCGACCTGATCCAGCCGCGTGGGATCAGCGCTCAGGCGTTTCTGGATGGCGGTGCAGGCGTGGTCGGCGATGGCCCACGCGTCGAAATCGGGCACCCAGCTTTGCAACAAGGTCCAGACATCCTCATCCGGGCGAATCCGGGCTTGTGTCAGTAGTTTAGAGGCCGCAACGCGCGCCTCGTGAATGTTAGTCTGCCAGAGCGCATCCGCGAGGGTGACGCGCTCGGCAACCGACAATTCCTTGCGCCAAGCTTTGGTCAGATCGTTGAGAACCGTGACGGCGACGCCCAGATAGGGACGCTCGGCCTTGTGATAGGCTGCGACCTGCTCCGCGCGCTCGGCATCGGCATGTGCCTTGATCTGATCCAGATATGGGGCAAGCATGGTTTAGACCGGAACCCCGGTAGGTTTGCCGTCAATCGTCTGCTGGTTCTTCTCGACCCAATAGGCGCGGATATCATCGTCTGATTTGCCGTCGACCCAATTTTGCATCGTGTCGCGATCCGACTGGAATTCCATGAACGGGACCGCATAGCCGCACGAGGTCTGCACCAGATCAATGCTGAGGTCGTAGATCTGCCGCGCGCTGCGATGGTTGGGGAATTGACCTGCCAGTTCGTCCCAACCGTCATCCCCCGCATGCAGGGTGCGTGCGGTGCCATAGGTGCGCAGGATCAGCGGGCGCGTGGTGAAGGAACACCACATCAGGGTCATGCGGTTGACCTCAAGCAGATGCCCGGCGGTTTCATTGCCGCTGCCGGTCAGGTTCATCCAAGCAATCCGGTTTGGCCCCAGAACACGCAGTGAATCCATGCCCTTGGGTGAGATATTGACCCGCCCCTCAACCCCGGCGCTGCCTACGAAGAACATGTGCTGCTCGGTGATGAATTTCTGATGAGCCTCGTCCAGATGGGGGAATTGCTTGGCCATGCCTTACTCCACAGTCACAGATTTCGCGAGGTTACGCGGCTGGTCCACATCCGTCCCCTTGGCGACAGCCGTGTGATAGGCCAACAACTGCGCGGGAACCGAGTAGAGGATCGGGGTCAGGTTCGTGTGGATGTGGGGCATGCGGATTGTGCTCCAGACATCATCGCCTGCCTCAACGATGCCGTCATCGTCCGACACTAGGATGACCTTGCCCTTGCGTGCCATCACCTCTTGCATGTTCGAGACAGTCTTGTCGAAAACGGCATCGCGCGGGGCCATGACCACCACGGGCATATGCTTGTCGATCAGCGCGATGGGGCCGTGTTTCAACTCGCCCGACGCGTAGCCTTCGGCGTGAATATAGCTGATTTCCTTCAGTTTCAGCGCGCCTTCCATCGCCAGCGGATACATCAGGCCACGGCCCAGAAACAGCACGTCGCGCGCCTCGGATAGGCGCTGGGCAGATTTGCGGATGGCGCGGTTTTGATCCAGTGCTGCGTTCAAGACCGAGGGCAAGCCGCGCAGGGCGGCGGCGTGATCGGCCAGTTCCTCATCGCTCAGTGTACCCCGGTCAGCGGCGGCCTTGAGCGCCAGCATCAGCAGAACGCTTAGCTGGCAGGTGAAAGCCTTGGTCGAGGCGACGCCGATTTCAACCCCCGCATGGATGGGCAGGGCGATATCGCTTTCCCGCGCAATCGAGCTTTCGGGAACATTGACGACCGAAACGATCTTGTCGGCCTTACCCTCGCAATAGCGCAGCGCGGCCAGCGTATCGGCGGTTTCGCCCGACTGGCTAACAAACAAGGCCAGCGTGCGGTCAGTGATCGGAGGTTCGCGATAGCGGAATTCGCTGGCGATATCGACCTCGACCGGCATTTTCGCCAGCTGCTCGAACCAGTACTTCGCCGTCAGGCAGGCATAAAAGGCCGTGCCGCAGGCGACCATGGTCAGGCGATCCAGCTTGGTGAAATCCAGATCGGTCTCGGGTAGAACCACGCGGTCTCCGCCGGTGGGCAGGTATGAGCGGATCGCCTCGGCCACGACCACCGGTTGCTCGGCGATTTCCTTGGCCATGAAGTGCTTGTGTTCGCCCTTGTCGGCACGGGCCGTATCCAGCTTGATCTTACGCATTTCGCGATTGGCCAGTTCACCGGCTTCGGTGCGAATTTCCAGCGAGGTGCGGGTCAGGACAGCGCGGTCGCCTTCCTCAAGATAGGTGATCTTGTTGGTCAGCGGAGCAAGAGCAATCGCGTCAGAACCCACATACATCTCGCCTTCTCCATGGCCGATCGCCAGCGGAGAACCCTTGCGCGCGGCCACGATCAGGTCGTCTTGACCGTCGAACAGAAAGGCCAACGCAAATGCACCTTCCAGCTGGTCGATAGTCTTGAAGGCCGCTTCAACAGGGGACAGACCGGTATTCAGGTAGTGTGCGGCCATCAGGGCCACGGTTTCGGTGTCGGTCTCGGTCACGAAATCCACGCCGTGTTCGGCCAGTTCGGCGCGTAGCTCGCGGTAGTTTTCGACAATGCCGTTATGGACAACGGCGACTGGCCCGGCTTTGTGCGGATGCGCGTTGGTGACCGAGGGCGCGCCGTGCGTGGCCCAGCGGGTGTGCCCGATCCCGGATTTGCCGGGCAAAGGATCGTGGACCAGAAGGTCGCTCAAGTTCACCAGCTTGCCAACGGCCCGACGGCGTCCCAAAGCGCCATCGTTGACGGTCGCAATCCCTGCGCTGTCATAGCCGCGATATTCCAGCCGTTTCAGGGCTTCAACCAAAATGGGGGCAGCCTCATGCTGTCCCAATACACCTACAATTCCACACATAAACTCAGGCCTCTTTATCGCGGCGAGCCTTTTTCGCCTTTAACATATCAAACAATTTGCGCGCATAGCCGGGCTTATTTTCCTGTTTGGCGCGCGCGACGGCCAGCGCCTCGGCTTCCACGTCTTTGGTTACGACCGTTCCCGTTGCCGTCATTGCGCCATCACCTACGGTCACCGGAGCCACCAGCATTGTATTGGACCCAATAAAGACACCCTCACCAATCGTGGTCTTGTGCTTCATCACGCCGTCATAGTTGCAGGTGATCGTGCCTGCCCCGATATTCGAACCCGCCCCAACCGAGGCATCCCCGATATAGCTGAGGTGATTGACCTTGGCGCCCTCGGCGATCTCGGCATTCTTGATCTCGACGAAATTGCCGATGCGCGCGTTTTCCGCCAATTCCGCGCCGGGGCGCAGGCGGGCATACGGGCCGATGATGGCCTCTCGGCTGACATGGCAGCCCTCCAGATGCGAAAACGCCCGGATCGTTGCGCCGCTTTCGACGGTCACGCCGGGACCGAAGACCACATTTGGTTCGATCACCGTATCGCGCCCGATCACCGTATCGGCGGCAAGGTAGACCGTTTCCGGGGCCATCAGTGTGACCCCCAAATCCAGCAACTCGGCCCGTGCCTGCGCCTGAAACACCCCATCCGCTGCGGCCAGATCTGCGCGAGAGTTCACGCCTAGCGTCTGCGCCTCATCGCAGGCGACCGCTGTCACGCTTAGATCGCGGGAGCGGGCGATTTCGACCACATCCGTCAGGTAGTATTCGCCCGAGGCGTTGTCGTTGCTGACCGCATCAATAAGGGACATCAAGGTTTCCGCATTGCAGGCCAACAGACCCGAGTTGCAGAAGGTGATCGCGCGTTCTTCATCTGATGCGTCCTTGAACTCGACGATCCGCTCCAACGTGTCGCCATTCATCACTAGGCGGCCATAACGGGCCGGGTCGGCGGCTGCAAAACCGAGAATCACCAGATCATTCTGCACGCGCGCTTCAATCATCCGCTCGAGCGTGTCGGCTTGAAGGAACGGCGTATCACCGTAGAGAACCACGACATCGCCATCGAACCCTTCCAGCGCATCGCGGGCCTGTGCGACGGCATGAGCGGTGCCCAGTTGCTCCTCTTGCACCGCGATCTGCGCGGTCTCATCCTCGGCCTGTGCGATCTTGGCGACGGCCTCGGCCCCGTGGCCTGTGACGATCACGGTGCGCTCGGGCGACAGTACGGAACCGGCGCGCATGGCGTGAACCAGCATCGGAACCTGAGCGATCGGGTGCAGGACTTTGGGGATATCCGAATTCATCCTGGTGCCTTTCCCGGCGGCAAGGATGACAAGAGCGGTGGTCATGAAATCGTTTTCTCTTTGTGTTTTGTTGCCGTCCGTTTTATCCGCTGAGGGCAAAGGCGCAAGCCGTTCGGCCATCAAACTAGATTGCCGATTGCAACAGGACATGGCGGAAACCTGCCGAGCAAGGAGGCGCAATGCGCACGGTCATCTTCGATCTGGACGGCACTTTGGCGGATACATCGGGCGATTTGCTGGCCGCTGCAAACCATTGTTTTCGCGAGATGGGGCATGGGGATGTTCTGGTTCACGGGCAGGATGCGGGTATCGCCGTGCGTGGCGGGCGTATGATGCTGACGCACGGATTGAAGCGCGTCGGGGCCTATGATGAAGGCACGGTTGACGCGTATTACCCGGTTTTGCTGGAGGCCTACGCGCAGGACATCGACACCCACACGCAGTTCTACCCCGGTGCTTTGGAGGCGGTCGAGGCCTTGAAAACCGCAGGCTATGGCGTTGGGATCTGCACCAACAAGCCAGAGCGTCTGGCGCATCAATTGCTCAGCCAGGTGGGGGTGCTAGATCACTTCGCCTCCTTGGTCGGTGCGGACACTCTACCGGTGCGTAAACCTGACCCTGAGCCTCTGCGCGAGGCCGCGCGGCGTGCGGGTGGGCATCCGGATCTGTGCGTTCTGATCGGGGATTCCGATACCGACCGCAATACCGCGAAAGCGGCCGGGGTGCCTTCGGTTCTGGTTACTTTCGGGCCCTCTGGCGACGATATGGCCGCTTTGGAGCCCGAGGCGCTGCTGCATCATTTCGACGATCTGCCCGAACTTGTGGCTGAGTTAATCGGTGCGGCGGCTTGATCCCTTGACCCGGACCGGATGGAGCCCCAGAACTAGCCTATGACAGAGACATTCACCGGCAGCTTCACCCAACAAGAACCCATCCCGGACGAGGCGGTCGAGGCTGCTCTGGCCGTTCTGCGGCACGGGCGTCTTCATCGCTACAACGTCGTGCCTGGCGAATTGGGCGAGGCCGCGCTGCTGGAGCAGGAATTCGCGGCCCAGATGGGGGCGAAATATTGCCTTGCCGTTTCGTCGGGTGGCTACGCTTTGGCGACCGCCTTGCGGGCCGTGGGTGTGCAGCCCGGCGAGGCGGTGCTAACCAACGCGTTTACTCTGGCTCCTGTACCGGGGGCGATTGCCTCAGTCGGGGCCAAGCCGATTTTTGTCGGCGTGACCGAACACCTGACCATTGATCTGGAGGATCTGGAGGCCAAGCTGGATCAGGCGCGGGTTCTGATGCTCAGCCATATGCGTGGCCATCTGTGCGACATGGACCGGTTGATACAGCTCTGCAATGCGGCAGGCGTTGTCGTGATCGAGGACTGCGCCCATACGATGGGGGCCGCGTGGCGCGGGCAACTCTCGGGTCGGCAAGGAGCCATCGGGTGTTATTCGTGCCAGACCTACAAACATGTGAACTCGGGCGAGGGTGGTCTGCTGGTTACCGATGATGAGGAACTTGCGGCCAAAGCCACGATGCTGTCGGGGTCCTACATGCTCTACGAGCGGCATCTGGCTGCACCGGGGCCAGAGGTGTTTGAGCGGATCAAATACACCACACCGAACGTCTCGGGCCGTATGGACAACTTGCGTGCGGCGATTTTGCGCCCTCAGCTACGGGATCTGGATCGGCAGGTTGGCCGCTGGAATGAACGGTATCAGACCATTGAAGGCGGTCTGCGGGGTACACCGGGCCTGACAATGGTCGAGCGTCCCGAAGCGGAGACCTATGTGGGATCCTCGATCCAGTTCCTACTGCTCGACTGGCTGCCGGAACGGATCGCCGAGGTGATCAGCCGCTGCGCCAGCCGCGGAGTGGAGTTAAAATGGTTCGGCGGTGCCGAGCCCACCGGGTTTACCTCACGCTATGACAGTTGGCGCTATGCCGAAAGTGAGCGAATGCCTGCCTCGGACCGGGTTTTGGCTGGCATTATGGATATGCGCGTGCCCCTGACCTTTTCGCTGGAAGACTGCCAACTGATCGCCCGCATCATCCGGGCCGAGGTCGGAGCTGTCTACCAATCGTGATCCAATTGAGTGCGCCTGCAGCGCACGCTTGATTTTTTGGGAAACGCCGCCCCGGTTCGGGCGGCGTTTTGCGTGTTGGAACCGGGGCGCCCGGAATGATTGACCCGCCGCAGATTCGCTGGTATCCAGTTATTGAACACTTGTTCATTAATGCTGAGAGGAGAGCGTCAATGTTCATGGCGAGTATGCAATTCGATCTGGGCGAGGACGTGAATGCGCTGCGCGAGATGGTGCATCGTTGGGCGCAGGAGCGGGTCAAGCCGTTGGCGGCCGAGGTCGATGCGTCGAACGCGTTCCCCAATGAGCTTTGGACCGAGATGGGTGCGCTGGGCCTTTTGGGCGTGACCGTGCCAGAGGAATATGGTGGCGCTGGCATGTCCTATCTGGCGCACACGATCGCGATTGAGGAGATCGCGCGAGCCTCGGCCTCGGTCTCGCTGTCCTATGGCGCGCATTCGAACCTCTGCGTGAACCAGATCAAGCTGAACGGCACGGAAGAGCAAAAACAAAAATACCTCCCACGCCTGATCTCGGGCGAACATGTGGGCGCGCTTGCGATGTCCGAACCCTCGGCTGGATCGGATGTGGTTTCGATGAAGCTGCGCGCCGAGAAGCGCAATGATCATTACCGCCTGAACGGGAACAAGTATTGGATCACCAATGGGCCGGATGCGGATACTCTGGTCGTCTATGCCAAGACCGACCCGGATGCGGGATCGAAAGGGATCACCGCGTTTCTGATCGAGAAAGAGATGACGGGATTCTCGACCTCGCCCCATTTCGACAAGCTTGGGATGCGTGGGTCCAACACCGCAGAACTGATCTTTGAAGACGTAGAAGTACCGTTTGAGAATGTTCTGGGCGAAGAGGGCAAGGGTGTTGCCGTTCTGATGTCCGGGCTCGACTATGAACGTGTTGTGCTGGCCGGGATCGGAACCGGCATCATGGCCGCATGTCTGGATGAAATCATGCCCTATCTGGCCGAGCGCAAGCAGTTCGGCAAACCCATCGGCATGTTCCAACTGATGCAGGGCAAGATCGCAGATATGTACACTGCGATGAACTCGGCCCGTGCTTACGTGTATGAAGTCGCCAAGGCGTGTGACCGTGGGGATGTGACTCGTCAAGACGCGGCTGCGTGCTGTCTCTATGCCTCTGAGGCGGCGATGACGCAGGCGCATCAGGCCGTTCAGGCGATGGGAGGGGCGGGGTTCCTGTCAGACGCTCCGGTCAGCCGGATATTTCGGGATGCCAAGCTGATGGAGATCGGGGCCGGGACCAGCGAAATCCGCCGCATGCTGATCGGTCGCGAATTGATGGGCGAAATGCTGGGGTAAGAAATCGCCCCGCAGCCGAGGGAACTGCGGGGCGTTTCGATCAAAGGATCAGAAGCGATGGACGTAGGATACGCCGACCAGCCAAGGATCGATTTCCGCGGTACCGATATCGGCACCGTTCAGTTTGACGTCCGAGTCGATATCGAACCAACGCACATTCAAACGGACAGCGCCTTGTTCAGTGATCTGATAGTCCAAACCAGCCTGAAGCGACAAACCGAACGAGTTGTCCAGTTCCAGGTCGCCCAGAGGAGAGCTTTCTTCAAAGAAGATAGTGTAGTTGAGGCCTGCGCCGACATAGGGCTTCCACGCGCTGTTGGTCGGGAAGTGGTAGTTCAGCGACAAGGTGGGGGGCAGGTGCTTGGTGCTGCCGGCGTCGGTGCTGCCACCCAAGGTGATATCGTGTTCGAATGGCGTGGAGGCCAGCAATTCGATACCCAAGTTGTCCCGAATGAAGTATTCGACGGTAAAGATCGGACGGGTGTCGTCGTCGACCTCGGCGTCAAATCCGGCCAGCGTTCCATTGTCGGATTTCGGGTCCAGGTAGCCGACACCGAAACTAACGGTCCAGTCACCTTGCGATTGGGCGAGTGCGGGGCCAGCCAGCGCGACCAGCGCGGTGGAGAGTGTCAAAGCGGCGAGTTTATTGGTCATTGTTCTGCCTTTGGTTCAGTTGATGACCGCTGTTTTGCACGGGCGCTGCCTGCGCTCTCTGATCTGAGTCAAATTTGCGTGAGCGCACCCGGCAAGTGTGACATAACTGCAGGCCCCGAAAATAAAGGAAAATTTTGATGTCAGGCGATCTGCGCATACCGGGTTTGCGCTCGGCGGGTGGCTGGGATGTCCCCGATCGGCTGAACATGGCGCGCCAGTGTCTGAACCACCCGCCCGAACAGGTCGCCTTGGTCGATCTGACCGAGGGCGAGGAGAGGCCTGTAATTTACGGTCAACTGCACGAGATGACCGATGGGCTTGCGCGGGCACTCTTGCCCAAGGTTCAGGCCGGTGACCGGGTTGGTGTTTTGCTCAGCCAGTCTCCGTGGTGCGCCGCGGCGCATCTGGCGATCTGGAAGATCGGTGCGATCTCGGTGCCTCTATTCAAGCTTTTCAAACAAGACGCGCTGCGCTCCCGCATGGCGGATGCCGGGGCAGGAATCGTTCTGACGGATGCCGAGGGCGCCGAGCTGCTGGGTGATCTGGCCGAGCCTATGATCGCCGCTGAGGTTGCCCATCCCGGCCCAGAGCTGCCCTTTGCGGATACCGGCCCCGAAGACGCTGCCGTGCTGATCTACACTTCGGGTACAACTGGCAGCCCCAAGGGTGCTCTGCACGGGCACCGCGTGCTGACCGGCCATCTGCCCGGCGTTTCGATCAGCCATAATCACCTGCGCGCGGGGGATCGCCTCTGGACCCCGGCGGATTGGGCCTGGATCGGAGGGCTGTTCGATGTCCTGATGCCGGGCCTTGCGCTGGGCATCCCCGTGGTGGCCACCCGGCTGGACAAATTCACTTCCGAGGCCTGCGCCGATGTGATCGCGCGCGGCGGCGTGCGCAATGTGTTCTTTCCTCCGACCGCGCTGCGTATGCTGAAAGCGGCGGATCAGAGCATCCCCGGCCTGCGTTCGGTCGCGTCAGGGGGCGAGCCTCTGGGCGCCGAAATGCTGGCGTGGGGGCAACAGGCCTTTGGACTGACGATCAACGAGTTCTACGGCCAGACCGAGTGCAACATGGTCGTCTCGTCCTGTGCCGAGGATTTCCCGGTGCGTCCCGGCTGTATCGGCAAACCGGTTCCGGGCCATGAGGTCGCGGTGATTGATGAGGACGGCACGCCGACGAGGGACGAGGGCAATGTGGCCATCCGGCGCGGCTCGGCCTCGATGCTACTGGAATACTGGAACCGGCCCGAGGCCACGGCTGAGAAGTTCCGGGGCGATTGGCTGATCACCGGAGACCGAGGCGTCTGGGAAGGCGACTACCTGCGCTTCGTCGGGCGCGATGATGACGTGATCACCTCAGCCGGATACCGCATCGGCCCGGCTGAGATCGAGGATTGCCTGCTGACCCACCCTGCTGTGGCAACGGTCGGCGTGGTCGGCAAGCCCGATCCGCTGCGGACCGAGATCGTAAAGGCCTATGTGGTTTTAAAACCGGGGGCCGAGGCCTCAGGGCCAGAGTTGCAAGATTGGGTCAAGGACCGTCTGGCGCAGTACTCCTATCCGCGAGAGGTGGCGTTTTTGGAGGAATTGCCGATGACGGTGACGGGGAAGGTGATCCGGAAGGAATTGAAGGCGCGGGCGGCGGCGGAGGCAGAGAACATATGAGTCAGAAAACGCATTTTGATGACTACCAGCGTCGATTGAATGATCGCTTGCTCGCTGATGTTAAGTTCGCTCAGTCGCTTGTCCGGCATAACGGCGAGCGTGGCAGGATATTGGAATTGACTTTCCAAAAGCTTCTTGAAAGGCATCTGCCCGAAGCATTTGGTCTGACAACTGGGTTTGCGATAGACCACAAAGGCAATATCTCTAAGCAGTTGGACATAATTGTTTACAGCAAGTCACACTGCCCATTCTTCTTCAATGAGGGCATCTCTGTTCTTCCGGTAGAAGCTGTCATTCTGGCGGTGGAGGTGAAAACGAAGTTAGATGCTCGAGAGTTTGAAGATGTTCGAAAAAAAGCACGTTCAGTAATCGAATTGGATAGAAGTGCTATTGTACCACAAGTTCGCGCACCCGAGAGTCCAATGAATGCCGAGGACGGGTTGCACATGCCGTTGTTTCTTGGTGTGTCATTGGAGAGCGTGGATACGAAAAAACTTTTAGCTTCTCAATCCGGTCAGATTATCGAGCCTGTATTCATATCTATGGATGGTCGCTGCTTGATGAGAGGGATCGGTCCCGATCATAGCGTTCGGTGGGTGCATGAAATCGACGATCCAGCCGCTAGCTTCGTTCTCTTTTCGACAATGATGGTCACACAAACGGTTCTGCGTCCCATTGATGTATCAAAGTACATAAAGGTGCTTCCGCGATGAAACTCACATCCAAAGCCATGCCCACTTCCGAGGGTTTCAAAGCCAACCGCGCAGCCCATCTCGACGCGCTGGAGCAAATCTCGACCGCGGCGGACGCAGCCCGTATGGGAGGCGGCGAGAAATCTCGCGCACGGCACGTCTCTCGGGGCAAGATGCTGCCTCGGCGTAGGGTAGCGAACCTGCTCGATCCGGGGTCTCCGTTTCTCGAAATTGGCGCAACGGCGGCTCATGGAATGTATGGCGATGCCGCGCCTTGTGCCGGGGTGATCGCGGGCATTGGCCGAGTACAGGGGCGCGAGGTCATGGTGGTCTGCAACGACGCCACGGTGAAGGGCGGCACTTACTACCCGATGACCGTCAAAAAACACCTCCGCGCGCAGGAGATTGCCGAGGAAAACCATCTACCCTGCATTTATCTGGTCGATAGCGGCGGCGCGAACTTGCCCAATCAGGATGAGGTTTTCCCTGACCGCGACCACTTTGGCCGTATCTTCTATAACCAAGCGCGGATGAGCGCGAAGGGGATCGCTCAGATCGCTGTGGTGATGGGGTCCTGTACGGCGGGTGGGGCCTATGTGCCCGCTATGTCGGACGTGACTATCATTGTGAAAGAACAAGGTACGATCTTTCTGGCCGGGCCGCCTCTGGTGAAAGCGGCGACCGGCGAGGTTGTGAGTTCCGAAGATCTGGGCGGCGGCGATGTCCATACCCGCCTGTCCGGCGTGGCGGACTATCTGGCCGAGGATGACGCCCACGCGTTGGCTTTGGCACGTCGGGCCGTCGGCTCGTTGAACCTGCGCAAACCGCAGACGGTCGATTGGGCCAGCCCGGAAGACCCTGCCTATGACCCCGAGGAAATCCTGGGCGTTGTTCCGGCTGACCTGCGCACGCCCTACGACATCCGAGAGGTGATCGCGCGTTTGGTCGACGGCTCTCGGTTCGATGAGTTCAAGCCCCGCTTTGGCGAGACGCTGGTAACTGGCTTTGCTCATGTCAAAGGCTGCCCGGTGGGCATCATCGCCAACAATGGCGTGCTGTTCTCCGAGGCCGCACAGAAGGGCGCGCATTTTGTTGAGCTATGTTCCCAGCGTCGCATCCCGCTGGTGTTCCTGCAGAATATTACCGGCTTTATGGTTGGTCGCAAATACGAGAACGAGGGCATCGCGCGGCATGGGGCCAAGATGGTGACGGCGGTGGCGACAACCTCGGTTCCGAAGATCACGATGCTGGTCGGAGGGTCCTTCGGAGCTGGAAACTATGGCATGGCGGGTCGGGCCTATCAGCCTCGGTTCCTGTGGACCTGGCCGAACTCACGGATTTCCGTGATGGGCGGAGAGCAGGCAGCGGGCGTTCTGGCCACCGTAAAACGCGACGGGATCGAGCGGCAGGGCGGGACATGGTCCGCCGAGGAAGAGGCCGAATTCAAACGCCCGACTTTGGATATGTTCGAGGAGCAGTCTCATCCGCTCTATGCCTCTGCTCGGTTGTGGGATGACGGCATCATCGACCCACGCAAATCGCGCGATGTGTTGGCATTGTCATTGAACGCCGCTCTGAACGCCCCGATCGAGGAAACACGTTTCGGCGTGTTCAGGATGTAAGATGAGCGATCTGGAACATCTGAAAAGCCGCTATCCCGGTGCGCAGACTTTCAAGTTCGGCGATAGCGCGGCCCTCAGCGCCGAGCTTCTGGCTTTGGTGCGATCAGGCCGGAAAACGGCAACCTGCGGTGCTTTGCGAGACTATCCCGAAAGCAGTGCAGACACGCCGGTTGTGGGGCGCAGGGATATCGCCTTGGACTGGGACGACCGTCCGGCGCTGGTGATTGAAACGGTTCAGGTTTCGGTCTGTCGGTATTGCGACGTGACCGAAGATTTCGCGCTGGCCGAGGGTGAGAATGAGACGCTTGAGGGTTGGCGCGAAGATCACCGCAGGTATTTCGAACGAAATGGCGGGTTTGATCCTGAAATGGAGCTGCTCTGCGAGCGGTTCCGGCTGGTCGAAGATCTGACGGTTGAGGGGTAGGTCATGTTCAGTAAAATCCTAATCGCAAACCGGGGCGAGATTGCGTGTCGGGTCATCGAAACCGCTCAGAAAATGGGTGTGTCCTGTGTGGCTGTCTATTCGGATGCGGATGCCTCGGCCAAGCATGCGCAGATGGCGGATGAGGCGGTGCATATTGGCGGGGCGGCACCGGCCGAGAGCTATCTGAAGGGGGATGTGATCATCCAGGCGGCGCTCGAGACCGGGGCGCAGGCGATCCATCCCGGCTATGGGTTTCTGTCCGAGAACCCCGATTTTGTGGATGCAGTTGACGCCGCTGGGCTGACCTTTATCGGACCATCGGCGGATGCGATCCGTAAGATGGGTCTCAAGGATGCGGCCAAGGCTTTGATGGAGGACGCAGGCGTTCCCGTTGTGCCCGGATATCACGGTGACAATCAGGACCCCGCTCATCTGGCCGAGGCAGCAGCGGCCATCGGCTACCCCGTTCTGATCAAGGCGGTTGCGGGCGGCGGCGGCAAAGGAATGCGGTTGGTTGAGACTCCCGAAGCGTTCTCAGACGCTTTGGACAGTGCGCGCGGAGAGGCTAAGACGGCCTTTGGCAATGATGCGGTTCTGGTCGAGAAATTCGTATCCAAGCCTCGGCATATCGAAGTTCAGGTCTTTGGCGATGGTACCCATGCAGTGCATCTGTTTGAGCGGGACTGCTCGCTTCAGCGTCGGCACCAGAAGGTAATCGAGGAGGCTCCGGCGCCTGGTATGACAATCGAGATGCGCGAGGCGATGGGGCAGGCTGGTGTCCGCGCGGCAGAGGCGATCGGCTACAAAGGGGCCGGGACAGTTGAGTTCATTGTCGACGCGTCCGAAGGGCTGCGACCGGACCGCTTCTGGTTCATGGAGATGAACACCCGCCTGCAAGTTGAACATCCGGTGACTGAGGCGATTACGGGCGTTGATCTGGTCGAATGGCAGTTGCGCGTTGCAGCGGGTGAAAGCTTGCCGAGGCAGCAGAATGAACTGTCGATCAATGGTCACGCGTTTGAGGCACGGCTGTACGCCGAGGATGTGCCCAAGGGCTTTTTGCCCGCGACGGGAACTCTGACCCATCTGCAGTTTCCGTCTGTGTGCCGCGCGGATAGTGGCGTGCGGGCGGGGGATACGATCAGCCCCTGGTATGATCCGATGATCGCCAAGGTCGTCGTGCATGGTCCGACCCGCGCGGTCGCACTTGAGAGCCTGCATCGTGCTCTGCGCCAGACCGAAGTTGCCGGGACGGTGACCAATCTGGCCTTCCTTGGCGCTCTGACACGCCATGGGGGTTTTGCCTCGGGCGACGTGGATACGGGTCTGATCGGGCGTGACCTTGAGGATTTGGTCCAGACTGCGGACGCGGTCAATGCGTCCGTGGTGGCCGCGGCGATGACAGCGCTGGGGCTGACAGAGACGACCTCAGAGACTGGCTTCACCCTGTGGGGGCCGTTGTACCGGGCCGTGCAGCTGATGCGCGACGGTGAGGTCTTTGATCTGGATGTTCAGGTCGAAAGCCCGCACCGGCAGCTCTGGACGGTGAATGGCGCGCAGGTGATCGCGCAGCGCAAGGGTGGTTGGGTCATTGATGGACAGCGCATGCCCAATGTCGCCGTCGCTGGGCCTCAGATCACGGTGTTTGATGACTATGGGCAGGCGTTTGAAATCGTCGACCCCTTGGATCGCGATCCCAGCGCTGCAGGAGATACCAATGTGATCGAGGCGCCGATGCCGGGTCTGGTCAAGGCCGTCTTCGCCTCGGCAGGGCAGGCCGTGAAAGAGGGCGACCGGTTGGCGATTCTGGAAGCCATGAAGATGGAGCATTCACTGCTAGCTGCCCGCGATGGTGTGGTGGCCGAGGTGTTGGCAGACGCAGGTGCGCAGGTTGAGGCCGGGGCGGCCCTTGTTCGCTTGGCCGAGGATTGATCTGTTCGGGCCGTACATTGCGTGGCACAGTCGGGCCATCCGAATGTAAAACAAAAAGAAGCCGGGGAGGGATGCGCTGATGAAAGAACGGGTCGAGATATTCGAGGTCGGGCCAAGGGACGGGCTTCAGAACGAACAGCGCGAGATTCCGGTAGCCGAGAAGGTTGCGCTGGTCGATTGCCTTAGCCGCGCCGGGTTCAACCGAATTGAGGTTGCCAGTTTCGTGTCCCCTAAATGGGTTCCCCAGATGGCGGGAAGCGGCGCGGTTCTGGCTGGAATCAAACGGGCTGAGGGCGTGCGTTATGCGGCGTTGACGCCGAACATGCGCGGCTATGAAGACGCGCTTGCGGCCAAAGCGGATGAGATCGCGGTATTTGCATCAGCCTCCGAGGGGTTCTCGAAAGCCAACATCAACGCGACCATCGCGGAATCCATTGAACGGTTCGTGCCGATCCTTGAGGCCGCGCGCCATATCGACCTGCCGGTTCGGGGCTATGTCTCATGCGTGACCGATTGCCCATATGATGGTCCGACCCCACCCGAAAAAGTGGCTGAGGTCGCGGACGCTCTGTTCGCGCATGGGTGTTATGAGATTTCGCTTGGCGACACGATCGGGCAGGGAACTCCGGACAAGATCGCGCATATGCTGCTGGCGGTGCGCGACAGGGTGCCCGTTACACGGCTTGCGGGCCATTTCCACAACACCAACGGGCGAGCGATGGACAATATTGATGCCTCGCTGGCGCTGGGCGTGCGGGTGTTTGACGCTGCCGTCGGTGGCTTGGGTGGATGTCCTTATGCACCCGGCGCGGCTGGCAATGTCGCGACTGAGGCCGTCGCCCCCCATCTGGAGCGGCTTGGATATGAGACCGGTCTGGACGCAGCAGTTTTGGACGAAGCTGCGCAGATAGCGCAGGCAATGAGAGGCTGACATGTTTGAAACGATTGCGGTCGTCACTGATGACCGGGGTGTCGCGACGCTAACTCTGTCGCGCGCCGAAAAGCACAACGCCATGTCGGCGTTGATGATCAGCGAATTGACTCACGCCGCGGCGCAGCTCGGGCGCGACGAGGCGGTGCGCGTTGTTGTGTTGACCGGGTCTGGCAAGAGCTTCTGCGCCGGGGGCGATCTGGGGTGGATGCGCGATCAGATGGCGGCGGATGCCGAGACCCGATTCACTGAGGCGCGTAAGCTGGCGGAAATGCTGATGGTGCTGAACGAGATGCCCAAACCTTTGATCGGCGCATTGCAAGGCAACGCGTTTGGCGGTGGAGTCGGGCTGGCCTCGGTCTGCGATATGGCGGTTGGCGTTGACACCCTGAAAATGGGCCTGACCGAGACCCGGCTGGGCCTGATCCCGGCGACGATTGGGCCTTACGTGATCGCGCGGATGGGTGAGGCCCGCGCGCGGCGTGTTTTCATGTCGGCGCGTTTGTTTGACGCGGCAGAGGCGGTGGAGCTTGGACTGTTGGCAAAAGCGGTGCCAGCCGATCAACTCATGCGCGCTGTCGAGGATGAAATCACCCCCTATCTGTCCTGTGCGCCGGGGGCTGTGGCGTCGGCTAAGGCCTTGGTTCAAAACCTCGGTCCGCGTCTTGACGACAGTGTGATTGACCATACCATCCAAGCGTTGGTCGCCCGATGGGAGACGCCTGAAGCACGTGAAGGCATCGAAGCTTTCTTTGAAAAACGTAACCCCAAGTGGAACAACAAAGTTTAACTTGGGGCGTCTATTGTCCGCTGAGGCGAAAACGGGGTGATTCCCGAAGGTCTGTCAAGGGGATGAATGACGTGGTGCGCGCTTGTGTTCGGTTGACCCTCTGACCGCGTGGGGCTAGAGAAAGTCGAGTCAACACGCCAATTGACGGCGCCCCCCGAAAGGGGATGCGCAGGAAAGGAGCTAGACGTGGAAGACCTGCTGCGGGAGTATCTCCCTATTCTGGTGTTTCTGGCCGTAGCCATCGGCCTGGGAATTGTCCTGATTCTGGCAGCTGTCGTTCTGGCAGTTCGCAACCCCGATCCCGAAAAAGTCAGCGCCTATGAATGCGGCTTCAACGCGTTTGATGACGCTCGGATGAAGTTCGATGTGCGCTTCTATCTGGTTTCGATCCTGTTCATCATTTTCGACCTAGAGATTGCGTTCCTGTTCCCTTGGGCCGTGGGCTTTAAAGACATCAGCGATGTAGGGTTCTGGTCGATGATGGTGTTCCTGGGCGTTTTGACCATCGGCTTTGCCTATGAATGGAAGAAGGGGGCCTTGGAATGGGAGTGATGACGGGTGCAAATACCGCCGGCGTCGACAAAGAAGTCGCCACCCAAGCCCTCAATGCCGAGCTGCAGGACAAAGGCTTCCTGCTGACCTCGACCGAAGACATCATAAATTGGGCGCGGACCGGGTCTTTGCATTGGATGACCTTTGGTCTGGCCTGTTGCGCGGTCGAGATGATGCACACCTCAATGCCGCGCTATGACGCGGAACGGTTTGGCATCGCGCCGCGTGCCTCGCCGCGCCAGTCCGACGTGATGATCGTGGCCGGTACGCTGACCAACAAGATGGCTCCGGCTCTGCGCAAGGTCTACGACCAGATGCCCGAGCCGCGCTATGTGATCTCGATGGGGTCCTGCGCAAATGGCGGCGGCTACTACCACTACTCCTATTCCGTCGTGCGCGGCTGTGACCGTATCGTTCCGGTGGATATCTACGTCCCCGGTTGCCCTCCGACCGCCGAGGCGCTGCTGTACGGTCTGATGCAGCTGCAACGCAAAATCCGCCGTACTGGCACGATCGTGCGCTAAGGGAGAGGGCGGATGAGCGAAGCACTCAAAGAACTCGGTACGCATCTTGAGCTGAAACGGTCCGACTGTGTGTTGTCCTGGGATGTCACCCATGGTGAGCTGAATGTGGATGTGGCGCCGTCAAACCTTGTCGAATTCATCGAATTCCTTAAAAGCGACCACTCCTGCCAGTTCTCAACGCTGGTCGATATAACGGGCGTGGACTACCCGGAACGGGCCAAGCGGTTCGACGTGGTCTATCACTTCCTGTCGATGTACCAGAACCAGCGCATCCGCCTGCGGGTGTCGATCCGCGAGGAAGACATGGTGCCCTCGATTGTCGACATACACCCCTCGGCCAATTGGTTCGAGCGTGAGGTTTTCGACATGTTCGGCATCCTGTTCTCGGGCCATCCGGACCTGCGGCGTATCCTGACCGATTACGGGTTCCGCGGCTATCCGCTGCGCAAGGATTTCCCGACCACCGGCTACACCGAGGTTCGCTATGACGAGGCGCAGAAACGGGTGGTTTATGAACCCGTCAGCCTCGTGCAGGAATACCGTCAGTTTGATTTTATGTCCCCATGGGAAGGTGCCAACTACATTCTTCCGGGGGATGAAAAACAGGAGTCGTAAGCCATGGAGTTCCTGATCTGGATCGCATTCACGATCGCCACGATCATCCCGATGCTGAAACTGCTGCCGCATTTCGGGATCGAGAAGTTCTGGGCGTTTGCCTGTGTCATCCCGATTGGAACGCTGATCCTTTTGTGGATCATGGCCATGAAGCTGCAAGAGATGGAACGTCGCTGAGATGCTGGGGGAACTGATCATTTTGGGCGCCCTTGGGGTGCTGCTTGCCGGCGCCGCAGCCAAGGCGGATGAGGCCGAGAAGGTCCGGGTGCGCGCGGACGCGAAGAAAAAGCGGGGGCGGTGATGGACGGCTCAAGATATGATGACGGCAGCACGGACGCGCTGAGCGGCGAGCAGAAAATCCGCAATTTCAACATTAACTTCGGCCCACAACACCCTGCTGCGCATGGAGTTTTGCGTTTGGTGCTTGAGCTGGACGGAGAGATCGTAGAGCGCTGCGATCCGCATATCGGCTTGCTGCACCGTGGCACCGAAAAGCTGATGGAAAGCCGGACGTATCTGCAGAACCTGCCGTATTTCGACCGTCTGGATTACGTGGCGCCGATGAACCAGGAACATGCCTGGTGTCTGGCGATTGAGAAATTGACCGGGGTTGAAGTACCGCGCCGTGGCTCGTTGATCCGGGTTCTGTATTCTGAGATTGGGCGTATTCTGAACCATCTGCTGAATGTGACCACACAGGCGATGGATGTAGGCGCTCTGACCCCACCGCTGTGGGGTTTTGAAGAACGCGAAAAGCTGATGGTGTTCTATGAGCGCGCCTGTGGTGCCCGCCTGCACGCTGCCTATTTCCGCCCCGGGGGCGTTCATCAGGACCTGCCGCCCGAACTGCTGGATGATATTGAGGCGTGGAGCCACGAATTCCCCGCCGTTCTCGACGACATTGACGGGTTGTTGACCGAAAACCGCATCTTCAAGCAACGCAACGCCGATATTGGCGTCGTGACCGAGGATGACATTCAGAAATACGGTTTCTCGGGCGTGATGGTCCGTGGCTCAGGCCTCGCGTGGGATTTGCGCCGTGCGCAGCCCTACGAATGCTACGACGAGTTCGAGTTCCAGATCCCCGTCGGCAAGAATGGCGACTGCTATGACCGCTATCTCTGCCGCATGGAAGAGATGCGCCAGTCACTGCTGATCATCCGACAGGCCATCGCTAAGATTCGCGAATGCCCAGGCGACGTTCTGGCTCGCGGCAAGATCACCCCGCCGAAACGCTCGGACATGAAGACCTCGATGGAAAGCCTGATCCATCACTTTAAGCTTTACACCGAAGGCTTCCACGTCCCCGCAGGCGAGGTTTATGCCGCCGTCGAGGCCCCCAAGGGCGAGTTCGGTGTCTATCTGGTCGCCGACGGCACCAACAAACCCTATCGCGCCAAACTCCGCGCACCAGGTTTCCTGCATCTGCAAGCCATGGATCACGTCGCCAAAGGCCACCAACTGGCTGACGTCGCAGCCATTATCGGCACCATGGACGTCGTATTTGGAGAGATTGACCGCTAATGCTCCGCCGTCTTCACCCCGAACAACCTGATAGCTTTGCGTTCACCGCTGCCAACCAGCAATGGGCCGAAGCGCAGATCACAAAATACCCTGAGGGTCGCCAAGCCAGCGCCGTGATCCCTCTGCTGTGGCGCGCGCAAGAGCAAGAGGGCTGGCTGTCCCGCCCGGCAATTGAATCCGTCGCCGACATGCTGGGCATGGCCTATATTCGCGTGCTCGAGGTCGCTTCGTTCTACTTCATGTTCCAACTGCAGCCAGTCGGCTCGGTGGCGCATATACAGGTGTGTGGCACGACCTCCTGCATGATTTGCGGGGCCGAGGATCTTATTGCGGTCTGCAAGGACAAGATCGCCGCCAAGCCGCATGAGTTATCCGCCGATGGTAAGCTGAGCTGGGAAGAGGTGGAATGCCTTGGGTCCTGTACGAATGCTCCGATGGCGCAGATCGGCAAGGATTACTACGAAGACCTGACTGCCGAGAGTTTTGGCAAGATCATTGACGATCTGGCTGCGGGGAAGGTGCCCACGCCCGGCCCTCAGAACGGGCGTTATGCGGCTGAGCCTTTGAAAGGTCTCAGCAGCCTGACCGAACATGCGGATGGAAAGCCGGAACACAATGCCAGCGTGGCCTTGGCGGCAGAGCTTGGCGATACGGTCAAGCGGATCGACGGGACCGAGGTTCCAATTCTCACGCCTTGGCTGGGGAAAGACGGCAAACAGGCCGGCGCCTCAGCGGCGGCGAATCCGCCCAAAGCGCCCGAGCCACCGAAACCTGCCGTCAAACAGGCCGCTGAGGCCAAAGCGAAAGAGGTCGAGGAAGATAAACCCCGAACGCTGACCGAGGCGCGTGGGGGCCTGCCGGACGACCTCAAGATGCTGAAAGGCGTAGGGCCCAAGCTGGAAGAGAAACTGAACGATCTGGGCTTTTTCCACTATGATCAGATCGCAGCCTGGACGCCTGAACATGTGGCCTGGGTGGATGCGCGCCTGAAGTTCAAAGGCCGGATTGAACGCGATGGCTGGATTGAACAGGCGGCCAAGCTGGCCGTTGGGGATGAGACCGAATTCGCCAAACGTGCCAAGGAAGACGGCACTTACGAAGACTAAACGCCCTGCAAGGGCTCAAGGACGAGATGGACAAGGACAAAGAACAAGCCATAGCCCGCAAGGGCCGACATATAGGCATCGTCATCGCCGTGACGATGGTGGTTTGGCTTGGCATGACTTTGTTCATTGGCCCTGCAATTGGAATGCCGGGGCGCTATGCGCTGCTATTTGATTTCGCTGCTTTGGCCGGCTTCATCTATGCAGGCGTCAACATTTTTCAACTCTGGCGCATGCGTCAGGACAGCTGAGGGTAACACGCGATGCTGAAGGATCAGGACCGGATCTTTACCAACATCTACGGGATGCACGAGCGTACTCTGCGCGGCGCGCAGGCCCGAGGGCATTGGGATGGCACCGCTGGCCTGATCGAAAAGGGCCGGGATTGGATCATCCAGACGATGAAAGACTCGGGCCTGCGTGGGCGCGGTGGCGCAGGCTTCCCAACCGGTCTGAAATGGTCGTTCATGCCCAAGGAAAGCGATGGCCGCCCGTCTTATCTGGTTGTGAATGCGGATGAATCCGAGCCGGGTACCTGCAAAGACCGTGAGATAATGCGCCACGATCCGCATACGCTGATCGAAGGCTGCCTGATTGCCTCTTTCGCGATGAATGCGCACACCTGCTATATCTACCTGCGCGGCGAATACATCCGCGAACGCGAGGCGCTACAGGCCGCAATTGATGAGGCCTATGACGCCGGGCTGTTGGGCAAGAACGCGGCCGGCTCGGGATGGGATTTCGACATCTTCCTGCATCACGGCGCGGGTGCCTATATCTGTGGCGAAGAAACTGCGCTGATCGAAAGCCTTGAGGGTAAAAAGGGTATGCCGCGCATGAAGCCGCCATTCCCGGCTGGCGCAGGCCTCTATGGCTGCCCAACCACGGTGAACAACGTGGAGTCCATCGCTGTTGTACCGACCATCCTGCGCCGAGGCGCGGATTGGTTCGCGGGCTTTGGTCGTCAGAACAACGCCGGCACCAAGCTGTTTGCGATCTCGGGCCATGTGAACAACCCCTGCGTCGTCGAAGAGGCGATGTCGATCCCGTTCGAGCAACTGATCGAAACCCATTGCGGCGGAATTCGCGGCGGCTGGGGCAACCTGCTCGCGGTCATTCCAGGTGGATCGTCCGTTCCGTGCGTGCGCGGTGAAAGCATGCGCGATGCGATCATGGATTTCGACTATCTGCGCGGTGAACTGGGCTCGGGTCTTGGCACGGCGGCGGTGATCGTGATGGATAAGTCCACCGACATCATAAAAGCGATCTGGCGTCTGTCGAAGTTCTACAAGCATGAAAGCTGCGGGCAGTGCACACCCTGCCGCGAAGGCACCGGCTGGATGATGCGCGTGATGGACCGCCTTGTGCGCGGTGAGGCTGAGCTGGAAGAGATCGACATGCTGTTTGACGTCACAAAACAGGTCGAAGGCCACACGATCTGCGCCTTGGGCGATGCCGCGGCCTGGCCGATCCAGGGCCTGATCCGCAACTTCCGCGAAGAGATCGAGGACCGCATCAAGGCTCAGAAATCAGGCCGCATGGGGGCGATGGCAGCGGAATGATCAGGCAGCCCGACGGATATCATCTGGCCGAACTGAATATTGGCCGCCTGCTGGCCCCGACGGATGACCCTCGGGTGGCTGAGTTCATGGCCAATCTCGACAAGGTCAATGGCTTGGGCAAGCGGATGCCGGGCTTTGTTTGGATGATGGAAGGCTCGGGCGAGCCGGGAACCGGGAACACGGAAAACGCGATTGGGGACGATCCTCAATTTGTCGCCAACCTGACCGTCTGGGAAGATGTCGCGAGCCTTGAGACATTTGTCTGGGGCACCATACACAAACAGTTTTACGACCGTCGTCAGGACTGGTTTGAACTGCTGGGGGATCAGCATTTCGTCATGTGGTGGGTGCCCGCAGGGCACCAGCCGGATCTGGATGAAGCCATGGCGCGGCTAGAGCGTCTGCGCCATGAAGGTCCAAGTGAACACGCCTTTGGATGGGCGGATTTGAAACAAGCAAGCAAGTGGCGCGACAATCGTTGCGCTCAGGTCGCAGCGGAGTGAGCGGGATGACACACCATTCTGATCGCGCGCGCAGCCGCCCAGATGCCAGCCATCTGACAGGAATAAACAAAGTGAAGACAATGAAACTCTCAACCTTGGCTGGCCTTGCAGGGCTTGCGCTGGTCTCGGCCTGCACCGTCTCCTCGTCCAAGGACCGTGTGCTGTTTGACGGCCAGTTTTTCCGCGCCAAGGCCAAGTCGGTCGACAAGCGCAACACCCCGACCGAGTTCACTGTAGTCGTGAACAACGTGTCAGCCTCGCTTGACGGCGCACGTGAGGCAGGCCGGTTCGAAGGTACCAAATTCTGCATCCAGAACTTCGGCTCGTCGCGTATCGTGTGGAAGGTTGGCCCGGATACCGAACCGCAGAACCTGCGCATCAGCGACGACAAACTGACTTTTGCGGGAACCTGCCAAAGACCATGAGGCTGTTTTCCGCATATCACGGCAGGGCCAGCGGTCTGTTATTGCATAGCAGACAGGGCGACACCCATCTTGGTCGATCCAAGATGAAAGGACCTGTCATGTCTTATACGAAAACACTTGCAATCGGTCTTGCGCTGATGATCCCAGCGATCGCTGAGGCCAAGCCGCCTCTGCGTGAGGTGAAACAGATCGACAATGAGCTGTATTACATTGCTGTCGCGAAAGAGATTTCGGACTATTGCCCCTCGATCAGCGGGCGGAAGCTGAAAGCAATCAACGTGATGTGGGGGCTGCGATCCGAGGCGAACAGCCTCGGCTACTCGGACCAAGAGATCCGGGCCTATGTCGAATCTGACGCTGAAAAAGACCGGATGCGCGCCAAGGGCGAGGCTTATCTGGCCTCCAACGGCGTGACCTACGAAAACCCGAATTCTTTCTGCACGTTGGGGCGGAAGGAAATCGACAGAAACAGCGCCATCGGCGTTTATTTGAGGGCGAACTGACGATGTCTGACCTCCGCAAGATCAATATCGACGGGCAGGAAATCGAAGTCGATGGTGCTATGACCCTGATCCAAGCCTGTGAAGAGGCTGGGGTCGAGGTGCCGCGCTTCTGCTATCACGAACGTCTGTCGATTGCGGGGAACTGCCGGATGTGTCTGGTTGAGGTCGTGGGCGGCCCTCCGAAACCTGCGGCCTCTTGCGCGATGCAGGTACGCGACCTGCGTCCGGGGCCTGAAGGGCAGCCGCCTCAGGTCAAGACGAACTCACCCATGGTCAAGAAGGCCCGCGAAGGGGTGATGGAGTTTTTGCTGATCAACCACCCACTGGATTGCCCGATCTGCGATCAGGGGGGGGAGTGCGACCTGCAGGATCAGGCGATGGCCTATGGTGTGTCGGGTTCGCGCTTCAAGGAAGCCAAGCGCGCCGTTGACGATCTGGATCTGGGGCCACTGGTCGGCACCGCGATGACCCGTTGCATCAGCTGTACGCGCTGCGTGCGCTTCACGACCGAGGTCGCCGGCATCACTCAGATGGGTCAGACGGGGCGGGGCGAGGATGCTGAGATCACCTCATACCTGAACCAGACGCTGCGCTCGAACCTGCAGGGTAACATCATTGATCTGTGCCCCGTGGGGGCGCTGACCTCGAAACCCTATGCCTTCACCGCGCGCCCGTGGGAGCTGACCAAGACCGAGAGCATCGACGTGATGGATGCTTTGGGCTCGAACATCCGCGTGGATACCAAAGGGCGTGAAGTAATGCGGTTCCTCCCGCGCAACCATGACGGCGTGAATGAGGAATGGATCAGCGACAAGACCCGGTTCGTCTGGGACGGGTTGCGCCGTCAGCGCCTGGACCGTCCTTACGTGCGCGAAAACGGCAAGCTGCGTCCGGCCTCGTGGCCTGAGGCGCTGACCAAAGCTGCTGAAGCGTTGAAAGGGGCCGAAAAACCGGCAGGTCTCGTCGGTGATTTGGCCCCGGTTGAGGCGATCTTTGCGCTGAAGCAGATGATCGAAGGGCAGGGCGGCGTTGTCGAATGCCGTACGGACGGGGCCAAGCTGCCTGCGGGTAACCGTGGGGCTTATGCCGGGACCGCTGCGATCGAAGATATCGACATGGCCGAGCGTATTCTGCTGATCGGCACCAATCCGCGCGATGAGGCTCCGGTTCTGAACGCGCGTATCCGCAAGGCTTGGGCGCATGGGGCCGAGGTTGCTCTGGTCGGTCCGGCGGCCGATCTGACCTATGAATACCACCACATGGGCGATGACCGCGCCGCGTTGCAAAAGGTCGTCGACATGGGCGGCGATGATGAGATCAAAGCAAAACGTTCTTTGGTCATTGTAGGGCAAGGCGCGCTGCAAGAGGCCGATGGCACCGCTGTTCTGACGGCCGCGCAAGCCATTGCAAGCAATACCGAAAGTGGGCTGATCATCCTGCATACTGCTGCCGCGCGCGTGGGTGCGATGGATGTGGATGCCACCAACGCGGGCGGTATGGACGCGATCAGCTCGGCTGATGTGATCTACAACCTTGGCGCGGATGAGGTCGAAATCGGAGACGGCGCATTCGTCATTTATCAAGGCAGCCACGGGGACCGTGGCGCGCACCGCGCTGATGTGATCCTGCCCGCCGCCGCCTATACCGAGGAAAACGGGTTGTTCGTGAACACTGAAGGCCGCCCTCAGTTGGCCATGCGTGCGGGTTTCGCACCGGGTGAGGCCAAGGAAAACTGGGCGATCCTGCGTGCACTCTCGGCCGAGTTAGGGGCAACTCTGCCCTTCGACTCTTTGGCGCAATTGCGATCCGCGTTGATCGAGGCGGTACCGCATCTGGCGCATATCGACGAAGTGATCGCGAACGAGGTGCAACCGCTTGAGGCTGGTACACTGGGCAAGGCGAGTTTCCGCAATGCGGTCAAGGATTTCTACCTGACCAACCCGATCGCGCGCGCCTCGCAACTGATGGCCGAGCTGTCGGCGCAGGCGAAAAACACAGACAGGATGGCCGCAGAATGATCCGTCCCGCAGAGATATCCCCGACGACCCACGGTGTGAGGACCAATGGCTGATTTCTTTAACACACCGGGCGGCATCGCCCTGATCGTCCTGGCGCAGGTGCTCGCCGTTGTGGCCTTTGTGATGATCTCGCTATTGTTCCTTGTCTATGGTGACCGCAAGATCTGGGCGGCTGTTCAGATGCGCCGGGGCCCCAATGTGGTGGGTGCTTACGGTCTATTGCAAACAGTGGCCGACGCGCTGAAATATGTGGTCAAAGAGGTCGTCATCCCGGCAGGCGCGGACCGTACCGTGTTCATCTTGGCGCCGCTGACTTCTTTCGTACTGGCAATGATCGCTTGGGCCGTGATCCCATTCAACGACGGCTGGGTGCTGTCAGATCTGAACGTGGCGATCCTCTATGTCTTCGCCGTATCCTCTTTGGAGGTTTATGGCGTGATTATGGGCGGTTGGGCGTCGAACTCAAAGTACCCTTTCCTCGGCTCGTTGCGCTCTGCGGCGCAGATGATCTCTTATGAAGTGTCGATCGGCCTGATCATCATCGGCGTGATCATCTCGACTGGGTCGATGAATTTCGGCAATATCGTCGAGGCGCAGGATGGCTCGTTTGGCTTCTTCAGTTGGTACTGGCTGCCGCACTTCCCGATGGTATTCCTGTTCTTCATCTCGGCTCTGGCGGAAACCAACCGACCCCCGTTTGACCTGCCCGAGGCGGAATCGGAACTGGTCGCAGGCTATCAGGTCGAATACTCGGCCACGCCCTTCCTGCTGTTCATGGCGGGCGAGTACATCGCCATCTTCCTGATGTGCGCGCTGACCACGCTGCTGTTCTTCGGCGGCTGGCTGTCGCCGATCCCGGGCCTGCCGGATGGAGTGCTATGGATGGTCGCGAAGATGGCGTTTTTCTTCTTCCTCTTCGCGATGGTCAAGGCAATCACACCCCGCTACCGCTATGACCAGTTGATGCGTCTGGGCTGGAAAGTGTTCCTTCCGTTCTCGCTGGCTTGGGTGGTGTTCGTAGCCTTCGCTGCAAAATTCGACTGGTTCTGGGGCGCGTTTGCGCGTTGGAGCGTAGGAGGCTGATATGACTCAAATCGACTACACCCGCGCTGCCAAGTACTTCCTACTGCAGGACTTCTGGGTCGGCATGAAGCTTGGGCTAAAATACTTCTTCGCGCCCAAGGCCACCGTGAATTATCCGCATGAAAAGGGCCCTCTGTCGCCTCGGTTCCGCGGCGAGCACGCCTTGCGCCGATATCCTAACGGCGAGGAACGCTGCATCGCCTGTAAGCTCTGCGAGGCGATTTGCCCGGCGCAAGCCATCACCATCGACGCCGAACCGCGCGAAGACGGCAGCCGTCGCACCACGCGCTACGACATCGACATGACCAAGTGCATCTATTGCGGTTTCTGCCAAGAAGCCTGCCCGGTCGATGCCATCGTCGAAGGCCCGAACTTCGAATTCGCTACGGAAACCCGCGAAGAGCTGTTCTACGACAAGGAAAAGCTGCTCGACAACGGTGAACGCTGGGAAGCCGAAATCGCCCGCAATCTGGAAATGGACGCGCCGTACAGATGAGTGACACGCCGACAAACCCATTTGAGCTGATGATGAAGCAGGCGCAGGACATGGCCAAGGCGATGAATCCGGCGATGGAGAATTTCTCGCCCAAAGGGTTCGAGAACCTATGGCCGACCATGCCTAAAGAGGTCATGGAGATGATGTTCGGCAACACCGTCAACAAGGACGGGCTGGATGCCAAGACGCGTCTACTGCTGACGTTGGCTGGGCTGACCTGTCAGGGCGCTCAGGCGGATTCGGCCGTACGGCAGACCGTGCGCCATGCGCTTGAGGCGGGCGCAAAGAAACAAGAGATCGTGGAAACGATCGGTCAGATGTCGGTCTTTGCTGGCATCCCGGCCATGACACGCGCGCTGGATCTGGCGCAAGAGGTCATGGGCGAAAACGAGGATGAGGATCAATGACCGTCTTTGCCTTCTACCTGTTTGCCATCAGCACCATCACCGGCGGGCTGTTCACGGTGATCAGCCGTCAGCCGGTGCATTCGGTGCTGTGGCTTATCCTGTCTTTCCTGTCCTCGGCTGGGCTGTTCGTACTGCTGGGGGCCGAGTTCGTGGCGATGCTGCTGATCATCGTCTACGTGGGTGCGGTCGCGGTGCTGTTCCTGTTCGTGGTGATGATGCTGGACGTGGACTTTGCCGAGCTCAAGGCCGAGATGGCGCGGTACATGCCTCTGGCCCTGCTGATAGGTCTGGTCATTCTGATGCAGTTCATCATGGCCTTTGGGGCTTGGGACAGCGCCCAAGGCATTGAGGTCAATCTGGCCCAACCGGTCCCGGCGGACCGCCACAACACCGAGGCGCTGGGTGTAATCCTTTACGATCAATACTTCCTTCTGTTCCAACTTGCGGGTCTGATCCTGCTGGTGGCCATGATCGGCGCCATCGTGCTGACTTTGCGCCACCGTCAGGACATCAAGCGTCAGGACATCGTCGGCCAGATGATGCGCGATCCGGCCAAGGCGATGGAGTTGAAGGACGTGAAACCGGGGCAGGGACTTTGAGAAGATGATCGGACTTGAACACTATCTTACAGTCGCGGCGACGCTGTTCGTCATCGGCATCTTTGGTCTCTTCCTGAACCGCAAGAATGTCATCATCCTGCTCATGAGCATCGAATTGATGCTGCTGGCGGTGAATATCAACCTTGTGGCGTTTTCCAGCTTCCTCGGCGATCTGGTCGGGCAGGTGTTCACGCTGTTCGTGCTGACCGTTGCGGCGGCAGAGGCGGCGATTGGTCTGGCCATTCTGGTCTGCTTCTTCCGCAACCGTGGCACTATCGCGGTTGAAGACGTCAATATGATGAAGGGCTGAGAGAACTATGGAAACCACCATCCTCTTTGCCCCGCTCGTGGGCGCTCTGATCTGCGGGTTCGGCTGGCGGTTCATCGGTGAGAAAGCCGCCATGTGGACCGCAACGGGCCTGCTGTTTCTGGCCTGTCTGCTGTCGTGGATCGTGTTCCTGGCCTTCGACGGTCAGACCCAACAGATCGAAATCCTGCGCTGGATCGAGAGCGGCTCGCTCTCGACAAGCTGGGCCATTCGTCTGGACCGCCTGACCGCTATCATGCTGATCGTGGTAACGACGGTTTCTGCGCTCGTGCACCTCTATTCCTTCGGCTACATGGATCACGACCCGCAATGGCGCGAGGGCGAAAGCTATAAGCCGCGCTTCTTTGCCTATCTCTCCTTCTTCACCTTTGCGATGCTGATGCTGGTGACAGCCGACAATCTGGTACAGATGTTCTTCGGATGGGAGGGCGTGGGCGTCGCCTCGTATCTGCTGATTGGCTTTTATTACCGCAAATCCAGTGCCAATGCGGCGGCTATGAAGGCGTTTATCGTCAACCGGGTTGGCGATTTCGGCTTTGCGCTGGGGATTTTCGCGATCTTCCTGCTGACTGACAGCATCAACTTCTCGGATATCTTTGCCTCGGCCTCTGACCTGTCGGAAATGCAACTCAGCTTCCTCTGGGGTGAGTGGAACGCGGTTGAGGTGATCTGTGTCCTTCTGTTCATCGGCGCGATGGGTAAATCGGCACAGTTGATCCTGCACACCTGGCTGCCCGATGCGATGGAAGGCCCGACGCCTGTATCGGCCCTGATCCACGCCGCGACGATGGTAACGGCGGGTGTCTTCCTTGTCTGCCGCATGTCGCCGCTGATGGAGTTCGCACCGGGTGCGACCGGGTTTATCACCTTCCTTGGGGCCTCGACTGCGTTTTTTGCAGCGACCGTGGGGTTGGTTCAGACCGATATCAAGCGCGTCATCGCCTATTCAACCTGTTCACAGCTGGGCTACATGTTCGTGGCCGCAGGCGTTGGCATGTATTCGGCGGCGATGTTCCACCTGCTGACGCACGCTTTCTTCAAGGCGCTTCTGTTCCTTGGGGCCGGTTCGGTGATCCATGCGATGCATCACGAGCAGGAAATGACCGAGTACGGCGGGCTGCGGAATAAGATCCCCTATACGTTCTGGGCAATGATGATCGGAACGCTGGCCATCACGGGTGTTGGTATCCCGCTGACCACCTTCGGCTTTGCCGGGTTCCTGTCCAAGGATGCGATCATTGAAAGCGCCTTTGCGGGCGGCACGGGCTATGCCTTCTGGATGCTGGTGATCGCGGCTGTTTTCACCTCGTTCTACAGCTGGCGTTTGATTTTCCTGACCTTCTACGGCACACCGCGCGGTGACAAGCATACGCATGATCACGCCCATGAAAGCCCGAAAGTGATGCTGATCCCTCTGGGTGTTCTGTCTCTGGGCGCGGTCTTTGCGGGGATGATCTGGTACAGCAACTTCTTCGGTCACACCGACAAGGTGGGCAAGTTCTATGGCATTCCGGTGGCCGAGGCCTCAGCGCATGGTGAAGGTCATGACGAAGCGACCCATGCCGAGCATGTCTCCGATGGCACCGCCGAAGAGCATCACGGAGACGATCATGCCGATGCCCACTCGGATGAGGCGCACGGGGATGATCATGCAGATGAGGCGCATGGCAAGAAAGACGGCCACGGAGATCATCACTACGTCTTCGCGGGCGAACCGGGTGAGGGCGCTTTGTATATCGCACCGGACAATACCGTGTTGGATGACGCCCATGCCGTCCCGAAATGGGTCAAGGTCTCGCCTTTCGTGGCGATGCTGTTGGGGTTTGTCGTGGCCTACTGGTTTTACATCGTAAACACGTCGCTGCCCGCGCGTCTGGCTGCAAACCAGCGTCCGTTGTACCTGTTCCTGCTGAACAAATGGTACTTTGACGAGATTTATGATGCGATCTTTGTAAAACCCACTCTGGCCCTTGGCCGCCTTCTGTGGAAGCGCGGCGATGGCAACACAATTGATGGCTTCCTGAACGGAGTAGCAATGGGCGTTGTTCCCTTCTTCACCCGCCTCGCAGGTAAGGCGCAGACCGGGTACATCTTTACCTACGCCTTCTGGATGGTGCTGGGCATCGCGGCCCTTGTGACCTGGATGTCGATCGGCGGAGGGGCGCAGTAATGGACAATATCCTCTCGATCGTGACCTTCATCCCGGCTATTGCCGCGGGTATTCTGGCGCTGTTCCTGCACGGAAATGATGCGGCGGCGCAGCGGAATGCCAAATGGGTGGCTCTGCTTGCGACCACTGTTACCTTCTTTGTGTCGATTGGCATCTACACGGGCTTTGATCCTTCGAACACCGGCTTCCAGATGGTGGAAGAGGGTGAGTGGCTGATGGGTTTGAAGTACAAGATGGGCGTGGATGGCATCAGCGTTCTGTTCGTATTGCTAACCACCTTCATCATGCCGCTGACCATTCTGGCCAGCTGGAATGTGACCGAACGGGTCAAGGAATACATGATCGCCTTCCTTCTGCTGGAAACGCTGATGCTGGGCGTGTTCATGGCGCTGGATCTGGTGCTGTTCTACCTGTTCTTCGAGGCAGGCCTGATCCCGATGTTCCTGATCATCGGCATTTGGGGCGGCAAGGATCGCATCTACGCCAGCTTCAAGTTCTTCCTCTATACCTTCCTCGGCTCGGTGCTGATGCTGGTGGCGATGGTGGCAATGTATGCGGATGCTGGCACTACGGATATCGAGGCGCTGATGACCCATCAGTTCTCTTCCGAGAGCTTCAGTGTTCTGGGCATTTACGTCGTCGGCGGGATGCAGACGCTGATGTTCCTGGCCTTCTTTGCATCCTTCGCGGTGAAAATGCCGATGTGGCCGGTGCATACTTGGCTTCCGGATGCGCACGTGCAGGCCCCGACGGCGGGCTCGGTCGTGCTGGCGGCGATCCTCTTGAAAATGGGCGGCTATGGTTTCCTGCGGTTCAGCCTGCCGATGTTCCCAGTTGGCTCGGCGGTGATGACCGATCTGGTGCTGTGGATGTCAGCCATCGCCGTTGTCTACACCTCGCTCGTTGCGCTGGTGCAGGAGGATATGAAGAAACTGATCGCATACTCCTCGGTCGCGCATATGGGCTTTGTGACCATGGGGATTTTCGCGGCGAACCAGCAGGGTATTGATGGCGCGATCTTCCAGATGCTCAGCCATGGGTTTATCTCAGCGGCTTTGTTCCTGTGCGTTGGCGTGATCTACGACCGGATGCACACCCGCGATATCGACGCGTACGGAGGTCTGGTCATTCGGATGCCCGCTTACGCGCTGGTCTTCATGCTGTTCACCATGGCCAATGTCGGCCTGCCGGGCACCTCAGGGTTCATCGGTGAATTCCTGACCCTGATGGGCGCTTTCCAGGTCAACACCTGGGTAACCGCAGTGGCAGCGACCGGCGTGATCTTCTCGGCCGGGTATGCGCTGTGGCTTTACCGTCGGGTCGTGTTCGGTGATCTGATCAAGGAAAGCCTCAAGGCGATGACCGATATGAGCTCGCGTGAGCGGCTGATCTTTGCGCCGCTTATAGTGATGACCATCTTGCTGGGCGTCTATCCGTCGCTGGTGACCGATGTGATCGGCAACTCGACCGCTGCACTGATTTCGAACTATGACACGGCTCTGGCCGCGGCTGAAGCTGCGACCCAGACGGCCGCTTCGCATTAAGGGAGCTTTGGAGACATGATCCAAGCTGATCTGACAATAATCCTGCCAGAGATCGTTCTGGCCGTATATGCGATGGCTGCTCTGATCGGGGCCGTTTACACGAAGAAGGACGAGCTGGCTCCGGCATTGGTCTGGTCCACGGCAGGCCTGATGGCGCTTCTGGCGATTTGGATCTCAAGCAATGGCGACGGGACCAATGTGGCCTTCAATGGCATGTTCGTGGATGACGGCTTTGCGCGGTTTTCCAAGGTTGCCATCTTACTTTCCGCCGCTGCCGTTCTGGTTATGAGCCAGGACTACATGGCCCGCCGCAACCTGCTGCGGTTTGAATACCCTGTGCTGGTCGCATTGGCTGCAGTCGGGATGATGATGATGGTCAGTGCGGGCGATCTGATGTCGCTTTACATGGGGTTGGAGCTTCAATCCTTGTCGCTCTATGTCGTGGCGGCGTTGCGGCGGGACAGTGCGAAATCCACCGAAGCAGGTCTGAAGTATTTCGTTCTGGGTGCGCTTAGCTCGGGCCTGCTGCTCTATGGGGCATCGCTGGTTTACGGGTTCACCGGCACCACGCTGTTCTCGGGCATCATCGCCACCATTCAAGCCGGAGACGTCTCGATCGGTCTGCTCTTTGGTCTGATCTTCCTGATCTCGGGTCTGGCCTTCAAGGTTTCGGCCGTGCCCTTCCACATGTGGACCCCGGATGTGTACGAAGGATCTCCAACCCCGATCACAGCCTTCTTTGCGACCGCTCCGAAAGTGGCTGCGATGGCGTTGTTTGCACGGCTTCTGCACGATGCGTTTGGAGGCATCGTTAAGGATTGGCAGCAGGTGATCGTGTTGCTGTCGGTTCTGTCCATGCTGCTCGGCGCGGTTGCCGCCATTGGCCAGCGTGACATCAAACGTCTGATGGCGTTTTCCTCGATTGCCCATATGGGCTATGCGCTGATCGGTCTGGCTGCGGGAACCGAGCTGGGCGTGAAAGCCATGCTGATGTATCTGGCGATCTATGTGACGATGAACATCGGCACCTTCGCCTTCATCCTGATGATGGAGCGGGACGGCAAACCGGTCACCGACATCGACGCCTTGCGGCAGTATTCCAAGCGCGATCCGGGAAAGGCTCTTGCCGTTCTGATTCTGATGTTTAGCTTGGCGGGTGTACCGCCCATGCTTGGGTTCTTTGCCAAGTTCGGCGTTTGGCAGGCGGGTGTCAGTGCGGGTCTGACCGGGTTGGTGATCGTGTCGGCCGTCGCCTCGGTCATCGGTGCGTTCTACTATCTGCGGATCGTCTTCTATATGTATTTCGGTGCTGAGAACGAAGAACCCATCGAAACGCGTTCAAACCCTGTATTGTGGGTGGCCTTGATGGGATCGGCGGCTTTGATGTTGATCGGCGTGTTCTACCAGTTTGGTGTCGAGGGCGCTGCGGCCGCTGCTGCAGCCACGCTTGTCAACTGATGAAAGCCACCAACACAATGCAGCTGCGCAACCGCGCAAGCGGGCCTTGCTGACATGAGTAGCTGGCCCGACGGGTACGGCTTGCACATCTTGCAAGAGGTGGACAGCACGCTGAACGAAGCCGCGCGTCTTGCACCCACGGCGCAAGGCCCCGTGTGGATCATGGCGCATCATCAGACAGCAGCGCGCGGCAGGCGAGGGCGGGCTTGGGCCAATCCCAAGGGCAATTTGGCCTCGACCCTTCTGATGCGCCCTCAAGGTGATCCGGAGAGTGCGGCTCTGCGCAGCTTCGTAGCGGCTTTGGCCTTGTTCGATGCCTGTGTCGCTGTGACCGGCAGAGCGTCAGGTTTGTCGCTAAAATGGCCCAATGATGTTTTGCTGAACGGCGGCAAGCTTGCGGGGATATTGCTGGAAAGCACGGGGCAGGGGCGCGGAGTTTCACATCTGTCGATTGGGATCGGCGTCAATCTGACCGAAGCCCCTGGCGCAGACGCGGTTGAGCCGGGTGCCGTTCGCCCGGTTTCTCTGCTGTCGGAAACCGGTGCGCATGTCACGCCTGAGGATTTTTTGACCGAACTCGCCATCGCCTATGCCGGCTATGAAACCCAATTCGTCACTTACGGCTTTGAACCGATCCGCACGGCATGGTTGGCCCGCGCAGCGCGGCTGGGTGAGGTCATTACCGCCCGTACCGCCACGTCGGAAACGGTTGGTACCTTCGAAACGGTAGACGCGGGGGGCAACCTTGTCCTAAACACCGCCAAAGGCCGTGTGAGCATTCCTGCGGCGGACGTGTTTTTCTGAAGGGGGCTCAGATGCTTCTGGCCATCGACTGCGGCAATACCAATACCGTTTTCTCGATCTGGGACGGCGAGACATTTCTGTGTACCCTGCGCACCTCGACCCATCACTCGCGCACGGCGGATGCCTATTTCACCTGGTATTCCACGCTGGTGAAACACTACGGGATTGAGGCTGACATTACCGATGTTGTCATCGCCTCGACCGTGCCGCGCGTGGTTTTCAACCTGCGCATCTTTGCGGATCGGTTCTTTGGCTGCCGTCCGCTGGTTGTGGGCAAACCGGACTGCCTGCTGCCGGTCGCCCCACGCATTGACGAAGGCACGGTGCCGGGGCCTGATCGCCTCGCCAATGCAGTGGGGGCATTTGACCGACATGGCGGAGACGTTGTGGTTGTCGATTTCGGGACCGCGACAAACTTTGACGTCGTCGCCTCAGATGGGGCCTATGTCGGAGGCATCATCGCGCCGGGCGTAAACCTGAGCCTTGAGGCCCTGCACCAAGGGGCCGCTGCTCTGCCACATATCGACATAACCCGCCCGGACAAGGTGATAGGTACGAATACGGTTGGCTGTATCCAATCGGGCGTGTATTGGGGCTATTCCGGTCTGATTGAGGGGCTGATCGCCCGCATCAAGACCGAATACGGAATGCCGATGAAAGTCGTTGGAACCGGAGGGCTCGCACCCTTGTTCGATCAGGCCGACGTGGGGTTCGACGCAATCGAAGATGATCTGACGATGCACGGGCTGACCGTGATCCATCGCTATAACAAGGAAAATGGCTCGACATGAGCAGCGAAAGACTGATCTACCTGCCGCTGGGCGGGGCCGGTGAAATCGGCATGAATGCCTATGTGTATGGCTACGGCGCGCCGGGCAAGGAACGTCTGATCCTCGTTGATCTGGGTGTGACCTTCCCTGACATGGACACCACGCCGGGTGTGGACCTGATCCATGCCGATATCTCATGGCTACAGGAACGCGCCGACCGGCTAGAAGCGGTTTTTGTTACCCACGCGCACGAGGATCACGTGGGCGCCGTGGCGCATTGTTATGAGGCGCTGGGGGCTCCGATCTATGCGCGCGCCTTCACCGCAAATATCGCCCGTCGGAAGATGGAAGAACACGGCCACCCTGAAGATGCTGTCCGCACTGCTTCGGCTTGGCCCGAGCAGGTCTCGGCCGGTCCTTTCACCGTCGGCTTCCTGCCGGTTTCGCATTCGATCCCCGAAAGCGCAGCGCTGGTGATCGACACGCCCGAAGGGCGTATCGTGCATTCGGGGGACTTCAAGCTGGACACAAACCCGGTGGTGGGCGAACCGTTTGACCCCGATCTCTGGGCTGATGTCGCCAAATCCGGCGTGAAGGCCCTAGTCTGTGACAGCACAAATGTGTTCTCAAACCACCCCGGACGCTCAGAGTCCGAGGTCGGACCTGAGATCACCAAGCTTGTCGAAAGCGCTGAAGGCATGGTCGTGACGACCACATTCGCCTCGAACGTCGCGCGGGTTAAGACCTTGGCCGAGGCTGGCCAGCGGGCCGGGCGTTCGGTCGTGCTTTTGGGCCGGGCCATGCGCCGGATGATCGAGGCTGCAACAGAAACCGGCATCCTGCCGGATTTCCCCAAAGTGATCAGCGCTGAAGAGGCCGTAGAGCTTCCGCGTCAGAACCTGATGCTGATTGTGACCGGCAGTCAGGGCGAACGCCGCGCCGCCAGTGCGCAGTTGGCTCGTGGTAAATACCGCGGCATCGAGTTGAAAGAGGGCGACCTTTTCCTTTTCTCCTCGAAAACCATTCCCGGCAACGAGCGCGGCGTGATTTTCATCATCAACCAGCTCAGCGAAAAGGGTGTGGATGTGGTGGATGACAGCTCGGGCCTTTATCACGTTTCGGGCCATGCCAACCGGCCTGATCTTGAGAAAGTCCATGGGTTGATTGACCCTCAAATTGTGATCCCGATGCATGGCGAACACCGCCACCTGCGCGAACATGCCAAATTGGCCGAGGCTGGTGGACGCACGGGTATTCTGGCCGTCAACGGCACCATGCTGGACCTGACCGGCAATGCGCCGAAGGTTTTCGACTACGTCGAAACCGGGCGGACCTATCTGGATGGCACGGTCAAGGTCGGAGCCTTGGACGGGGTTGTGCGCGACCGTATCCGCATGGCGCTGAACGGCCATGTGACCGTGACCGTCATTCTGGATGAAGAGGACGAGCCTCTGGGTGAGCCATGGTGCGATACGATGGGCCTGCCGGAGATCGGAACCTCTCGCGCGGCGCTGGTTGAGGTGCTCGAGGAAGACCTGAACCAGTTCTTGATGCGGGCCGAGGCCAAGACCCTGCGCGACGATGACAAGCTGGAAGAGGCCATGCGCCGGATCGTGCGTCAGACGGCTAAAGCTGAGATCGGCAAAAAGCCCGAAGTCACGGTTGTGATCAGCCGCATGAAATAAGGTTGGGGTCAGTCAACCTCGGGCATGGGATAGCCCCTGAGCCTTTGGAACAGGCTGGCCTCATCATTGTTTAGAAAGAACGGGACCGAGGATGGCGGTTTCGGGTCGGTGGCCCGGGCTGTGATCTCGGCCAGCACAACCTCGGTGATGAAGGGCAGGTCGAAGTTGCGGACCTCGTCCAGTTTGACCCATTGCAGGTGCGACAGCTCATCCGAGGCGCGGCTGAAATCGTCCAGATCGCCTTGAATTGCCTGTGCATCGACCAGAAAGAACCGCGCATCAAACCGTCTGGGCCGGCCCGGAGGGGTAACCGCGCGGAACACGAATTGCAGCGCCTCGGCCGAGGGTTTGTAGCCCAAAGCTGCAAAGCTGGCCCAATCGGCCGGAGCGTCGCCGTCCCATTCACCGGGCTGGCCAAGGACCATCCCGGTTTCCTCCCACAACTCTCGAATCGCTGCGACCGCAAGCGCCTGCTGCAGGTCAGCCTCGGCCTGCTCGGCCAAGCGATCATAGCAGAGTTGAGGCAGCGGGGTCGCCAGTGGGATACTCGCATCCTCGGGGTCGACCGCGCCGCCGGGAAACACGAATTTGTTCGGCATAAACGCCGCCTTAGCCCCGCGTTGCCCCATCAGGATCGAAGGCGCGGTGTAACGGTCCCGCAATACGATGACGGTGGCGGCGTTGCGGATGGCGGTCTTGTCGACGGTCACGCGGCTTTCTCGAACCCATGCATGCGCCGGGCCCATTGATAAGCCACGACAGCCCCTTTCAGGCGGGGCAGCAGGAACAGCGAAAGCGCAATGCAGCCGATGGAAAACCCGATGGCCATGGTCCACGGGTCCGGTCGCCAATGTACGTATGAAACGTGAAGCGCAGGGGCAAGCAGGTGTCCTACCAGCAGAATCGTCAGATAGGCGGGGCCGTCATCCGCGCGGTGGTGAAATAGCTCTTGCCCGCAATTTGAGCAGCTGTCGTTGACCTTCAGATAGCTGTGCAGCAGCTTGCCTTCGCCACATTTCGGGCATTTGCAACGAAAGCCTTTGACCAAAGCAGGCCATGTTTCGCGCTCTTCTTCCACTGCGGGGGTGATCGTCTGATCCATGATAATGTAACTCGCGCATTTATCTTTTGCGGATAATGGGCCTGTTTGGCGCAATAGAAAAGGGGGGTGCGTCGCTTTGCATCGCTTGGGTAGGGCAAGAGTTCGTGACCCGCTGATCCTTCGGAAAACTTTTTTCGACGGAAACCCGCCGGTGCCGCGTTTGAATGGATATGAGCAGCGGCAATCAGGTCGCGCCAATATGGGGAAACCGATATGAAAAACTCGAAATTCATCCCGGCCATCGTTCTGTCGGCAGTGGCGATCACAGGTACATCGGCACTGGCAGCAGGCCCAAAGGATCGTGAGCCTGTCTCGTTTCAAGAGCTGGACGCCAATGCGGATGGTCAGATCACGAAAGAAGAGATGCAGGCCCATCGCGCGCAGCGCTTCACAAAGGCGGATACTGACGGCGATGGACAGTTGAGCCTTGAGGAGATGCAGGCCGCGGCCCAGCAGAAGGCCAACGACAAGGTGGCCAAAATGTTCGAGAAACATGACGCCAATGGCGATGGGGTTCTCAGCACCGATGAGTTGCCCAAACCGCGCCGGGCTGACAAGATGTTTGATCGGATCGACGCGGATAGCAGCGGCGGTATCTCGGAACAGGAATTTGCCGATGCAAAAGACAAGATGGGCAAGCATCACAAAAAGCGCCAGAAATCGGACGCTGACGATAGCTGATAAAGGATGGAGGATCTGACCTCCCACCCTCAAGACGTTCGCGGTGCGGGGTGTGCCGCGGACGACCTTGGTGACGACGCGTTGCTGAGGATGTTTGCTGATGGCGACGCCGGGGCGGCGCGGATCCTGACGGACCGACTGGGCCCGCGTTGCTACTCGGTTTCTCTGCGCATGCTGGGCAATCGGGCCGAGGCCGAGGATGTGACGCAGGACGCCATGATGCGGCTGTGGCAGATGGCCCCCAAATGGGTGCCGGGCACGGCCAAAGTGTCAACCTGGCTCTATCGGGTGACGCTGAACTTGTGTCTGGACCGCAAGCGCAAAAAGACGCCCGAGCAGCTACCTGAGGAGTTTGAGCCGCCGGACAACGCGTCCAGCGTGGTTGAGAAAATGCAGGATACGGCGCGCCATGATGCTTTGCAGGTCGCGCTTATGCAATTGCCGGACCGACAGCGACAGGCCGTCGTGTTGAGGCATATTGAGGAACTGTCCAACCCCGAGATCGCCGGGGTCATGGGTCTATCGGTCGAAGCGGTCGAGAGCTTGACCGCGCGAGGAAAGCGGGCTTTGTCGGCCATATTGGCCGGACGGCGGGAAGAACTGGGGTATGACGATGGCTGATGACGACATGGAACTGGAAAACCTGTTTGCTCAGGCGCGCAAGGACCGACCCGGCCTGCCGGATGATCTTGCCGTGCGTATCCAGACAGACGCTGAGACCACTCGGCTAGGGCGATTTGCGAAAAACGCGCGCCCTGAGCGGCCTCCGTGGTCACGCCTTCTGGACAATATCGGTGGATGGCAGGGTTTTAGCGGTCTGGCTGCTGCCAGTGTCACCGGGATTTTCATCGGTTTTTTTGCGCCTGCGGTTCTACCGGAAACGGTCGGCCTGTTCGGCGCAACGGATGGCAGCGTTCTGGCGGCCGACCTTGGATTTGACACCAGTTTTCTGGAGAGTACGGAATGAACACTGATCCAAAACCGAAACGCCGTTGGATGCCGATCGTTCTGACTCTGTCTCTAGCGATCAACCTGTTGATTGTAGGGGTCGCGGTCGGCAGCATATTGCGACTGAAGAATAGCGATCATGCCAAGGCACCACCGGGTTTTGGACCCGCATTGTACCGGGCCTTGCCGAAAGAGGATCGCAAAGCCCTGAGGGGAGAGCTATCCGGCCTGCACGGCAAAGGGGCCAAGGGGCGATCTCAGGACTTTATGGCCGTGACTGAGGCATTACGGGCTGTTCCTTTTGATCCCGAAACTGTCACGCTCTTGCTGCAGCAGCAGGCGCAGGCGACTGCGGACTTGCAGGCCGCGCTGCAAGAAAAGTTGTTGGTTCTGGTCACACAGATGAGCGACACGGAACGTCAGACCTATGCGACCCGTCTGGAAGACGTCGTCGAACGCGGCCCGCGCGGTCACAAGAAAAAGCACTGAGGCGATCAGGCCGCGCTTTGCCTGATCTGCACTTGGTTGCGCCCGGCCTGTTTGGCTGCGTAGAGCGCTTTGTCTGCGGAATTGATCAACTGCTCGACAGGTTCGGCCGTGTCTTTTGACAGATAGGCCGGCGCAGACATTTTCAGGCCAACACTTATGGTTACGGAAATCGGTATACGCTGATCGGGCAGGCGGAAAGGTACTGCACAGATCGCCTCGCACAGGGTGCTGGCCATCGTCAGCGCCTTGGCGCGCGAGATGTTCGGAGCGGCGATCATGAATTCCTCTCCGCCGATGCGCGCGACGAATCCGACCTTGCCAACGACCTGTTGCATCCGTGCCGCTGCCTGGGTCAGCACGCAATCACCACTCGCGTGACCGTATTTGTCGTTGATCGCCTTGAAATGATCCAGATCGGCCAGCATCAGGGCAAAACCCCGCCCCGTCTGCGCCGATTGCTGCGCGATCTGCTGGATGGCACGCATGGCATAGCGGCGGTTCTGCAACCCGGTCAGAGGGTCGATCCACGATTCTGCGATCCCTTTCTTTAGCGAATCTCGCATCTGGTCCATCCGGCTTTTGCGGGCGATCTGGTTGTCTAGTCGCAACACGATCTCATCTGCGCAGAACCCGCCGAGACAGACGGCATCTGCCCCTCGGTCCAGCGCCTCGGACGCGCGGGTGGCATCGTTGTCACTCAGCACGCCGATCAGGACTGTATGACGTGTGGCCCCGCGCGATCTGAGGTCGGCCAGGATGTTCAGCGCGGATCGGTCTGCATCCAGCTCGACCACAAATGCATCCGGGACCGGGCCTGAGAGCAAGGCTTGAAGATCCGATTGGTGGTGTGAGGTCAGGGCGTAGCGGGGCTGCCCGGAAAGCGCCTGTTGCCAAAGCGCGCCGTTGCGCGGTGTTTGCGCCAGTACCGCAACGCGGGCCCGTTTGGGGGCTGCAATGAGCGGGGTTTCCGGCTCGGCCAGGCCAAGAGACTGGGGGTCCTCGCGGAATTGCAGGTCCTGCGTGTCAGCTCGTGCGCGCAATAGGCTACGGATACGGGCGAGCAGCAGTGTATCCTTGAACGGGTGGGTCAGAACATCATCCAGGCCTTCCGCCAAAGCCCGCAATCGAGCTTGCTTGTCATTCTGGGCGGTCAGGGCCACGACGGGGACGTCGCCCAAGGCCGGATTCTTCGCAATCAGGCTTTTGACATCCGCCGCTGTGCCGTCGGGCAGCGTTTGCGCGGTCAGCACCAGATCAGGCCGCACACGCCGCAAGAGAGCGGCGAGGCCTGCCAATTTCTCACCTTGTACCACATGGTACCACGCCGCTGTCAGCTGAACCTTCAGCATGATGCGGTTTGTAGATACCCCATCTAAAACAAGGATGGTTCCCTGTACGGACATTGTCGCTCACCATTGATTGCATGCGTGAACAAAGTGTTTATGAGTCTGGTTAACAAACCCTTTCCAAGACAGGGGGCTGAGGCCAGTTTATGTCGATTTCCGAAGATTCCGCCCAAACTCTTGCCCTGAATGCCCTCGGATGGCTGGTCGGGAATGAGGAGCTCTTGCCCGTTTTCCTGGGCTCGACCGGTGCTGCGGCAAATGATCTGCGCGACAGGGCAGGTGAGCCCGAGTTTCTGGCCTCGGTTCTGGATTTCCTGATGCTTGACGATTCGTGGATCATGGCATTTTGTGACGCGGCGACGGTGCCGTATGACCAACCCGCTCAGGCGCAAGCGGTGTTGTCGGGTGGTTCCGACGTTCACTGGACCTGACTCAGCAGGAGCTTTTCATGCCAATTGATGCGATCGTGTTCGACAAGGACGGTACCCTGTTTGACTTCGCCAACACCTGGGGCACGTTCGGACGGACCATGTTGTTGCGCGTGGCCGAGAATAACACGGCCCGCGCAGCGGAACTGGGTCAGGTCATCGGCTTCGACCTTGAGACCGAGACCTATTCTCCTGATAGCGTCGTGATTGCGGGAACCGTTGAGGAAATCGCCAAAGCCTTGTTGCCGCATGTCGATGGCATGCCGCGTGACGTCTTGATCGAGTTGATGAATGCCGAGGCCGCAGCCGCACCCCAAGCTCAGGCGGTGCCGTTGGGGCCGTTCCTGGATGCGTTGAAACAGGCTGGCCTCAAGCTGGGGGTCGCCACAAATGACAGCGAGCACCCGGCGCTTCAGCATCTGGAGTCGGTGGGCGTCAAAGACCATTTCGACTTCATCGCTGGTTATGACAGTGGTCATGGGTTCAAGCCCGGCCCAGGCCAATTGCTGGCCTTCGCCGCGCATATCGGCGTGCAGCCGGATCGCATCGCCATGGTTGGCGACAGCCTGCATGACTTGCAGGCCGGGCGGGCGGCAGGGATGACTACGATCGGAGTCCTCACCGGTCTCGCCAAAGCCGACGTACTGGCGCCGATGGCGGATGTTGTCTTGCCCGACATAGGTCATATCCCGGCTTGGTTGGCGGATAACTAAATCTGCAGAATCCGTTTCCGGCGGTTCAAAGCTTGTAAACGACAAAATCTGTCGCAGATGGAACGGCCTGTTCCCGCTTTCCCGGGCTTGCTTGAGAGCAGGCAACTGGCAGGGAGTCGAATATGGCCGGAACCAAATCGCGCAGACGTCGTAGCGGAGGGCGCGCTGGCGCTGCCGAGCGCAGGGGAAGTGCGGCTATTGATCAGATGCCGTGGAACCCACCGGTCAATATAGATGCACCGACCGAGCCTCTGGATCAGGGCGGGATCGAGGCAATCCACGACGGCGCCATGCGAATTCTCGAAGAGATCGGGGTCGAGTTCTATAACGAAGAAGCGATCGGCATCCTGCGTGAGGCGGGCTGTACGATAGACGGTGACAACGTACGGATGGGCCGTGATTTCGTGATGGAGATGGTGGCAAAAGCCCCCAGCCGCTTCACGATCACGCCGCGCAATCCCGACCGGACGATCGAGATTGGTGGGCGAAACATCCTGTTTGGCAACGTCTCCTCCCCTCCGAATTACTGGGATATGGAAATCGGAACCAAGGTGCCCGGCAACCGCGAGATGTGCCGCAACCTGTTGAAGCTGACTCAGTACTTCAACTGCATCCATTTTGCCGGTGGCTACCCGGTTGAGCCAGTCGATATTCACGCCAGCATCCGCCATCTGGATGTGCTCTATGACAAGCTGACCCTGACGGATAAGGCGATGCACGCCTATTCACTGGGTAAAGAGCGGGTCGAGGATGTGATGGAGATGGTCCGCATCGCGGGCGGGTTGAGCCATGAAGAGTTCGAGGCCACGCCGCGGATGTATACCAACATCAACTCGACCTCGCCGCTGAAGCACGACCACCCGATGATTGACGGCTGCCTGCGTCTGGCGCGGCGCGGGCAAGCTATCGTTGTCACGCCATTTACCTTGGCCGGAGCGATGGCCCCTGTCACCATCGCGGGCGCGGTGGCGCAGTCTCTGGCAGAGGCGCTCTGTGCTATCGCTCTGTTCCAATATGTGCGTCCGGGGATCCCCTGCGTGATTGGAACCTTTACCTCGAACGTGGATATGAAATCCGGGGCCCCGGCTTTTGGGACGCCAGAGTATATGCGGGCCACTCAGATGACGGGCCAGATGGCGCGCTTCTATGGTCTGCCGATGCGATCGTCAGGCGTCTGTGCGGCGAATGTGCCGGATGGGCAATCGGTGTGGGAGACGTCAAACTCGCTCTGGGCGTCGGTGCAGTCGGGGACCAACATGGTCTATCACGCGGCGGGATGGCTTGAGGGCGGGTTGATCGCAAGTCCTGAAAAGTTCATCATGGATTGCGAAATCCTTCAGCAAATTCAGAGGTATATGAATCCTGATCTCACCGCGACCGGCCCGGATGAGATCGCCCTGGACGCGATCCGTGCGGTCGGGAATGACGGGCATTTCTTTGGCATTCAGCACACTCAGGACCGCTACACGACCGCTTTCTATCAACCGTTTCTGAGCGACTGGAAGAATTACGAAGGCTGGGAGATCGCAGGAGGTATTTGGACCGCGGAACGCGCGCATCACATGTTCAAAGAGATCATCGGAAGCTTTGAGGCCCCGGCTCTGGACGAGGGTATTCGCGAGGAGTTGGCCGAGTTCGTCACCCGCCGTAAAGCCGAAGGCGGGGCACCGACGGATTTTTGATATCGCTATGATACTAAGAGGTCTTTCCGCTGATCAGCAGCGGTTCTTGGCTATTTGTTAAGGATTGTCAGGCCACAGTACGGGTGCAACCAATCTGAGGCATCTGATGCATGGTCTGATTAGTCGGGCGATACAGTCGTTTGTATGCGCAACCTACGGGCGGCCGTGTTGGCAGCGCGTAACAGATTCGGCCGGATTAGGGTTTTCCGAGTTTGAGGCCATGTTGACCTACGATGACGCGATCACGGCCCCTCTGCTGGATGCGCTCAGCACGGTGCTCGCCCGACCGCGACTCGAGATTCTGGAAGACGTAGGAACCTATCTGGTTTCGCATCCCAATACCGAAGGACTGCGCCGCCTTTTGCGGTTTGGCGGTGTGACCTATGTAGAATTCCTCCATTCCCTTGATGATCTGGCGGATCGGGTGCGGCTGGCTGTGTCCGACCTGTCTCTTCCGGCCCTCGAATTGCAAGAGCTTTCGCAGACCGAATTTCAGCTCATCTGTGGGCCCGGGCTGCCCGGCTATGCTAGCGCAATGGTTGGTGTTTTGCGTGCGATGGCAGATGATTACGGTGCTTTGGTGATGCTTTCGCATGAAGGTCAGCAGGGCGAGGCTGAGGTGATCTCGATCCTGCTTGTCGAAAGCGCATTTGCGGAGGGGCGGCAATTCGATCTGGGGGCGCGGGGCGCATGACGCGGATGGATGATTTGGCAGAACTGCTGAAAACCCTGTGCCCAATGTTTCTGCTGGTCGACCAGGACGGTCACATCCTGCGTGTCGGTCCGACATTGCAGAAGTTGCGCCCGGATTGCGTCATGGAGGGGCAGTGTGTTCTGGATATTTTTGAGATGGTTCGCCCTCGCACGGTGACAACTTTACCGGCGCTTATGGCTATGGCCGGGGCGAACCTGAATCTGCGATTTCATGATGAGCCGCGCACGGCCCTCAAGGGGCTGGTTGCACCGCTTCCAGGCGGGGAGGGGGCGGTTGTCAACCTGTCCTTCGGTATCTCGATCCTCGACGCGGTACGCGACTACGCCCTGACAAGCGCTGATTTTTCCGGCACTGATCTGGCGATCGAACTTCTCTATCTGGTTGAGGCGAAATCGGCCGCGATGGATGCGTCGCGGTCGCTGAATCTCAGGCTACAGGGCGCAATGCTCGCAGCAGAGGAGCAGGCCTATACCGATACCCTGACCGGGGTAAAAAACCGGCGCGCGATGGACAGCCTTCTAGGACAGATGATCGCGTCAAACACGCCGTTTGCGGTGATGCATATTGATCTGGACTACTTCAAATCCGTGAATGACCGTCTCGGACATGCTGCCGGGGATTTCGTTTTGCAGCAGGCCGCCCGGATCATGATCGAAGAAACCCGAGACGACGACACAGTGGCACGAATAGGTGGGGATGAGTTCGTTATCATCTTCCAAGGCCTGTCCAACACCGACCGGCTTTCTGCGATTGCAGACCGGTTGATCGAAAGGCTGAACCAACCGATGAGTTTTCAGGACAAGGATTGCCGTATCTCCGCAAGTGTCGGCACGGCCTTGTCTACGCATTTTGACAATCCGAGGTCCGAAGATGTTTTGCAGGCCTCGGACCTCGCGCTGTATCAAGCCAAGCGAGAGGGGAGATCGTGCCACCGGCTCTATTCCACGCTCCTCAAGGCGCAGTCCTGAGATCAGGCCGTGGAAAACGCCGCTTGCAGAGTGTCCGCGATTTGGCGCTGTATCGGGGGCAATTCGCCGATCACTGGCAGGACAGTGCCGCGGAAATGCGCCTTTTCCAGCTCTTCTGGGACATCTTCCAGCACGTGTCCTCCGCGACAGGCGAAGAAGGGCAGACAAAGCGACTGCTCAGACGCCCCGTTGGCAGCATCGGAAATTGACGGAGGTTCCTCGACAAATCCGACGCGGATCGAGCGGAATGTCATTCTCTGCAACAGTTGCTCGGCAAAATCTTTTGCAACGGCCGAAGGGTTTCTACTACGGCCTGAGCCGTGCGCGGCGATGATAAGGTCGGAAGCAGCCGCGCTCCATTTTTTTTCTTTCAAGGCCGATTTCAGCGCGTCGCTGACAAGATCGGGAAGCATGGGATCGGTGCCTAACGGATCAAGAATACGCAAGTTGCGATCCCCGATGCGTTTGGGTAAGGCGCTGGTCACAAACCAGCCCTTGGCCATGAACAAAGGGTAAATCACAGTGTCGTCGGGCAGGCTGTCCATCACCTCTTCTAGCACGCCGGGATTTGCCAGCGTGGCAGAATGGACCGACACATCGGCCGCGTGCGCGTTCACCTCAGCGGCGAACTTGGCCAGAGAGGCCTCAGCTGGCTCCGGGTCTGAGGGCTGACCATGGGCAACGATGATGGCGTGCGGCATTCCGGGCTCCTGTTCCTGAGCGGTAAGTGTGTCGCCGGTTCTCTGTGTCAAGGCGGGTGTTAGCCCAAAAGTGTCAGCCAAAGCCAGACGGTCAGGATCGAGGTGGCGGTTCCGATCAGCACTGACGAGGCCGCGACCCGCTTGGCGCGCCCGTACATGTTGGCGAAAATATAGGCGTTGAAACCGGGCGCCATCGCTGCGTTCAACACTCCGGAGCGGAACAGGTCTTGCGGCAGTCCAGTGGATGTTCCGAACAGCCACACAAGACTCGGATGCAACATCAGAGAAATTCCGCAGACATAGGCAATCGTGCGCAGATCCCCTTCGGGTTTGTATTTCACGAGCACGCCGCCCAGTGCGAACAACGCGCCGGGCAGGGCGGCACGAGTCACGAGTTCCAGCGCTTCATCCACCACTTGTGGAATGACCAGTCCGGACAGATTAACGACAAAACCCAGCGCGATGCCAAGGATCAGGGCGTTCTTGAACATCGCAGACAGAACTGAGCGCACCATCTTTGTGCCGCCATGGCCGCGATTGCGCACGATCTCCATCACCGTGATCCCAACGCCGTAGCAGAAGGGCGAGTGGAAGGCGATGATCGCGTAGTTGCCTGTCAGGCTTTCGGGGCCATAGGCGCGTTCGGTAATGGGCAGGCCCAGAAGGACAGAGTTCGAGAACAGGCAGCAAAAGCCGATGGCGACGCAGTCCTCCCAATCACGACCAAAGATCAGCCGTGCCCCGAACAACCCTGCTGTAAAGCATAGCGCGGCTGCGGAATAGAAACTGACCAGAAGCCGAGGGTCGAAACTGGCGCTGAGATCTAGATGAGCGATGGCCAGAAACAAAAGGCAGGGAATCGCAAAGCCCTGCGTGAAGCGCATCAACCCGTCGACATGCACCTCTTTGAAATAGCCCGAACGGGTCGCCGCATAGCCAGCGCCAATCACCAGAAAGACCGGTAGGATAACGTCAATCAGGCTTTGAAGCATATCGCCCCCGGTTCTGGCGATATGTGCGTCACAAAAGGCAGGGCCTTACAGCGCTTGCTCGATCACCATCCCGTCATAGGCAGGGGTGATGTGATCGGCGGTTTCGGCCTCGACCGTCGCATAGTCCAGGTCGATATGCATATTGGTCAGGACGGCGCGTTTGGGCTGCAGTTTCTCAATCCACCCCAGGGTTTTTTCCAGATGCGCATGGGTAGGATGCGGCGCGCGGCGCAGGGCGTCGATGACCAGACAATCCAGCCCTTCCATCTCGGTCCATGCATCGTCATAGATTTCGGCGACGTCTGGCAGATAGGCGAGATTGCCCATCCGAAACCCCAGCGAGTCGATTGAACCATGGTTCACGCGGAACGGGCGCAGGGGGATCGGACCTCCGGGACCGTCGATCTCGAAAGGGCCGTCAATAGATTTCAGCTCCAGAATCGGTGGGTACGGAGAGCCCTCGGGCTGGATGAACGCATATCCGAACCGTCCGAGCAGGGCATTCTGGGTGTCGCCATCCGCCCAGACCGGCACACGGGTCTTCATGTTGAAGACGATCATTCTCAGATCATCAAGGCCGTGCACATGATCGGCGTGAGAATGAGTATACACCACCCCGTCGAGCCGCCCGGTTCCGGTATCCAGAAGCTGGCTGCGCATATCCGGCGAGGTGTCGATTAGGACCGAGGTCGTGCCTTCTGGCCCGTCTCTTTCGACCAGCATCGAGCAGCGACGGCGGATATTTCTTGGATTATCGGGATCGCAATCGCCCCAATGGCCACCAAGGCGCGGCACGCCGCCCGAGGACCCGCAGCCTAGAATGGTGCAGCGCAGCTGTGTCATGCGGCAGCCTTATACTGTGCCGCTTTTGAGAACAGGCGGTCAAAGTTTACCTGTGTCTGTGCGGCGAAATCTGCGTAGTCCATGCCGAATACCTCGGCCCCTTTGCGGGCAGTGTGAGCGGAATAGGCTGGCTCATTGCGTTTGCCGCGGTATGGGGGCGGGGCAAGATAAGGGGCGTCGGTTTCGACCAGAATGCGGTCTACCGGGGCGATAGCGAAGATATCGCGTAGCTCCTGACTTTTTCGGAAAGTGGCAATTCCGGACATAGACAGGTAGAACCCAAGGTCAAGGGCAGCTTTTGCCAACTCGGCCGAGGATGAAAAACAGTGCATCACGCAGGAATAGGGCGCGTTGCGGTATTCCTCGGCCAGAATGCGCGCCATATCGTCATCGGCTGCGCGGGCGTGGATGATCAGAGGCAGGCCGGTGCGTTGGGCCGCCTCAATATGAATGCGTAGGGATTGCTTTTGCACCTCGGCGCTGTCGGCGGTGTAGTGATAGTCCAACCCGGTCTCGCCGATGCCCACGAATTTGGGGTGCTGCGCCAATGCGACCAGTTCATCGACCGTGGCCATCGGCTCGTCCGCCGCGCTCATCGGGTGGGTGCCGGCGGCATAGAAGATCGGTGCATGAGCCTCGGCGATTGCGCGCACGCTGGGTTCATTGCGCAGGCGGGTGCAGATAGTGACCATGCGGGTCACACCGGCCTCGGCTGCATTGGTGATGATTTGGTCCAGTTGCCCTTCGAAATCGGGGAAATCCAGATGGCAATGGCTATCGGTGATCTGGGGGATGTTGCTCATCTGCTCTGACCGGAGGTTTCTTGTATCTTGAACATCGTATCTAGGACCAACGCTGCAGGGTCAAGGTTCACCGCCTGACCATGACGTGCGCGGGCGGTGATCGTTGCCGCCACCTCGGCCCAATTGCGGGCCTGATGAGGTGAGGCCGAAAGCCGGGTCAGAGTTTCCGCCTCGTTGGGGGCGGCTTCCGGTAAGGGGGCTGCGCCTGTCGCGCCGGTCATTGCCAGACGAGATAGTGCCACGTCGATCAGGGTCAGCAACAGCTCGAAACGTTCGGCTGCGCCGCGCTGGGCGGCGGCTTCGGCCAGCCTAAGGGCGCGCTGACGGTCCATTCGGGGCAGGGTGCCCAGAATAGCGATCAACTCGGCATAGATCTCAAGCCCGCCCAGATTGATGAGACGGACCGCGTCGCCAACCGACCCAGCGGCCAGAGCGGCAAGGTGATCGGTTTGGCTGGGAACCTCCGCCCCGGTCTGCACCAAAGCGGTCTGCATATCCTCAGGGCCCAGCGGTGAGAGACGCAAGGTGCGGCAACGGGACCGGATGGTCGGCAACAGGCGCGAGGGTTGGTGCGAGATCAGCAGCAACGTGGTGCGCGCCGGTGGCTCCTCCAGCATTTTTAGAAGGGCATTCGCAGCACTGACATTCATCTCATCGGCCGCGTCTACAATGACCACGCGTCGCCCGCCATCTGCCGAGGACAGGCCGAAGAACTTGCCCAGCTTGCGGATATCATCCACCACGATCTCGTTCCGGAGACGCCCCTGATCGTTCAACGAACGGGTGATCGCCGCCAGCCCCGGTTCCGCGCCAGCAGATATGCGATGCGACACCGGGTGGTCCGGGTCGATCTCTAGAGTCTGCGGGGGCGGAGGCGCGTCAAACAGCCCTCCGTCATCCGCCGGAGGGGTGGCGAGCAGAAATCGCGCGATCCGCCATGCCAGCGTGGCCTTACCGACCCCGCGCGGGCCGGTCAGAAGCCAACCATGGTGCAGCCGGTCCGAGTTGTAGGCGCTCAGAAACGCTTGCTCGGCCGTGTCCTGCCCGAACAGCTGCGCGGTCTCACGCGGATGCGGCGCTCCGGGCGTTTGATCTGGGGTTGGGATGTCGTCGCTCATCGTCTATCGCAAGGCTGCCTCGACGATATCTCTCACATCCTGTGCGACACTGTCCATGTCGCGATTGCCATCGATGACGCGAAACCGGTCGGAAAACTCATCAGCCAGCGCCAGAAAACCGGCGCGCATCTGTTTTTGCAGGGCAGGACCGAAATCTTCGAATCGCTCCTCGGTGCCCTGTCGCCCTTTGGCACGAGACAGGCCTGTCTCCGGATCCATGTCGATCAGCAAGGTCATGTCCGGCTCGCGCCCGATCATAAGGTCATGGAGCTGATCGACAACCGCCCGCAGGTTCCCACGAGACAGGCCCTGATACATCCTTGTGCTGTCGGCAAAGCGATCGCAGATCACCACCTTTCCCGCATCCAAGGCCGGTTCGATTGTCCGTTCCAGATGATCGCGGCGGGCGGCGGTGAACAGCAACAGTTCGGTTTCCGCCGACCACCGGTCAGGGTCGCCTTCCAGCACGAGGCTGCGGATTTCTTCGGCCCCCGGTGACCCGCCGGGTTCGCGCGTCAGCACGACCTGATGGCCCTCATTGCGGAGGGACTCGGCCAACATCCGGGCCTGAGTTGATTTGCCTGATCCGTCTATGCCTTCAAAGGTCAGGAATAACCCGCGTTGCGTCACATCGACTCCAGCGGGTTATTGATAACGTCTTTGAGGACAATCCCGCCGACGGTCATCATGCGCACCATGAAGCCGCCGAGCGGGACATCCTCGGCCGCGAACAGAGGGCGGCGGATTTCGGGCAAACCTTCGGGCTTGATCACCAACTCGGCCAGTTGCTGGCCCTTGGCAACGGGTGCGTTGACGGGGCCGTCATAGACAACCTCGGCCTCGATATTCTGGGTGCCCAGAACCGGGAACAAAACATTCAGGTCGCCGTCGGGCACCAGACCCACGGTCTTTTTCTCACCCATCCACAGCTTGGCTTCGGCTATTGGCGCTTCTTCGGTGGCAACTGTCCTCTCGACAAAATTTCGAAACGACCAGTTAACCACGGACTCAGCCTCCTCTGCCCGCTGAGCGGTACTGTCTAGGCCGGTGAGAACGAAGATCACCCGGCGATCGCCTTGTTTGGCCGATCCGACAAGGCCGTAGCCGGCCTCTTGCGTGTGGCCGGTTTTTAGGCCGTCGGCCCCAATGTTCAGCCGTAGCAGAGGGTTGCGGTTGCGCTTGTTAGAAGGCGCGCGCCCGTCAAACTCGAATTCTTCTTCAGCGAACAGAGGGTAATATTCGGGAAAATCCGTGATCAGCCGATCTGCGAGGACGGCCAGATCATGCACGGACATCATATGCCCGGCAGCGGGCCAGCCGTTGGAGTTGGCAAAGTTCGAGTTGTTCATCCCCATCTGCTGCGCGCGCTGGGTCATATAGCGGGCAAATCCGGCCTCGGTCCCATCGGGGCTAAGCGCCTCGGCGATCACCACACAAGCGTCATTGCCGGACAGTACGATAATGCCGCGTATCAGATCCTCGACGGTTACACGGTCCTGCGTGTTCAGGAACATGGTCGAGCCGCCATAGCTCATGGCATGTTCCGAGACAGGCAGGGTTTCCTGCAGCGTCAAACGCCCATCACGTAGCGCTTCGAACGCGACATATAGCGTCATGAGCTTGGACATGGATGCGGGCGGAAGCGGCTGATCGGCGTCTTTGGAAAGAAGCACGGTACCTGTGGTCTGATCCATTACATATGCCGCGCGCGCCGAGGTGTCGAACGCGTGGGCGGGCAGGGCCAGAACAGCCATCCCGAGGGTGAAAACGGATGTTCGCAATGCGGATAGCATAAGGTGCCTCCTGTTCTCAGTTGGCCACGGTGAACGCGTCGCCAAAGCCCAGATCTTTCACGTCGTTCTGGATGGCCTTGCGCTCGGCGCGGGTGGCGGCGGGTCCGACCAGCACGCGCCAGACGGTGTTGTCTTCGGTCTTTAACTCTCGCACCTCGGCCGACATGCCGTTTCTGCGGATTTTGGCGGCGGCGCTGTTGGCATTGGACTGAACGCCAAAGGTACCGACCTGAACAAATGGTTTCGAAAGCGAGGATGTCGTGGCGGCCGTCGCGGCGACAGGCGTCGGTTCGGCGGCGTCGATAGCTGCTGCGGCCCCTTCGATCGGGTCAAGCGTGGTTTCGGTGATCGCGTTGGGATCTTTTTTCTGCCACCACTTGCGTTTGGCCGGTTTTTCGGCAGGCGCAACCACCGGCGCATCGGTCAAAGCCGGAGCCGTGCTGGCTGCCGATATCTCTGCGGTGGCCTCGGCGCCATCCACGGCTGCGTCCGAGGCAACAGCGGCTGCGCCCACAGCGCCTGCAGTCGCCGCTGCGGCGGGCTCTTTCTTCTGCCACCATTTGCGCTTGGCCGGTTTTTCCTTCTCAGAGGTAGCTTCGGGCGCATCAACTTCGGCCACGTCACTAGCTACGGCGGCTTCGGCCCCATCCTCGGCCGCGTCCGAGGCAACGGCGGCTGCGCCCACAACGCCTGCAGTCGCAGCTGCGGCAGGGGCTTTCTTCTGCCACCATTTGCGCTTGGCCGGTTTTTCCGTCTCAGAGGTGGCCTCGGATGCCTCAACCTCGGCCACGTCACTGGCGGCGGCGGTCTCGATGCTTGCTTCGGGCGCAGTCTCGATCTCGGCTACCTCGGGCTCGGGCGCGACTTCTACGGTTTCGCGCCGCAAGGCAACCACGTTGATCTTGGTCGGCGCGCCGGCAAGAATACCTAGTTGCTCCGCCGCCGCAGATGATACCTGCAAGGCGGGGCCGGGCAGGTTGCGTTCACGCCGGAACAAAGCGCCGGTCACCGATTTGTTGTTCGTGGCGTTTTTGATGATCACCCGTTCGGGCTGAGTCACATCCGGATGAGCCACCCAGATCCCGCCCAGAGAGGGACGACCGTCCCACAGTCCGGCCTCGGTCAATTGGAACACGTCCGGTGCCTCGACATCGCGCTGTGTGTCGCCGGAGGACTGCGGGAAAAGTTCGTTCTTGCTGGTATTTTCGTCGGGTTTTTCTGCGGTTGCCAGCGTTTCCTCGCAACCCGACAACACCACCAAGGCTACAGCCAAGCACGCCAGCCGTTTTGGCCCTGGGCGGATCTCAGTCGCTCGCTTCATTTTGTCATCCCTTGCCTGAAGGGGCCTCGTTCCCCGAGCCCCACCGTCAGCCAGCCGGTTCTTCGCGCCAGTCTGCTGCGGTCTTTCATGCGGATCATAACGTGGGTACGGTTCTATGGAAAGTCCGCTGCTTGGGCTTCGGCAAGATTTCCCGATTTCGACTTGCCTCTGATTTCAGTTGGCCTTAGACCCTGCTTTCGACGGGGAGGTGGCAGAGTGGTCGAATGCGGCGGTCTTGAAAACCGTTGGGCGTGAGAGCGTCCCCAGGGTTCGAATCCCTGTCTCCCCGCCACTCATACCTGTCTCACTTCAGTTGTATTTTCTGATCCGGAATTGTTACGCAATTCCCGCGCGTTGGCGCATGCGCTTTCAATCAGAGACGAAGCAAACCGTACATTCAGAGGACAATTCAGGCGCGAGTCTCAGTGTCGCATTTTAGCGGGGTCGCTTTGGGCTGGATTTCCCTGATAACCTGCAATTTACAGGGAATATTCGCAAACCGGGACTGACTTCCGTCATTTCTTCTATCAGAACTGTATGTTTCTCAGAGGTTTATGTTGCAAATTCCCTAAAAGGTGGAACAGGGAATTTCCTCGTGCGAACAGGGAATTGTTCCGCCGGATCAGGGAGGGCGAAGTCTGTATCAGGGACGCAGGAGCTGGAGATGTCAGAAGCCGAACAGGCGTTCCTGTTCGGACCATTCAAGTGGGTGGGTCACGCTGACCAGACGCTTGAGTGTGAGTTCGGGCGGCTGGCTCCCGTCGAGAATCGCCGTTTGAATCTTTGGTGAGAGAAAGGCGAGCTGAGCACGGGTGCGGATGAAGGCGTCAGGGACGCTTTCGCGGCGGGCAATCTCCATCAGTTGAACTCCGGCCTTCAGATCACGGGCCCAGCCATGGGCGCGGATCAGCATGGACCGGAGGTGGGGATCAGGTTGGGGTGCCATGTCTCCGGCGATGACCTTGGCCTCGACGCCGCGGCGGCACAGATCGAAAGATGCGGTGACGTGGGTGAGATCCGGGTGCAGATGATCGGCCGCGATGCCAAGTGCGCTTGCCAGAGTTTTGGGGTTAAATTCGAGGTCGATCTGTCCTCGTGCAAGTTTGCCTTTGGCCAGAAGAGCAGCGCCGATCTGACAGCCATGGCCTAGAAGCCGGGTTACTAAATCCGCAACTGAAGTCTGAACTGCCTCGGCTGACCCGGCCTCCGGCTGCGCCAGTACTTGGTGCGCCGCGGCGGCGTCTTGCAAATGTCTGACGATGACATCAATGACCGCGTTTTCCAGCGCTGGGCCGGGCAGTCGCCAGCCAGAGATATCCTTGCCGCCTGAGATCAGTCGATTGGAGATATAGTAGCGCAACCGTCGGCCTTTGCGCGTGGTGTGGGTCGGCGTCAACCGATCACCAGTTTCGTCATACAGCAGACCGGTGAGCCAGGCCCCGGGGTCAGTGGAGTGTTGGCGCGCATCGGAGTCGCCGCGTGCCCGCGAGCGGTTGGAGGCCTGTCGCATTTTTTCCTGCACCCGGTCCCAGATGTCCTGATCGATGATCGCCGGATGTTGTCCGTCCCAGATCTTATCCTTGTGGCGGATTTTTCCGAGATAGACCGGATTGCGCAGCAGGTAATAGATTTGACCCCGTGACAGCGGACAATCCCCCTTCACACTGCCATCTGTCCGAACAACCCGTTTTGACCGCAGGTCTTCTGCCGTTGCCCGTTCTTCTACTTTGCGCAGGCAACCAAGCTCGTCATAAAGCCCAAAGAGATGCCGGACCGTTCTGGCCTCCTCTTCATTCACCACCAGCGTTCTTGCCTTCGGATCGGGGTGGCGATCATAGCCCAGAGGCAGGTTGCCACCCATCCAAAGCCCCTTCTTCTTCGACGCTGCAATCTTGTCGCGAATACGTTCGGCGGTGACTTCCCGTTCAAACTGAGCAAAGGACAACAGCACATTCAGCGTTAACCGGCCCATGGAAGATGAGGTATTGAAGGCCTGCGTGACGGACACAAAAGAACAGTTTGCCTGTTCCAGCCGGTCGACCAGCTTAGAGAAGTCGGCAAGCGACCGGGTCAGCCGGTCAATCTTGTAGACCACCACCATGTCAATACGCCCGGCATCGATCTCTTCAAGAAGGCGCTGAAGGGCGGGTCGCTCTAGGGTGCCGCCCGACAGGCCACCGTCATCGTAGCGCCCGGACAACAGGGTCCAGCCTTCATGTCGCTGGCTTGCGACATAGGCCGCGCAGGCCTCATATTGCGCATCCAGCGAATTGAAGTCCTGATCCAGACCATCTTCTGAGGACTTGCGCGTGTAGATGGCGCATCGGATTTTACGGCGCGGGCTCATTTGGCCGCCTTGCCGGTGAGCCCAAAGAAACGCGGCCCTGACCAATGCGCGCCGGTAATCTCTCGGGCGATGGCCGAGAGTGAGCGATAGGACCGACCGTTCCAAGTGAAGCCGTCTTCTGTAACGTCGACTACATGGGTCACACTATTCCACTCGCGTAGCAGGCGCCCGCCGGGTTTTAGGGCAGGGCATGTAGGCCGGGGTTTCTTCCCAGAGCCCTTTTCCAGCGTGGCTTTGACCTGGCGGGGTAGCCTGCCATGACGGCGGGACTGCATCTCAAAGGCGATAAAGCGGCGCAGAAAGGGTTGGCTGAGCATGGCGGGGGCGGGTTGATCAAACAGTTGCTGCCAAAGCGTGACCAGATCCGATCGACCCATGGCGGCGAGATCGGCGACATCGCTCGTCTTGGTCATGACGCTTCTCCAGTTCCCGCCGCCAGATGATATGTGGATGGTCCATTTGGTTTGTCGGATGTCCGCCGTTCAATTGTGACGCCTTTTTTCCGCAGACCGCTTAGAGCTGCTCGGACCGAATGAGGCTGCCATCCCGTTGCTTTGCAGAGCGCCTCAAGGCTGGCGCCGCTCGGGCGGCGCAACAAGTGTTGCACTTTGTCAATTTTGGTTTGCTTCCGCTTGGACATGTATTGTCTCCTCTGATTTGGGGCTGGCTAGATGCCGAACCCCGGTACCGAGGAGCGCCCGAATGGCTCGGGCGTGGGTTCAGTGATGCGTGGTTGACGGCAACAGTCCAGCTCTTTCTGAAGCGATTACTTGAGGCGTGTGTTTTGAAGGGCGTTGCTGGCGTACCCCCGATTATTCGTCAACAATCTTAATTGGTTACTTTTAGTTTGGGGGGTTGCGTCTCGTATTGATGGCACCTACATTCGACCTAATCGCCCGGACTATCAGGGCGGGAAACTGCTCCCGCAGGCAGCACTCATTGGAAACACAGGTTTCCGCAGAGAGCATTCAAAGGAGCAACGTCTCGGATCGATTGGTCCGGGGAGTTGCGATTTGTGCTCTCTCCGATTTTCCAGCGCGATCCCTCCATCTCGACGTCCGCGCGGCGTCACGCAAAAGGAGGCGGTTATGCCTGCCAAAAACACACACAGCGACGTTCGGGCGTCCAATACGCCTATCTGGATGGCCGAAAAAGTTATCCAATCCCAGATCAGCCAGATCAAGCCCTACGCCAACAACAACCGCGTGCACGCGGCCAAGAATGTCGACAAACTGAAAGCATCGGTGGCCCAGTTTGGCTTTGTCACTCCGATCCTGTTGGATGGTTCGGGCACAATCATCGCGGGTCATGGCCGCTATGAGGCCGCTAAGGCCCTGGGGTTGAATTCCGTACCGACTGTTGTCGCGGATCATTTGTCAGAAGCGGAAGTGCGCGCTCTGCGCATTGCGGACAATAAGCTGGCGGAATTGTCGGACTGGAATGAAGCGGCGTTGCAGATCGAATTTGCCGAGCTGATGGACCTCAGCCTTGATGGCGAGTTGAACTTTGATCTGGACATCACAGGGTTCGAAACACCGGAGATCGACATCATTATCGACAGCGTCGGTGAGGTGACGGTATCTGTAGCGGAAACTGTTGAGACGCCGGACCCTGCGGCACCCGTAGTCACGGAGCCGGGCGACCTCTGGGTTCTCGGAGATCATCGCATTTTCTGCGGGGACGCCCTTCAAGCCCAGAGCTACGACACCTTGCTGGAAGGCGAGACCCCGCAGATAGTCTTCACCGATCCGCCTTACAACGTGCCTGTCAATGGGCATGTGCGGTCCGGCAATAGCGCCGAACACCGCGAGTTTGCCATGGCGTCGGGAGAAATGACGGATAGCGAGTTCCGCGGCTTTCTTTCAGGCGCGATCACGCAGTTGTTTGACTGCCTGCCGAACGGAGGCATCGCGATGATCTGCATGGACTGGCGTCATATCGAAGAACTGATTACGGCGGGCAAAGCAGCTGGATTGGACCTCATCAATCTCTGCGTCTGGAACAAGACGAACGGAGGCATGGGCAGCCTTTATCGCTCAAAGCATGAGCTGATTTGCATTTTCAAGAAGCCTGGTGCGCCGCACATCAACAACGTCGAGCTGGGCAAACACGGGCGCAACCGGACCAACGTCTGGGATTACGCCGGTGTGAACAGCTTTGGGGCAGGGCGCGAGGCGGATCTCGCGGATCATCCCACGGTGAAGCCGACAGCGCTGGTTGCAGATGCCATCATGGATGTGAGCCACCGCGGCGATGTCGTGCTGGACGCCTTTGGCGGGTCCGGCGCGACTCTGCTGGCAGCTGAGAAAACCGGGCGCCAAGCGCGGCTTATTGAGCTCGACCCGGCTTATGTCGATGTGGCCATCCGCCGTTGGCAGGAGATGACCGGTGATAGCGCCGTGCACGCGGTAACAGGCCAGACGTTCGATGCGCGTTTTGCGGCCAACGATACCACTTCAGAACAGGAGGTGGGTCATGTCTGACGATACGAAAGAGTATGAGGTCGGCTACGGCAAACCGCCCAAAGCGACCCAATTCAAAAAAGGCCGATCCGGCAATCCGAAAGGGCGGCCGAAAGGTGCCAAGGGGGTGAATGCCAGCTTGAAACGTGAATTGGAAACCAAGATTACGGTTCGCGAAGGCAGCCACGAAATCCGGATTTCCAAGGCTGAGGCAATTGCCAAGCGGTTCACGGCAGGCGCGTTGAAGGGCGACACGAAATTGTTGATGGCGCTGCTTAAGCTGGACACAGATCTGTTCAACGCAAGTGAATTGGACGCGCAAGAAAGCGTCCGTACGGTTGAGCCCGACGCTGTCGACTACGACATCCTCCGGGATTTCTTTTCCAGCCAACTGGACGGTGACGGTGATCTGGAAAACGAGGAGGCGGAAGATGACGACTCCTGATCCAAAAATCGTCGTGCAAGCCGCTCGCGAGGTTTGCCGGGACAATTTCTTTCCCTTCGTTTGGCGTGTGTTTGGCACGCTGCACCAGGGAACTGACCGCAGCTTTGATCCGGCCTGGCATGTGCGGGCCATGTGCCATGAGTTGGACAATGTCCGTCGAGGCGAAAACAAGCGACTGATCATCAACATCCCGCCACGTTGCCTGAAATCGGTCACCGTGGCCGTTGCATATGTCGCTTATCTTCTCGGTCATAACCCCAGCGCCAAGATCATCGTTGCCAGCTATGGGTTGGATCTGGCGCGCAAACATTCCGAAGATTGTCGTCGGATCATGTCTGCGCGCTGGTACCGGGAAATGTTCCCTGAAACGGTCTTGGCTAAAAAGGGCAACACCTCAGAAGAAATCCGCACCACAAAGGGAGGCAGCCGTAAGGCTGTCTCCATTGGAAGTTCTGTCACCGGTCATGGCGCCGATTACATCATCATCGATGACCTGCTGAAAGCCGGAGATGCCGGCTCCGAAGCCGAGCTGGTCAAGGCGCAGGAGTTCATTGAGGGGACCTTGTTGTCGCGCTTCGACAATCCGGCCGAAGGGCGTGTGGTTATGGTTGCGCAACGGTTGCACGAGATGGATCCGCCGGGTTATCTGCTCGAACGCGGGACCTACCGGCATCTGAATCTGCCTGCCATCGCAGAAGGCCATGAGGTGGTTCCTCTTGGGCGTGGAAGGGTCATGCGCCGCAAACCGGGTGATCTCCTGTGCCCGTCCCGTTTGGATCAGCAAACGCTGGATACCAAGCGTCGCGAAATGGGCGCGGCCGTGTTCAATTGCCAGTATCAGCAGAACCCCATTGCTCCCGACGGGTCGCCCTTGCGCTGGGAGTGGTTTGGCACCTACGAGACCATCGAAGATCGCCGCTGGTTCCAACTGGTGGTTCAGAGCTGGGATACGGGCATGTCGGCAGACCCCCGGTCTGATTTCTCTGTCTGTACAACCTGGGGGTTCCGCGAAAATGCGTGGCATCTTATCGACGTCTGGCGCGGGCAGGTAGACTACCCAGACCTGAAAGCCAAGGCACTGCAACTTGTCGGCCGTTGGGATCCCGATCGTGTCCTGATCGAAGATGCGGCCTCCGGCAAACCTCTTTTGGACGAATTGTTTCGTGATGACCGTCGGCGCTACGAACGCATTAAACCCGACAAGGACAAGGAAACCCGGTTCCAGTCCGCTTGCGGTCCTGTCGAAGAGGGCAAGGTTTATCTGCCTGCAGATGCACCCTGGCTGCCGGTATTCAAACGGGAGCTTCAGTCCTTTCCACGCGGACGCAACGACGATCAGGTCGACAGCTTTGCCCACTTTCTGAACTGGTCCAAGGGACCGGGCTTCTACCGGGCATTGGGCCGCGACCACCGGATCAACATCGAACGTCGGGAGCGTAATCGAGAGAGGGTCAGGCGACGGTAGGATCTCGGAGTTGAGCTTGAAAACTCGTTGAATAGTACTGGGAGGGCCGATGTCGGACCAATCCTGAGAGCGGCCCCAATGACCGCTCGCAACCACAAACCGGTCTAATCGCTAATGCCGTCGGATGACGGCTTTGAGCCCTTCCCGACCGATGCAGCTTTTGTCACGAACGGGCAGAATGCCGACCTTACGGACCTTCGCTGCGGGCACGAGAAGTCAGAGTTCGCAGAAACCAAGGCGGTCAAGATGGGCGGCAAGCGGGAGTTCGCTGCGGATAGCATGGAGGTCTCCTTTCCCATCGATTGCTCCCCGCGAAGGGCTCGCCGGTTCATGCATCTCTTCGGCATTACCATTGGCGACCGAGGTTCCAAGAGATTGCGGTAGTCGAGAAGTCGCAGCGGGGTCAGGCTAATCTGCAGGCGCTCCGGCAATTTGGGCCTCTTGTGCCTCCTTATTGCGCCAATCTTTCGGGGATATGCCGAAGTTCCGCGTGAAGGCTCGGGTGAGTGCCGATGTTTCGGACAAGCCGACCAATTGGGCGATCTCCTTGATCGAATGATCAGATGTGGTGAGCAGTTCGGAGGCCTTTTCCATCCGCAGCCGGTTGATCACCTTGGACGCCGTTGTTCCGTAGGAGGACAAGCGCTTGTTCAGCACCTTGGTGGTGATGCTGCACATCCGGGCGGCCTCGCTCACCGTCAGCGCCGGATCGGACAGCCTTGATCGCACGAGAATTTCGAAGCCTTCGAGGTAGTCCAGGGGCACATCGACCTGAACCGGTTCTTCGATATCATTGTCGTGGTTCACGAGGAGTTCGGGGTTGATTGGAAGCGACAGCCAGGCCGCCGGAAAGCGGATGGAGAATCCCCTGTTGTTGCACTTGATGCCCCGCACGCCATGAAACTGCTCCGGCAGCAGGGTCGGATCGCAGAGGCGCAGAACAACCTGGGTTGGATCCCATCGGAAATCGAGAACACGGTGCAGCAGGGAGATCCAGATCCCGACGAGAAAGGCGTCCGAATGGCCCGGCGACACCTCGGGTTCGAAATTGCGACTGGTGGTGAAGTAGGCGTGTTCCTCCTCGATCAGGAGCCGGAAGGACACCGCGTTGCTTTCCTTCGAGACGATCTGGGTGAACCGGGTGAAGAAATCGCCAAGGGTCACCGACTGGCCGAGGAGCGCCCCACGCGGCAGGAACTTCAACAGGTCTGTCTGTTGTCCCGCCAAGGCGCAGATATCCGGCCGGGTGATGTCGGCGATGGAGGCCAGCGCCGCATAGACCGTGTCATGCGGGATGAACTCGGCCGGGTTCAGGACCTGTTCCTCGCTCAATCCATGCAGCCCGAGCGCAAAGGCCGGATCCGCATCGAGCCGCCGCATCATCGCTACGACGGGGCCGAGGACCGTAGCACGTACGAGGGACAAACCGTCCTTTTGTTCTCCTTGCGGCATCCACATCACCCTTTCGCTCTCCGACACGCTACGGGCGCGGGCGCCTGACGGCCAAGCAGAAATTGGCTGAAATTGACCGGATCGGGTCAGAAAAATGCACCACGGGATCAGCGGGTCAAAAGAATCTCGGGGCACATGTGCATAGTGGGAGGATCGGTCCGCAGGAAGACCGACCCCTGGGAGGACACCGAATGACAACACTCAACCTGAAGGCGTTGCTGCCGGCCATGTCAATGGCAATTGCGCTCACGACGCCTGCCATTGCGCAGGATATCCCCAACATTCCCTCGGAGGTCACGCTGTTCAAGAACGTGATGGTCTTCGACGGGGTGAATGACGGCTTGAAAGATGTCGACGTGCTCGTCGTCAAGAACAAGATTCACAAGATTGCAGAGGACATTCCCGAATCCGGCACGTGGGAAGTCGAAGTTCGAACGGGCGGAAGCAAGCGCCTGCCCGATCCTGTTGGCGGTATCGACGGCTATTCTTTCACCATCCAGACCGAACGCGGTATCGAGACCAAAGAGGTCGAGGTCAATGTGATCGACGGCGGCGGACGCACCTTGATGCCGGGACTGATCGACAGCCATGTGCATGTGAATATGTACAAGGATGGCACGATCCCGGGCCTTCAGGACACGACATGGGAGGAGATCGGCGCACGTTCTGCGGCCTTTGCGCAGGAAATGCTGGCGATGGGCTTCACAACCGTGCGCGACATGTGCGGTGCACATGGTGGACTTCGTGCGGTAATCGACGAGGGTTCGCTTCCGGGCCCGCGGATATACTCGTCCGGCGCCTGCCTCAGCCAGACCGGTGGTCATGGCGACTGGGGGATCGCCGGGCAACGCAAGAACGAAAGCAATCTTGAACGGCTGGAGATCACGCGGCTTGTCGACGGCCCTGCCGAAGTGCTCCACGGCGCGCGGCGGAACTTTGCGCTTGGGGCCAACTACCTCAAGATCATGGTCAGTGGTGGTGTGACCTCCATCAAGGACCCGATCTACCAGTCCGCCTTTACAGACGAAGAAATCGCCGCTGCCGTCGAGGTGGCCGGGGACATGGATTCCTATGTCGCCATGCATGTCTTCATGGATAGCGACCTGTCGCGCGCGCTCGATCTCGGGGTCAAAGTGGTGGATCACGGCCTGACCATAACGGAACCGACGATGCAGAAGCTGGTAGAGAAGGAAGCGTTCTTCTCGCCCAACCTGACCGCGTTGGCGCCCGAGGCGCTTGAGCATCCGATGCACCAGGACCCGACCTTCCCGCCGACGGCGAAGTTCCTCTGGTTGCGGAAAAACAGCGAGCAGTTGTTTGATCTGGTGCGGAAGTACAAGCCGAAGATGGTGTTCGATTCCGACTACGTGCTGCTGACCGGTGTGCCGTACCGGCAGTCGATGGACTTCACCAAGGCTTTCATGGCGCGTGAGTTCGGCAACCTCTGGGCCTTGCAGATGATGACCTCGAATGGCGGCGAACTGGCCGCACTGACGGGACGCGGAAACCCCTATCCCGAAGGCAAGCTCGGCGTGATCGAGGAAGGTGCCTATGCCGATATCCTCATCGTTGACGGAAACCCGCTCGAAGACATCACTGCCATCGGCGCTGTCGATACATGGTTCGATGCCGAGCCACGCGGGCAGGACGTGCCGAGCATTCGCGTCATCATGAAGGACGGCAAGTTCTACAAGAACACGTTGAACTGAACTTTCGGCGGGGCGCTGGCTCCGCCGTCAACATTGCGGAAGGGCAAACTTATGAAGCATCTTTTCAAGTCCACATTACTGGCGGGCGTGGTGTCGCTCGCTGCCGGCATGTCCTCTGCGCAGGACGAAGCGCTGCCGCAGACCCTGTTCACCAATGTCCATGTTTTTGACGGCGTGAACGAGGCGCGGATCGAAAACGCCAGCGTTCTGGTCGAAGGCAACCTGATCAAGGAAATTTCGACGGACGGGATCGAAGCGCCCAACGCAACCATGATTGACGGCGGCGGGCGCACGCTCATGCCGGGGATGCATGACCAGCACGTGCATTTGCTGGTGTTCAACCCGCTCAGTGACGGGTTGCGCCAGAACATCACGCCCTTCCATCTTGGTGGCGTTGCAACGATCCGGTCCGAGCGCATCCTGATGAACGGGTTCACGACGGTTCGTGACCTCGGCGGACCGGCAAAGTCCATCGCGCGGATCATCGATACCGGTATGTTCCCCGGCCCGAGGATCTATTCCTCGGAGGCCTTCATCACGCAGACATCGGGCCATGCCGATTTCCGCAAGCTGAACGACCGGCATCCAACCCTGTCGGGGCAAGGCCCATCGCATTGGGTCGACACGGACATGAGCTTCATCGCGGATGGCCCGGAGCAGATCCGCATGGCGGTGCGCGAGAACCTGCGGCGCGGGGCAACCCAGATCAAGGTCATGGTCAGCGGTGGGGTCACGTCCGAGTTCGACCCGCTGCATTCGCTTCAGTACCAGGCGGACGAGATCCAGATGGCGGTCAAGACCGCCGAGCAATGGGGCACCTACGTCACCTGCCACGTGTTCACCGAGCAGGCGATCCGCAACTGTATCGACAACGGTGCAAAGACCGTTGAGCACATCCCGTTCCTGACCAAGGAGGCCGCCGAGATCATGGTCGAAAAGCAGATCATGTTCGCGACGGCGGTAGCCCCGGTCTACTCGGTGACGACCGAACAGGCGGAAGCCTTCTACACGCCAGCCTCGTTCGCCAAATGGAAGAGTGTCCGTGACGCCGCCGCCAACATGATCGAGGTGATCCAGACGACACCGGGCATGATCGACCTCTACACTCTGGGCACCGATCTCATCAACAACTGGGACCAGACGCTTGAGCAGGACAAGAAGATGAACGACGAGTTCAAATACCTGCACGAGGCCAAGTTCAAACCCTTCGACATTCTGCGCATGGCCACATCGAACGGCGCCCGCATGAACCGGCTTACGGGCTTGAACAATCCGTATCAAGACGGCCCGCTCGGCGTGGTCGAGGAAGGCGCTTACGCGGATCTCCTGCTGGTCGATGGCAACCCGCTCGAAGACATCCTTCTTCTGGCCGATCCTGATCCCAACCTGAAGGTCATCATGAAGGACGGCGTGATCTACAAGAACACGCTGGACTGAGGAGAGCGCGGGGCGGTCTCCCTCGTCCGCCCCGCGTTTTTTTGCCCGACGCAATCATCCCGGAAGGACTGACCGTGAAACACCTCACTCTTGCCACTCTCATGGCCCTCTGCAGTTCGATGGCGGTTGCTCAGGAGTGCGACGTCGCGCTTCTCAACGGCCGCGTCATGGACCCGGAAACCAATCTTGATGCCGTGCGCAATGTCTGCGTGACCGGCGACAGGATCACCGCGATCACCGAAGATGCCTTGACGGGCAAGCGCGAGATCGACGTTTCCGGGCATGTAGTCGCGCCGGGATTCATCAACACCCATTCGCATTCCTTTGGCGGCTTCGATCAGAAGATGATGGCCCATGATGGCACGACGACGATCCTCGATACCGAGAGCGGCGTGGCGGATGCCGACCTGTTCTACGACAAGTACGAGGGCAATTCCTTTCTCAACTTCGGTTCCGGGATGGGGCACGAGGAGATCCGGCGTGTCGTGATGGATGGGGTTTCAGTCGAGCTGGCATCCGATCCGACCTACATCCTCAAGTCACGCGGTGCAGCCGAGGAAGAAGACGGACATGCCAGCTGGGCGCTGGATATTCCGACTGCGGATCAGCTCGTCGAAGTCATGACCATGTATGAAAAGGGTCTTCGCGCCGGGGCGATCACCGTCAACACGACGGTGGGATACAACACCTATCCGAAGGAGATTTTCGCGCTTCAGAAAATGGCGAAGAAGTATGACCGCTTCTTTGGCGCCCATACCCGTTTCGGTCCGACCGAGAGCCTGCCGCTCTACTATTCCCTGGGCGCAAACGAGGTGATCGCAAACGCCGTTGCGCTCGACGGGGCCCTGATCCTTTCCCACATCCAGAACCAGGGGTGGGAAGAAATCTACGAGCTTGCGCGCCGCCTGCAAATGCGCGGAATGACCATCTTCGCGGAATACTACCCGGCCATCACCGGCAATCCGAACATCGCGACACCGCAACTGCTGCCGGACAAGATCGAGGCGAACAATATCGTTCCGACCCGCGATATCTTCGATACCAGCACCGGCGAACTCTACGAGTCCGACGAGGAGTTCTTCCGGCAGCAGAAGGAGGATCCGAGCAAGCCGATTTTCATCACAGTCCGCCCCGAAGCAGACCTGGAGCGCTGGATCCACATGAAGGATATTGCGATCGCCAACGACATCGTCGGCTTCACCGTCGATGGCGAACCGCTGCCGATCGAGGCCGATTTCACGGAGTACGGGGGGCACCCGCGCAATGCCGGCACCTATGGCATCGTGTTCCGCGAGGCCCGTGAACAGGGCATCGCGCTGATGGAGATGGTGAACAACGCCTCCTACATTCCCGCGAAGTACTTTTCCAAGGTGGGCCTGAAGGCGATGCAGGAACGCGGCCGGATGCAGGAAGGCATGATCGCGGATATCACGATCTTCGACCCCGACACGATCACCGAAACATCATCGATGAAGAAGGGCATGAACGGCTCCTTCACCAAGGGAATCCCCTACGTTCTGGTGAGCGGGCAGGTCATTATCGACGACGGTGTCGCTAATATCGACCTGCGGCCCGGGCAGCCGATCCGTTACCCGGTCATCGAAGGGGGCGAGATCGATCTGGACCTCGGGGACAAGGAATTCACCTGGCACGCCGACATCGAAACGCCAGAGGATGAGCATTCCGAGTTCCCGCTCCGCCCTGCCGAGCTGGAACACTCCATTCCCGGAGCTCCGGGGCATTGAACCCACAAGAACGGTCAGGGCAGCCATGCTGTACTGACCACAACATCGAAGCAATTCCGGGTGGCAAGATGAACAGGATCCTTCTTTCGACAGCCCTTTGCGTCTCTGCGACAGTTGCAGCGGCGCAGGACACAAAAGACATGCGCACCTTCCTGTTTATCGGCGCATCCAACAGCGCCGCCTGGGAGATGCAGATCGCCAATCCCGGGGACCGCGCGGCCTCGGTGAAGGGTGGGATCGAGGCGCTCGGCGGCGAGCTTTTGAGCTACTATTGGGGGCTTGGGAACGGGAAGAACTACATCACCGTCGCCCTGCCGGACGACCCCACCTTCATCCAGGCCTTCTATGTCAGCCGTCTCGGTGACGGGTTGCTGGAGGATTACCAGATGATCGAGTTGATGAGCAGCGCCGACATGGCCGAAGCCCTCGCCCGTGTGCCGGAGATCAAGGCGCAGGACGATCTCAAGTAACCGGACTGCACACTCGGGACGATCCAGAAGGGAACATCAAATGAACTTCAGCCCTGTGTGTGTCGGCGGAGTCGTATTATGCAAATAGTTGCCATTGGCCTGCTGTCCGCCTTCTTTCTCTTCGCCAGTTCGATCAAGATCCTTGGCTGGCAGAAGCTCATCTTCGAAACGCAACTGGCGATGTTCGTCAAATACGGGCTGAACCGTCAGATCATGGCGCTTGTCGGTGGTGTCGAGCTTTTCGGGGCGGTGGCGATCTGGTTTCAAGGCAGCTTGCTCGGGCCGCTCGGGGCCGCTGCCCTTCTGGGCACGTCGCTTGGCGCAATCGGTTGTCATCTGATCTGGGACACTTGGAAAGACGGTGTGCCTGCCATGATCACGGCTACGCTTTCGGCCTTCGTCCTCTGGACGGGCCGGGATGTCGTACTGGCGATACTTGCATGAGCGGGCCGAAGAAGAATCAAGAGCAACAAGAGAGACCTCATATGGGACAGGCAAGGCTTCTCGGTACGGTCATCGTCGCTGGCTTCTGGTTATCAACCGGAGCCTTGGCGCAGGAAAGCCGGCCAACGTCCGCCCTGGAGGCCGCCGCAGCGGTCTCGCTCGGTGGCCCGGCATCCACGCAGGCCCAACTGGAACAAGACCGAGTGCGGCGGTTGCAGGACTCTCGCTGGCCGGGGCTGGATGCGGCATTGGACCCCTTGGAGGCATCGCGGCAACGCTTTGCCGAACGCACCGGCCTGAACCTCTCCTTCGACTACCAGGCCTATTACCAGTCCGCGACCGAGAGCCTGACCGATATCGACGAGGCCGCCTTGGGCCAGGCGCGCATTCTGGGCCAGTGGACGCTGCTCAATCGCGGCGGCGAAAATCCCGGGCAATTGGTCTTCACATTGGAGAACCGCCATCTGCTCGGCACGGACATCGCGCCAAGCGGGCTTGCCGGGGAAATCGGCTATGCGGGCGTCACCGCAACGACATTCAGTGACACCGACACGACCCTCTCCGTCGCCTACTGGTCCCAGACGCTCGCTGGCGGGAAGGCCGGTTTCGTGGCCGGCCGGATCGATCCGGGAGACTACTCGGACATCCTCGGCTACGTGAACCCACGCACGACTTTCTCCAATTTCTCGATCCTGTTCAGCCCGGTCCTGCCGATCCCCGATCCCGGCTTCGGCATTGCGGGGGGCGGTTTCCTGACCGACCAGATCTATGCCCTCGGTGTCCTGTCGGATGCAAACGGCTCGCTGACCGATGTCGAGTGGTTTCCCGGTGGCCCCGAGTTCTACAAATACGCCGAGATCGGATGGACGCCCGAACGCTCGAAGCGCTTTCTAACCAACGTTCACCTCGGGGTATTTCACGTCGATGAACGCACCGAGGCAGGCGTGCCGGAGAGCTACGGGGCGATCCTGTCTGCCAACCACACGATCAACGAGGAATTCATGATCTACGGACGCCTCGGCTGGTCGGAGGGTGAGGCGCCGATCGCCCGACGCGCAGCCAACGCTGGACTTCTATGGCGGCCGGGCCTCTATGACGACCTCTTTGGGTTTGGCGCGACCGTTGCGGACCCGGTAGATGAAACGCTCGACACCCAGACCACAATGGAGGCCTTCTATCGGTTGGACCTGTCGGACAATGTCGCCCTGACGGCGGACGTCCAGCACATGATCAACCCGGGCTTCAACGATCAGGACACGACCGTTTTCGGCTTGAGGCTGCGGATCAATCTTTGACCTGAGTAGCGGCGGATAGAATGCCGTCTGGTTGGGAGTGTCGTGCCTGCGCCGGAACGGCCCATGCAGCCATCGCGGCCAAGGAGGCGACCCCTTGGATGATTGGCATTGCGTCAGGCGAAAGTCTTGACGGCAGAACAACCGTCGAATTTGGCTTGTTGCTCTGCAATGTCAGCCATTCCAATGAAGCTGTCGGATGCTCTCAAGCGGGGGCATGGCGGTTCGCTTAGATCTTTCCACAGAAGGCGGCCACGGAGGTCGCCACCGTCAGAAAGGTTGGAACCGATGACAAACACCCTCAAGAACACCGTATTCGCCGCCCTTGCCGCCTCACTCGCCCTCGCTGCCCCGATGGCCGCCAATGCCGGTGACATCGGTGAGAAAGCCCTCAAGGGCGCTGTGGCCGGCGCCGTGCTGACCGAAATCACCGGCGGCGACGCCAAGGACGGCCTGGCCCTCGGCGCAGCCGCCGGTGCGCTCGGTGGCAAGATCGCCGAAGACCGGGATCGTCAAGATCGCAAGGACGATCGCAAGAAGGGTGGCAACAAGCACAAGCGCTGATCCCGCAACGAGACAACCGGAACGGTTTACCCCTTCCAACCGACGCTGGAGAGATCCGGCATCTGCTTCAAACCCGTTAGGCCTCATGCCTGCCGGGTTTGTTGCGTCAGGGTGGTTCAGGAAGACGGAGAAACGTGAAAGTGCGGGCCTATGATCCGAGCAGTCCGGCCTCTACTCAGATCGTTCGCCCTATGCCAGGGGCGCTTCTGTTGCTGGCTGCTCCCTGAAGTCGCTGGGGGGCTGTCCGTACCATCTTCGGAATGCCGTGCTGAAGGTACTGGCGTCGCTATATCCGAGAAGATAGGCGATCTCGGTGAGCGGAAGCGTGCTGTTGAGCAGATAGTCCCGGGCCAGAGCCTTTCGCAGATTGGCGACGACCGCTGCGAAGCTCGTGCCCTCGTCGGTCAGTCGGCGGGCCAGCGTTCGGGCGCTCATCCCAAGTTCCGCCGCAATTGCGTCCTGCTGGGCCGTGCCGGCTGCAAGACGCGCCGTGATCTGCCTCTCAACAACCCGGGCCACACTGTTGGGTGTCTGCGGCATCCGAGCCAGCGTGTTCTCGCAAATGACCGAAAGCGTCCGCTGCAAGTTGTCGTCGGCCGTCAACAGCGGCACATCCATATCAGCCGCCTTGAAGGCAATGCTGTTCTCCGCGGCACCAAACAGGACATTGCAGCCAAAGAACCTGTCGAGGGCCTCGGTGCCGGTCAGCCGCTGATGCGCGAACCGAACATGCGTCGGACGGATTTGCCGATTGGAGTAGTCCCGCAGGGCGAAGACCGTGCCAACGGCTCCAAACTCGGCATATTGCCCGGTCGGAATGCTTGCTGGCACATCGTAGTGCCAGGTCAGCCGGGTGGTTTCCGGGCCTTCTTCCATGGCCGTCTTGCTCGCGTCACCGATCACGCGCTGAAAACGGGTGATGTTTCGAAGGTAACCGCCAACGGTAGGTGCCGAAACGCCGACATAGGCGAGCAACCCGGCCTTCCTGACCAGGTCCGGCGACTGTGCCAGGCGGTATCCGACAAGGTCGTCCCCGGTCAAAGCGCTCGCCTTTTCAAACAACCAGGCAGTCTTGTCGAAGGACCAGCGAGCATCCGGGTCTTCGAGTTGAGATCTGGTTATCCCGAACTCCTTTCGGATATCCCGCTCGGAAAGGCCTGTTTTCTTCAACTCACCGACAATGATCTGTCCTCAGATTGCGCTGTGTTTTGGAATCTCGGATTTCATTTCTGGTCCGTAGTCTCGGTGTCTGACGTGTTGCGCCACGTTAAGGCCCGTCTGACCTTCTTGCCAGTTGCCAAAGCCAACGTTCGAACAACGCAACGCCCGTTTCGTTCAATACCCGCAGTGCCTTTCACACACTCGCCACCAAGGTAGGCGCGACGTCGGTCGCGAGTAACTCGAGATCCGTGCGGTGTGACACACCGAGTAGCGGCGCACATCGTCCGGGTTGGGCAGCTTGCTTGTTCGCTGTGGCTTTCGAAGCCGCCATTCTCGGCGCGCTACTTAAAAGTCCGCTCTGGGCCGTCACTATCCGAGCGTAGGTTTGCCGTGCCTACGTGCTGGCACTGCTCCAAGGACCGCACCGTGCTCATTTTGCTCATACGACGCCGCGCAGCGAATGTCTGGTCGTCTATGCGCGGCCGCACTGAGCGCAAAGCCCAGTTGTGAGATCAAAGTGTGAGGTCCCAGGTTTCTTGCACGCTCTCACTACCAAAGTGATACCCGGAAACGCGCTCTGTCAAAGTGAATCCGAATCTAGCGTAGAGCGCGCGTGCGACTATCTGTGTCTCGTGGGTCATTAACGTCATGCGTTTGAACCCTGATGCACGTGCGTGATTCAGACAGATCGTCATTAACCGCTTGCCCAAGCCCATTCCGCGGGCCTCGGGTTCCAGAAAGAATAATCGCAGTTTCGCGACGCCGGGTTCTTCTGTATTCATGCAAAAAATTGATCCGAGCCGCGTCTCGCCGCTATGAGCAATAAAGGCGCGGTTTCCATCAATGCCTTGGACCGGCAAAAAAGCCGCCAGGATTTGCATGACGAGCATTTCCATGCGGTAGTCAAATTCATAATCCGTGTAATAGGTCTCGGCGTGCCGATTGACGACCCATCCGGCGTCGCCCGGGGTCAATTCGCGAAACTCGACTGGACCCGGCAGGTCAAATGATCTCACCGCCTGCTCCAAGGCCCGGGCGACGCGCCCTGCATCTGCCCCATCCAATCGCTTGTGGACTTCAAGCGCCATCCGGTCGACAAGCTCGCTAAACCTCTGGTGCCCAGATTCAGTAAGATGAAGTTCCTTTTGCCGTGCATCATGTTCAGAAGGTTTTCTTAGAATCCATCCGGATCGCTCAAAGTTCTTCAGGATACGACTGACATAGCCTTCGTCGAGGTCCAGGGCATTGGCGATCAACCGGGCAGTTGAGCCATTTTGCACTCCGATCTCATAGAAAACCCGCAGTTCTGTGAGGTTCATTCCACTACCGCCGTAGTCAGGGGAGAACAAACCCATCCTCTGTGTGTAGAACCGATTAAAGGCGCGAATTGTCGAGATGTGATCCATATTGCAATCCCATTTACTTGACAAATTCAAGTAATATGGAGTTGCTTGATTTTGTCAAGTAAAAGTACGGAATGCTGTAGCGCCAACGTAAAGACTGCGTCCCTACATTCTCAATGGCTAAAATCGCGTGTGGGCCAAATTCAAAACTAGTGTTGGTCTAATAAGGTCCGGAAAGGGCTGTCTACGCGTTCAGCTGACGGCGGGGTAGGGGCCTGTGCTGCAACGGCACCGAGGTCCGGAATGAGCCCATTGTTGACGTTCGCAGGGTAAGTTTCCTCAGTCATGCAGGGCGATGAGAGCGCATTCACTGCGTGAACCCACACGTCACAAGTGGGGTCAGAATCGGAAGCTAGCTTTCAACATTCGCTGCAAAGTCTGTATTACCGCTAGACAATTTGATTGCCCAGAACCCATTCGCCAATTGGCGCAAGTATCAAGCTCCGCGCATTCGAAGGCTATGGATGAGCTTGCGATCTTCCTTTGAATAATGTTTGCAAAGGTGCTCCGTTTGGATCGCACTGATTTTGTCGCTCTGCAAAAATCCTTGCGAAACAAGTGTTAGAGTGGTCAGACTTACATAGTCACAAAGAGGAAAAGCCGTACCGAGACTGGTGAAATCAGAAGATGCCACACTTAAGCGTGGCCGTCCTCACAGGTGACATGACAGTTCCCGGCTCAAAGCTGGAAGCTGGATAGTTATGGGAGGAAAGACCTTGAAAAAAATGACAAACACACTTGCTGGCTCACTGATCGCATTCGCCGCTTCCATGGGTGCTGCGCAAGCCGACAAGCTGACATTCTACTGTTCGGCGCAGGAAGACTGGTGCCAGCTGATGGCGCGCAGCTTCGAGGACGCCACCGGCATTGACGTGAACATGGCTCGCAAATCCTCTGGCGAGACCTTTGCGCAAATCCGCGCAGAAAGCTCAAACCCAAAGGGAGATGTCTGGTGGGGCGGTACGGGGGACCCGCACCTTCAAGCGGCCGAAGAAGGATTAACTATGGAATATGTCTCGCCCATGCGTGACCAGTTGCATGACTGGGCGATTTCACAGGCCGAAAGTGCTGGCAACAAGACCATCGGTATCTATTCGGGTGCGTTGGGCTATGGCTACAACTCTGACCTCCTGGCGGCCAACAACCTGCCCGAACCCGCCTGCTGGAAGGACCTGCTCAAGCCTGAATATAAAGGGCACGTTCAGATGGCGAACCCGAATTCGTCCGGAACTGCCTACACGACGCTGGCGTCGATGGTGCAGATCTTTGGCGAGGACGAGGGCTTTGAGTTCATGAAAGGCCTTCACGCCAACATAAATCAGTACACGAAATCCGGTTCAGCACCCATCAAGGCCGCGGGTCGTGGCGAGAACACGATCGGCATAGTCTTCATGCATGACGCGGTCAAGCAAGCGGTGTCAGGCTTCCCTGTAAAGGTTGTCGCCCCGTGCGAAGGCACTGGTTACGAGATCGGTTCGATGTCGATCATTGAAGGCGCTCGCAACGAAGAAGAAGCCAAAAAGTTCTACGACTGGGCGCTGAGTGCCGAAGCGCAGAACCTCGCGCTTGAAGTCAATGCCTTCCAGGTCCCATCCAACAAGGGTGCGCAAACATCTGAAAGCGCCCCGGATATGAGCCAGATCAAGCTGATCGACTATGACTTCAAAAAGTACGGCTCCTCTGATGAGCGCAAGCGTCTGCTGCAAAAGTGGGACGAAGACGTTTCGGTGCTGCCGCAGTAAGTGGCTGACATTGCAAAAACCAGGACCCACCCGGTATTGATCTTCTGGATCATTATCGGGTGGGTCGGCTACGTCCTGCTGCCATGGTACATGGTTGAGGATGGCCTTTGGTCATTTCAATGGCTCTTTAGTGGCTATCCGTTTGATGAAGATTTTGCGCCCGCTCTGTTTCTGATCGGGCAGGGTGAAAAACTCTGGCTTGCACCCTTGCTGATCCCGCTGGCATTGCCGATTCTGGTGCTGGGGAAACCTAAATCTGATCCGATCTACGCTAAGATCCTGATACTTGCGGGTGCACTGGGCTTTGGCTGGCTGATTGCGCAAGGCTTCGGGATCGGCATTCGCGGCTTCAACTTCGACTGGCTCAAGGCCCTGTTTGGTGAGCCAAAAATCCGACAGTTCGGTATGGGGTATGGCGCGATGCTCTGTGCGTCGGCCTTCTTGTTCCTGCTCACGCAGGGCATCGCGGCGCGCGGTGCAGTCAACGGCGATGTGTTTGTCGTCAGCGCGATCGGCGGCGTCATAACAATCGTCACCACCTTCGTGTTCTTTCCAATTGCCAACATGCTGTTTTCGGCCTTTGTGACCGAAGGCGGCGCCTATTCGGTATCTGTTTTTGCCTCGAAATTCTTTGATGACCGTCTCTGGGGATTGGGGTGTTTTGGGGGTGCGAAATGCGGCGCCGCGTGGAACTCCCTCTTTTTGGCCATTCTCGTCGGCCTGATCACCACGGTTCTGGGACTTTGTTTTGCACTTGTGGTCACTAGGTCAGGGTTTCGGTTCAAGCGCGGGATGCGCGCGCTGACGGTTTTGCCAATCATCACGCCCCCCTTCGTAATCGGGCTGGCCTTGATCCTACTCTTCGGTTTATCCGGGTCGGTCACAGTCTTTTTTGCCGATCTTTTTGGCGTGCAACCGTCGCGGTGGCTCTATGGAATGCCGGGTGTCCTGATCGCCCAGACGCTGGCCTTCACCCCCATCGCATTTCTGGTGCTGATCGGTGTTGTCGAAGGCGTATCGCCGTCGATGGAGGAAGCCGCCCAAACGTTGCGCGCCAATAGGTGGCAAACCTTCCGAACGGTGTCGCTGCCCCTGATGAGACCCGGTCTGGCGAATGCCTTTCTGCTCGGCTTCATCGAAAGCATGGCCGACTTCGGCAACCCGCTTGTTCTAGGCGGTAATTTTGACGTTCTGTCGACCGAGATTTTCTTTGCCATCGTCGGCGCGCAATATGATCAGGGTCGGGCCGCCGTGCTGGCCATGGTACTGCTCTTCTTCACGCTGTCTGCCTTTTACGCGCAGCGCGCCTGGCTCGGTAAGAAAAGCTACACCACCGTTTCCGGCAAGGGGGACGCCGGCGTGCATCCGCTGATGCCCAATGGGCTGGCAATACCCGTGCTAGCCATCGCGACCATCTGGGCGCTGTTTACAGCGGTTGTGTACGGCATGATCATTTACGGCAGCGTCGTTGAGCTTTGGGGCGTCAACAACACGCTCACCTTCAAACACTATGTCACCGCCTTCTCAGTGCGCATTGAAGAGGAAGGCATCCGCTGGACGGGTGCTGCATGGGACAGTTTCTGGACCACCATCAGCATTGCGGCCATAGCGGCTCCGCTGACGGCAGCTGTAGGACTGGTGACCGCCTACTTGCTCACGCGCCAAAATTTCGCCGGAAAGAACGCCTTCGAATTCGGAACGATGCTGTCCTTTGCCATTCCCGGTACCGTCATCGGGGTCAGCTACATCCTGGCTTTCAACGTTCCCCCGATCGAAATTACAGGCACGGGTGTGATCCTCGTGATCAGCTTCATTTTCCGCAACATGCCCGTTGGCGTGCGTGCGGGTATCGCATCCATGTCGCAACTGGACAGGTCGCTTGATGAATCGTCGCTGACGCTGGGTGCAAACTCGTGGCAGACGTTCCGACGCGTGATTCTGCCCCTGCTCAAGCCCGCCATCCTAGCGGCACTCGTCTACAGTTTTGTCCGCGCGATGACCGCGATCTCTGCAGTCATTTTTCTGGTATCGGCCGAATACGACATGGCGACCAGCTACATCATCGGGCGCGTCGAGAACAATGATTACGGCCTTGCCATCGCCTATTCCACCACGCTGATCTTCGTGATGCTGGCATCTGTAGGGCTTTTGCAATTCCTCGTGGGCCGCGTGCAGATCGGACGGCGCACCCAGATCGGAGCGGAAAGAACGACATGACGGATACCAACATTGCTAGTAAAGCCGCGCCGGTTCGGTTCGAAGAAGTGTCAAAAGTATTTGGCAAAGATGTCGTGGCCGTCGACAACATCGACCTGCATGTGGAAGCAGGTAAACTGGTGACGCTCCTGGGACCATCGGGCTGCGGCAAAACAACGACGCTGCGCATGATTGCCGGTCTGGAGATGGCCAGCTCGGGCAGGATCGTGATTGGCGATCGCGACGTGACCAAGCTGCCCGCGACCGATCGCGATGTGTCTATGGTGTTTCAGTCTTACGCCCTGTTCCCACATATGAGCGTGATGGAAAACGTGATGTACGGTTTGACATTTTCCGGCTTTGATAAGAGCGAGGCCAGATCGCGCGCGCTCAAAGGGTTGGAACTGGTGGGCCTCAAAGGCTTCGACAACCGTTTGCCTAGCGAGCTGTCAGGAGGCCAGCAACAACGTGTCGCAGTCGCCCGCGCGCTGGTGCTGGAACCGCAGGTGCTGCTCTTTGACGAACCCCTGTCGAACCTCGATGCCAAACTGCGCCGACAGGTGCGCGAAGACATTCGCTCCATTCAGCGGGACCTCGGACTGACGGTTGTCTATGTAACCCACGATCAGGAAGAAGCGCTTGCCGTGTCCGACGAAATCGTCGTCATGCGTAACGCCGCCATCGCCCAGATCGGCACACCACGGCAACTCTATGACGCACCAATGGACCGCTTCGTGGCTGACTTCATCGGTGAAGCGAACCTGATCGAGTGCAAAATCGTCGAAGTCGATGGCGATCAGGCGACAATCGACATCGAAGGACACCGCCACAGCTTGCCCTCTCGCGATTTGCCCGTGGGGCCGGCAACGCTGGCGGTGCGTCCGTCCCGCATCCTAATCGGATACGAAACCGGCATCCCGGCACAAGTCTCCAAGGCTACCTATGTCGGCGTGCGCATGGAATACACGCTGACCGGCGCATTCGGACAGGTGTTTGCCGTGCAGGACGACGTGGATGACCCGTTGCAACCGGGCACTGACATCAAAATGGCTTTTGCAGACCGGGGACCGGTTTTGCTGCCAAAGGGCTGACATTGCCGAAACTCGTTATCATTTCGCACCCGGAAGTGGTCGTGAACCCAGAGATCGCAATCACCAACTGGGAACTGAGTGAGGTGGGCCGCACCCGGGCCGAAGCATTTGCAAATGCGCCGATCATGGCCTCGGTCAGCGCCATCTGGTCCAGCACCGAACGCAAGGCAGAACAGACAGCTGCGATCCTGGCCAAACCGCACGGCCTTGAGGTGAAGGTAAACCCGGCGCTGGGCGAAAACGACCGCAGTGCCACCGGTTTCCTGCCACCGCACCAGTTCGAAGCCGCCGCCGATGCATTCTTCGCTGCACCCGACGTGAGCTTTCGCGGCTGGGAAACCGCGACAGATGCTCAGGCCCGGATTGTCGGGGCAGTCACGTCAATCATGGACGCGCACGATGGTGGTGATCTTGCCATCGTAACCCATGGCGCGGTTGGGACGCTGCTTTGGTGTCATCTCTCCGGAGTGCGGATTGATCGCCAGCACGACCAGCCTGGGCAGGGGCATTTCTGGAGCGCTGACTTGGACACGCTGCGCTGTGACACCGGCTGGCGGGCTATCGCCTGAAGCAAATCAGACGTGCCATGCCTTCTCGCAAATTGCTTTGAGATCATCAAAGATCTTTGGCGTACCGGCAATGACGCGGCCACCATTGCGGATCATTTCATTGGCGTCCTGTTCTTCGACGACACCACCGGCCTCTGCGATCAACAGTTGACCGGCAAGACAGTCCCACGCGTTCATATGCTCTTCGACGTACCCCAACAGCCGGCCTGCCGCGACATAGGCAAGCGACAGCGCGCCGCTTGCATTGCGATGATACATGGCCCCGCGTTCGATGATGGCTGAAATGATTGGGATCACCTTTGCCGCTTCGATGCGGTTCGAATATCCGACCGAGACGGTCCCGCTTGACATATCGACGCCTGATGCGACCTGCATTGGCTGCCCGTTGAGCGTTGCTCCCGCCCCCCGCATGGCGACATAGGTCTCAGCCACGTTCGGCTCGTGAATGACACCGATTTGTGTTTGTCCCTCTGCAACAACCGCCAGGACGATCGTCCACGCCGGAATGCCGTTTACGAAGTTCGTGGTGCCGTCAATTGGGTCGATCACCCAGTCAAACCCGCTGGACCCTGATTTCGCATCATGCTCCTCTCCGAAGATTCCGTCATCGGGATAGGCCTCGGTTATTTTTTCTCGAACATACGTCTCGACATTCCGGTCGGCTTCGCTGACCCAATCCTGAGCACCCTTTGCGTCCACCACCAGAGTGTCTCTATTTCCAAAATATCTAATAGCCAACGCGCCTGCTTCTTCAGCCACTTTGGTGGCGAACATACTTCGATCAGAGATGCTATGCACTCGACCCTCCTGCCGTTAAATTCTGTTTCTGATTATGAACAATAGGCGCTGCCGGGGGTCAGCACTACCAAGCAACATCGAAACCCTTTCGTCGATTTCTTCGGATACATATTACGACAACGAAATGAAGCCCCAAACTAATAGTGGACAACGGACCTATGCAATTGATGTCTCTTACGTGAAGGCCCGCTTTGAGCCCAGAAATACCGAATGCTACGCAATGCACGAATGGCTGCTTTTTCTCATCTGCCGCTAACCATACCAGCAATCATTGCGCCTAGCGCGACAAGGTGGACAAGCATGAGCGCCTTGTCATGCCACAGTGCGCCAACGGCGAACCAACCAACTACACCGACAAGAAACATGTATAGGTTCCAAGGTGCCCAACCAAACCCCGTTGCAGTATATCCCATGATCTGAACGGCGGATGCGCCCCACTTGACAGCGAAGACAAGGCGCTCGCGAGGCGATCCAAGGACCAAAGCATCAGACTGCACGGGTCAAGCCTCCGTCGATACGCAGGTTTTGTCCCGTCATATAGCCACCATCTTCCGAGGCGAGCCACGAAATAAGAGAAGACACCTCCGACGCCAACCCGTAACGCCCCATGGGAATACGCGCTTTGCGGTCTTCGGTTTCGGGCAGGCTGTCGATAAAGCCTGGAAGGACGTTGTTCATACGAATGTTGCCTGACGCATATTTGTCCGAGTAAAGCTTCGTGAATGCGGCAAGCCCGGCCCGGAATACCCCCGACGTTGGAAAAAGAGGGTCGGGTTCGAATGCCGCAAAGGTTGAGATGTTGATGATTGCTCCGCCGCCCTGCGCCTGCATAGTGGGTGTGACAAGCCTTGTCGGGCGGATCACGTTCATCAGGTAGACTTCCATCCCTTTATGCCAGTCGTCGTCGCTGATTTCGAGAACCGGACCTTTCGGACCGTGGCCAGCAGAGTTCACCATGACATCGATACGGCCCCAACGATCCTTAGCACCATTGACCAAAGCGTTCAGTGCCTCATCGTCAAGGTTAGAGCCCGTCACGCCAAAGCCGCCAAGTTCCAGCCCAAGCGCCTCACCTTTACCGGACGAGGACAGGATACCAACCTTGAACCCATCTTCCGCCAATTTGCGGGCTGCATCCGCTCCCATGCCGCTGCCGCCCGCTGTGACCAGAGCTACTTTTTCTACTGACATAGCGAGTGTCCTTTCATGATTGGACTATATATGGCTCTCTCAATGAGAAAGTACGATTGAGAATTGATGTTACATGACAGTAGAAATACTATTGAAAAATGACTGACCTTCCCCCGCTCAATAGTTTGCGTGCTTTCGATGCAGCCGGCCGCCGCCTTAGTTTCCGAGCCGCCGCAGATGAATTAGGCGTCACGCAAGGGGCCGTGGCGCAACAAGTGCGTCAGCTCGAAGCGCATCTTGATGTGGCCTTGTTTGAACGGGTGCCGAAGGGCCTGCGGTTTACATCGGTCGGGCGCAGCTTTCACAACCGGATCGCTGACGTGTTCGCAGACCTTCGATCCGCAACGGCCGAGTTGAAGCCAGAGCCGAACAAAGTCCTTATCAGCGTCACCCCGACTTTCGCTGCAAAATGGTTGATCCCCAACCTACCGGATTTTTCGGCAGCATACCCGAATATAGATTTGCGGATCATGGCCACTGAGAAAGTCTCGAGCTTTCATAGCGACGGGATAGACCTTGCAGTGCGCCAAGGGTCGCCACACTTCGGCGCTTCACTGGACGTAACGCTTTTGTTCAAGCAATCGCTCATCGCGGTAGCCGCGCCAGAATTCGCGGCCAAGGACGGAAGTCTCCTTGAGCCAGAAACCCTCACTAAACTGCCGAAGATCCATGACACCCATGATCTATGGCCCAGCTACCTTGCGCAATTGGGCGTCGAGGACCAGTCTCCCCGTGACCTCCGCTTGAGCCAAACGTCGCTTGCGGTCGACGCAGCCATCGCTGGACAAGGCGTGGCCTTGGTAAGCCGGTTTCTAGTAGCTCATGACATTGAAGCCGGATGCTTGGTCGAGGTTGGTGCAGCCTGGGAAGTGGGCAGAAATGACTTCTATGTCCTCATGTCGCGAGCTACTAAAAACCATGATTCGGTGGCCAGCGTTGTGGCATGGCTCAAGTTGCGCTCCGCCGAAGATACCTAATTGCCTTGAATGGAAAGCCGTCATTCGCATCATTCGGGCGAATGGTAGCTTTGTCCGCACAGCAGACATAGTCGTTTTACGACACAAAGTCTGGTTCCGTTCTTTAGCGGACATCCAGGAAAACTGCTCAAGACAGAGAGTATCTGGTCCCCATCGAGCCACCCCGCTGAAACATGGTCAGCTTTTGTTCTTCAAAACTTTCAATTTCTTATCATCTTTCTGTGACCGGATAGCTTACCCTGAACTGGTCGCGGAGCATGCGAAAGATGAACTTGGCCTTGTGACTTATAGTCAAAGGTTCATTCGAAATTCTAAGACTGTTCCACTTGCTGGAGCAAGTTGATCGCCAGGTGTTCAGCGTAGCTGCGCCAACACATCTTCCGCGGCCCTTAATCCTTCTAGGTGGGCTCCGCTGACCGAGCATTGTTGGTTAGGATGTGTAGCTTCACCGGCGAAGTGCACCCGCTCAGCATGAGACTGGCGTAAGACAGCGCGTTTGTTGTGGCCTCCCGGCTTGGCTCCAGCGTAAGAACCACGCACATAGGGTTCATTTCGCCAAGCGGTAGCGTGGCCTTTGATGAAGGCTTTTCTGACTGTTGTGCCGAAAAAGCCAACCAATGTTTCGAGCGCGTGCTCTATGGCGCTTTCAGGCCCCGCGTCCTGCAAAAGTCTGGAAAAGCTTCCAGAACTTTCAAAGCTGGTAAGGCCGGTGTTTGCGATGTTGCAAAGAAAACCGCCTCCGCGGGCTACCCCGTTGGCGTCGGGTTCTAAGTGGTACGTCAACCAAGTATCGGGTTGCACTGGCAAAGCTCCGGAGCGGAAAAGGAGGCCAGCGTGATTGTAGTCTCCCATAGTGATGAGCTCGAGCGCTGAGCGTCGGTCGGATTCTAGCGGGGGATCAAAGTGGATGATGTCTTCGGCTAGGACGCCGACGGAAACTGTAACAATTACGGTTCGAGCTTTGATCTTGCCAGTGGCCGTAGTTATCTGCACCCCTTCAGTGAGAGATTTTATTTCTGTGACCGGAGTGGCCAATTTAATTGGCAGCCCCTTTGCAGTGCATGCAATTAGGTGTCCGAAGCCTTCGCGACAAAACCAATCGTCTCCGCCCTCCCAGGCACTGATGTCTCGCAGAGATGTATCCGGCAAATCTCTGGCAATCGACAAGGCAAATGTCATCGCTGCCGTGAACGACCAATGCCCTTTGTTCTGCCAAATGTCTGCCAAGGACCGGTCTGTTGGAATTCCGGTACTTGCTTCAATTTCTGCATCGATGCGCGCCGCTTCAGTGATCGCGCTATGAAGCTCGTCGACTTCGTCCCACAGAACAGCGTCATCCTCCAAGCCATATGTCACCGCGTTGTCTGGGGCTGCATAGAGATCAAGGCCGAGTGCGAGACCTGGAGCTTTCAGAGCGTTTGCATGTTCGGTATGCATCCAGTGCGCACCCATGTCGAACGGGACGCCAAAGATTTCCGTGTCCGTGTGTGTGCGCCCCCCGACGCGGTTGGATGCCTCGATGCAGACTACTGAGAGTCCCGCGGATTTGAGAGCGTGAGTAGCTGCAATTCCTGCTGCTCCGGCGCCAACGACAACGACGTCAAAGTCGTGAACTTTCAATGCTTTCGCTCCAGAAATGAGATTGGCATGAGAGATGGTTTTCGGAGTGGGTTTGCGCTTTCCTTACATTTTGAGAATTTACAAGGATTTGAGTTATCCAAGGATTTTGTCGTTTGCGCGGAAGCAGTCATTGATTGGTTCTTGAGTTTAGATTGCAAACGAATTCTGGAATTGAAACGCCCTCGTATCTAGCCAGATCGAGCGGATCTTCCGTGTCAAGCTTGCTGCATCTTCGGTAGATTTCCAGCATCTCGGCAGAAAGCTCGCCGCTCTTAAAAAAATACATCGCGGCAGCATATCTTGTGGCGCCAGAGCCAGGTTTTCCGATGGCTGTTACCAGGAACTGCGTTTGAGCTTCTGCTTCCTCCACTTTGAATATACCTTTAGTCACGATTTCGGCTCAGCGGACATCGCATCATTCAACGCGGCAACTTCATCTTCTCCAGGCGCTGATTCAGAGTTGTAGATTGGCAGAATGTTCCTGAGATGGTCATGATGAGAGCGCACGCCGTACTCGAGATCAGAAAGATAGAAGCCTTCAAACGCCTCCGAAGCCATGGCTTCGTTGGACCATATCGTGAGCTGAATATCTTCTTCCACTGTCTCTCGATCAATCCGGGCGGCAAGGTAGCGTGCCGCTCTTTGTTGGCGGTCTTCGTTCGGGTTTCGGTATGTCGCGCTCCGTAGAATGGATTTATCCGTCGTGATCGGAAACTCTTGATAAAAGAGGGTCGTCTCAGGTGTGACGGCTATGACCGCATTTGGAAAAATGCCGTAGTAAAGCCAAGTTTTGTGCAAGTGTTCTGGCAGGTGAGGCTGTGGTTTAGTGAATTTCTTGTAGTTGCGAACGGCCCACCTCCGGCCCTTTGTCGGAGTGAATTTTCCGTCAGAACGTGAGATACCATCGACATATGGTTCGTCTGAATAGGTCGAGCCATACAGATCCTGAAGGGCAGGGTGCGCGAGCGGGACATGATACCCTTCGTTGTCGACATCTCTGATCGATTTCCAGTTTACAGGAGTCTCCTCGGTCCAGATTCCGTCCGTCGGGACATGTTCGGCCATTTTGTAGGCAGAGACTTCCTGTTCAATCGGGGCTAGCAGTTCGGCTACTGATGGCTGGGGTCCAGGTTTGAATCGGACGAAGACAAAACCCTGCCAGATTTCCATTTCAATCTCTTTCAGGCCAAACTCGTGCTTGTCTAGATCGGGGAACGACTCTGGACGGGCGGCGCCGCGTAGCGTTCCATCAAGATTGTAAACCCAGCCGTGAAATGGGCAGACTAGAGCGTTTGCACATTTTCCTTGCTCTTTCGAGACCAGCCGAGAACCGCGGTGACGACAAACGTTTAGAAACGCGCGGATGTCCGAGTTGCTGTCCTTCAAGATCAGGGCGCGCTCACCGCACATGTCAAAACATAGAAAATTACCGGGTTCCGGAACATCCGAAACATGGCACGCGATTTGCCAATGCGTTTTGAAAAGTTCGCTCTTCTCAAGTTCAAGAAGGGCATTGCTGTGATAGCACCAACCGGGCAACCCGCGACGGTCCCAATTGGTAGGAATTTCTGTGTTTCTTACTTCGTCGCGCATCGGAACAACCCGCATAGTTTTGGTTTGGTCAGTTTGGGTCTCAGATGGGGACAGTATCCAGGAGTGAAAATTTGGCCTTGCTGGATCCGCCACTCTTCGACTGAGTGTAGGTGTCGCTTAAATTGACTTGCTCGTCAACTTTTTCTGACTGAATGATCATTCAGAAATGTGCTGCTAGTCACGCCTGTGAGGTTTCATTGGTCGATGGTTTTCGATTTACCTGCTCAAATCAGGTGCAAAACCAGTGATACGTAGAGATATGATCAAAATTCATTCAACCAAGCTTGACAGTGCAGATTTCAGCGGACTACCGTTTTGAATGACCAGTCAGATAAAAACATAGCGACTTGGGGGAATGGGGTGCTTGGTGATCGCGCCGGCAACGCAGGCGCGATCATTCGAGAAGACAGACTAGCAAACAAGGCAAGACAAATTCAGCCACCACTCAGGGAGAGGAAGCGAAGTTATGAACTCAATCAGGAAAATCGCCGGAATTACAGTTATAGCAGCAACTACTACTGCAGTTTCGGGATCGGCTTACGCGCAAGAGCGTGTGTTGAAGGTTACGAATTGGGGAGAATACATCGCTGAAGACACAATCGAGAACTTCGAAAAAGAATACGGTATCAAGGTGATCTATGATCCGTATGACTCTGCCGAAGCAATTGATGCCAAGCTACTCGCGGGAAACAGCGGATATGATGTGGTTAGTCATGCCGGCAGTGATACGGCTCGTCTGATTAAGGCGGGAATTGTTGCACCGTTGGATATGTCGAAGCTGGACAATATCAAGCACATCGACCCGGCAATCATGGAGCAGTTGTCAAGTGAATGGGATCCAGGCAACCAACACTTCATTCCTTATATGTGGGGAACGCACGGCGTCACATACAACGAAGAATTGGTGAAAGAGACGTATCCAGATGCCCCCATAGGCTCGATGGATATGGTTTTCGACCCTGTTCACATGAAAGAGCTGTCCAAGTGTGGAGTTTCATTCCTGGATTCCCCGGGCGACATCATTCCGATGGCTTTAGCGCATATGGGCCTGGATGCGAACTCCACAAACAAGGAAGACTATGAGAAGGTTGGGGAGATGTTGGCGGAAATCAGGCCATACATCAAAACCTTCGATAACTATGCTTATCAACGGATGCCTCAGAAAGAGTTCTGTGTCTCAACCACATGGGGCCCTGACGGTCTCCTTGCCATGTCTGGCGCAGCGGAAGCCGACACTGGTGTAGTGCTAGACTTCTTCCTGCCCGAAGGTGATCGTACAGCGCAGCTGTGGATTGATGGTTGGCTAATCCCGAAAGACGCCGCGAACAAAGAAGACGCTCATCTTTTCCTGAACTATATGATGCGCCCCGAGGTTGCGGCCAATGATAGTAACTTCACCTGGTATGCGACCGCCAACCTGACGGCCAAGCCCATGGTTGATGAGGCTGTAACCTCCAGCCCAGCCGCGTTCCCAACATCGGATCAGGTTGCCAAGATGTACACGACTGCCGTTCTTCCTCCCAAGGTCGAGCGCTTGCAGACACGTACCTGGACTGACTTTAAGGCCGGAAACTAAATCCACTCACACCGGCAAATGAAGTAGCGGACCAGACCGGTTCGCTACTGCATCCCCAGATCCCGACTGGCAGACTAAGAGGCCCAAATTGACTGTTTCCACGGCTGTCAGCCCAGAACCATGGCTCGATCAAAAAGAACAGGAACCTCTGGTCAAAATCAGAGGCGTAACCAAAAAATACGGTGCAGTGACTGCTGTCGATAACGTTGATCTGGATATCTACAAAGGAGAGTTATTCTGCCTTTTAGGCGGATCTGGATGTGGAAAGTCGACACTACTTCGAATGCTTGCTGGGTTTGAGGATTTGAACAGTGGTACAATCACTATCGACGGAGTCGATATGGCCGATGTGCCAGCTTACGAACGTCCGACCAATATGATGTTCCAAAGCTATGCGCTGTTTCCGCATATGACCGTCGAAAAAAACGTGGCTTTCGGGTTGGAGCAAGACCATGTCCCCAAGCTAGACATTGCGGACAGAGTTCACGACATCCTCAAGCTTGTTGAGTTGGAAGATTTCAAAAAGAGAAAACCTAAACAATTGTCCGGTGGGCAACGCCAGCGTGTTGCATTGGCGCGGGCCTTGGTCAAACGTCCCAAGTTGCTGCTCCTGGATGAACCTTTGGCTGCTCTGGACAAAAAACTGCGTAAGCAAACGCAGTTTGAGCTTGCCAACATTCAGGACAAGGTCGGCGTCACGTTCATCGTCGTGACTCACGATCAGGAAGAAGCAATGACCCTGTCTTCGCGAATGGCCGTTATGGACGCGGGTCGCTTCAAACAGATTGGAACTCCGACAGAGATCTACGAGTTTCCAGAATCCCGCTTTGTGGCTGACTTTATCGGATCAGCAAATATTTTTGAGGGCAGGGTGACCGAGGATGGGGTCGACCATGTTCGGGTCGAAACCGAGTTCTGCGAAGTTTATATTGATCACGGTCATTCTGTTAAGGCTGGCAGCAAGATTTGGGTTGCGCTGAGGCCCGAGAAAATTCGACTTGAGAAATCTGATACAATTGCTGAGGGCGCGAACCAGACAGCGGCCGTTATCGACGATGTTGGGTATTTGGGAGAGACATCGATCTACAAGGTAAGGCTTCCCAATGGCGAAATCTTCGACGTCACTCAGCCCAACCAGTCACGTCCGACGCATGCTGCGCAGCGATTAACCTGGGAAGACAAGGTAAATATCAGCTGGGATCCGTCTAGCGCCATGTTGCTCCACTCATGACGGATTTCACCGAGGATATGTTCGAACCGCCGCAGGTTGAACGACAACCCATGATCCGTTTAGTGATGCGGCGTATCCATAGCAGATGGCGTCAGATCGTCACCGTCATACCGTTCTTCTGGTTGCTTGTATTCTTTCTGGCACCGTTCTTCATTGTCGCCAAGATAAGCTTAGCTGAACTGGCGATTGCGAGCCCGCCATTCACAAGTTTAATTGAGTGGACAGGTGACGGGATCATGACAATCCGCCTGGTCTTCGACAATTTTGTCTACATCTGGGAAGACAGCCTGTACTTTGACACTTACGTAAATTCACTCAAGATTTCAGTAACGTGTACGTTCTTGTGCCTCTTGTTTGGCTACCCTATTGCCTATGCAATTGTACGATCGGGGCCGGTTGCGAAGCCGCTCTTGTTGTTTGCAATCATTCTTCCGTTTTGGACGTCTTTCTTGTTGCGGGTCTATTCGTGGATGGGCCTGCTTGCGGATCAAGGCACGATCAACAACCTTCTGATAGCGCTGGGGGTGATCGATGAGCCGATCCGCATGCTTTACACGGAATTCGCCGTCTATATCGGGATCGTCTACACCTATATGCCGTTCATGATCCTGCCGCTGTACGCGAATATGGAGAAGCTGGACAACAGCCTGAACGAGGCGGCCGCCGACCTTGGTTCCAAACCAACGAACACTTTCTTCAAAATCACATTGCCTCTGACGATGCCTGGAATTGTCGCTGGTTCACTGCTGGTCTTTATCCCTGCGACCGGCGAGTACGTTATCCCCGATCTGTTAGGTGGCGGCAACGTGCAGATGATTGGGCGGGTTCTCTACAATGAGTTCTCTAGAAACAGCGATTGGCCAGTGGCCGCCGCAGTTGCGATTGTTCTGCTGTTCATACTGGTGCTGCCAATCATGGTTTTCCAGCACTACCAAGGCAAAGCAGCGGAGGAGCAATAGATGTACGCCAAACGCTCCCGTTTCTTAACCATCATGCTGACCTTGGGACTGGCATTCTTTTACATCCCAATGATCCTGTTGGTTATTTACTCATTCAACTACTCCAAGCTGGTACCGGTTTGGGGTGGATGGTCGTTGCGCTGGTACAAAGAGCTTTTTCAATCTGCGGAAGTCTGGAGCGCTGTTTCACTCAGTCTTCAGATTGCCGTTGTCAACGCTACTTTTGCCACGGCGCTTGGCACCTTGGCAGGTCTGGCTATGGTGCGCTTTGGACGGTTCAAGGGGCGGACCTTGTTCGGTGGCATGTTGGTCGCGCCCTTGGTGATGCCCGAGGTGATAACCGGATTGTCCTTGCTGGTTTTCTTCATCTCGCTGAACCAGCTGATCGGATGGCCTGCTGAGCGCGGTTTTGCGACGATTACGATCGCGCATATTACCTTTTCCATGGCCTATGTGGCGGTAACAATTCAGGCACGCTTAACCGGTGTGGGGCAAACACTGGAAGAAGCCGCCGCCGATCTTGGCGCAAAACCGTTCAAAGTTCTGACGGCCATAACGATCCCACAGCTGACGCCGGCACTAATTTCGGGATGGTTGCTGGCCTTCACGCTGTCTCTCGATGACTTGGTCATAGCAAGTTTTGTTACCGGCCCAGGCGCAAATACCTTGCCAATTTTGATCTTTTCGCGCATTCGACTGGGCCTCAGGCCGGACATCAACGCGCTAGCAACCATCATGATTCTTGTGATCGCTATCTGTGTCGCTATCGCAGCAATAATTATGTTCCGGCAACAGAGAGCGGATTTGTTGGACAGGCAAATGGCTGAACGAGAGGAGAGTTAAATTGGAGACGCATGAGCTTCAGAAAAAACGACGCACCGAACCTCCCGAAGTTCGTCGCTTACAGTTGATCATGGCCGCCATAGACTCGATCTCGAAACGCGGGTTTTCTGACACGACGCTTAAACACGTGACAGAAACAGCCAATCTGTCCCATGGCGTGGTGAATTATCACTTCGACAGTAAGGAAGCTTTGTATGACGCCGCGCTGGGTTTCCTTGCACAAGAACACTATGAAAATTGGCTCAAATACTATGAGGCTGCGGAACCTACAGCCGCACATCGGCTGGCTGCGATTATTCGAGCGGACTTTGACAAGAGCATTTGTACCCACAAGCGGTTGGCCGTCTGGTTTGCCTTCTGGGGGCAAGCGAAGTATCGGCCTAATTACCTGAAGATTCATAATAAATATGACAACGAAAGATATGATAGAATTTTGCACCTATGTGGTGAATTGATTGCCGACGGTGGCTACGACGATCTTGATCCAGAAAAAACAGCTCGGGCCGTAGAGGCGATGTCAGACGGGGCCTGGCTAAGTTTGATGTTGTATCCAAAAGTGGCTGATCGTCGGGAATTCAGGGATGTTTGCATGCTTTCGCTGTCGCGGTTCTTCCCAAAACACTTTCCAGTCTGAGCGAAAGCATCGAACAATATGGCTTCAGCGCTTTATTTTGTGCATGCCGGGGTCATAGAGCGGCTTTAACGAGGCTGCCGCGTCGTATTTCTCGTCTGCGATTTCGATCTGCCAATGCCCAGTTGCGACTATGTCCGCGGTCAACGGTTCGTCAATCTCGGCGAAACCAATGCCGACGGCAGCGCCGAGCGTGTGCCCATATCCGCCAACTTGAATATATCCGACTTCATTGCCGTTTAGATAAATCATCTCATTGCCGTACATGAGAGGCTCTGGGTCTTTTAGCAGGAACTGCAACATCCGGTTGTTGGGCGTGCCTTTCGCCTTGATCGTGGCGAGTGCTTCCCTGCCGATGAAGCCACCGGGTTTGTCCAATTTGATGGCAAAACCAAGCCCGGCCTCAATTGGGTTGTCCGTGTTGTCCACGTCAATTCCGAAATCACGATAAGCCTTCTCTAGCCGTAGGGAGTTGAGAGTTTGCATTCCAGCATTGCGAACACCCAGATCTCGACCTGCTTCCATAATCAGATCGTAGGTCTGAATGGCCTGAGTGGCCGGTACGTGAAGTTCCCAGCCGAGTTCGCCAACAAACGTCACGCGATAGGCCATAACTACGGCGTACCCGATGTCGATTTCACGCGCCGTCATGAAGGGAAAACCTTCGTCCGACAAATCAGCTCCGGATATTCTGCTCAATAGTTCACGCGACTTTGGGCCGTGAACGTTGATTTGGCAGCGCCCTGCGGTGATGTCTGTTATAACAACGTTCTCGTTGTCCAGGACGTGCCGTCGCATGCGCATCTCGGTATGACCCGCCGAGTTTTCTCCCACGATGACCCAGTATTTCCGATCGGATAGCCGGGTAACCGTAAGGTCTGCCTCAAACCCACCCCGTTCATTTACCCAGGCCGTGTAGACGACGCGACCGGGTTCAACATCAACGTCATTGCAGGAAAGGCGAGAGAGGAGGGCGCAGGCATCCGGTCCTTCGACGCTGAAACACGCCATTGATGTCATGTCCATTACGATGACATCCTCGCGTGCTGCCCGGTGTTCTTCAGCGTGCCATTCAAACCAATTTTGGCGATGCCAACTGTATTTCTCGACTTTGGCCTCTTCGGGCGTCGGAGCAAACCAATCAGGTTGTTCCCAACCATTTCCTTCGCCGAAAAAGGCTCCGGCCGCTTTGAGACGGTCATAGAGCATTGAACGCTTAACGTTCCTGGCCGTTTTGTAGTTCTCATTGTGGTAGTGCTGACCAAAGAGCTTTCCCAGCAACTCAGGTGTTCTGTCGCGTCGAAAGGCCGGTGTCGCCATTTCACGGGAAAAGCGATTGACGTTGATGCCGGTAACATCGATGGGCGGCAAGCCGTCCACCATCCAATGGGCCAAAACCATTCCCGTACCCGCGCCATTCAGGATGCCAAGTGAGTTCATCCCACATGCAACCCAGAGATTGCGCAGTTCAGGCGTCGAGCCAACAAGCGGCGCAAGATCAGGCGTAAAGCTCTCAGGGCCGCAGAATAGTTTTTTGACACCGTAGTTCATGGTGTCAGGCACGCGCGAATAGGCTTTCTCCAGGTCGGGCCCAACACGTTCCCAATCTGGTTCAATCTCTCCGAATTGCCATTCATCCGGGATACCATCGAGCTTCCAAGCCGCAGCGCCGGGCTCAAAAAGCCCTAACATCATCCCGCCGACTTCTTCACGGTAATAAGTGTAGGTGGAAGGGTCTTCGAGAACGGGTAGATCGCGAGGTAGGCCCGGGATACTTTCCGTTATCAGGTAGTAGTGTTCAGCCGCCTGGAGCGGTAGATTTACACCGTGTTTTGCACCAAGTTGGCGAGACCACATGCCTCCGCAGATCACAACGTTTTCGGCTGTTATAGTATGACCGTTCGCAGTGCGGACCCCGGTCGCAGTGCCGTTCCTGGCTAAAATCTCTTCAACCCGCACGCCTTCAAAGAAACGTGCGCCTCTGTTTTTGGCTCCCTTGGTCAGAGACATTGTCACGTCCACCGGGTTGGCCCGACCGTCCTCCGGAATGAGGAACGCTCCAACGATGTCTGAGAGGTCCCCTATAGGGAACATATCCTGCGCTTCTTTTACTGAGACTTCGTGGTTGTTTATCCCAAAACGCCGCATGAAGGCTGCGACGCGACGCATCTCATGCAGGCGTTCTTCATTGGTTGCAATCTGCAGATATCCAACGTCGCGGAAACCTGTGGATATACCGGTTTCCTTCTCTAGTTTCGCATAAAGGTCTCGACCGTGCGTGTAGATAGCGCACTCAGCTTCGGATTTGAGAAGGCCGGCTACTATCAGGCCGGCGGCATGCCAAGTGGTCCCTGATGTCAGTTGTCCCTGTTCCAGAACGACAACATCGGTATGGCCAAGCTTAGTCAAGTGATAGGCCGTGTTCGCGCCGATCGACCCCCCACCAATAATCACGGTTTGGGCATGCGTCGGTAGGGTGTCAGCCATTGCGAGAAAATCCTTTTAGGCGTTCTTTTCTCCGAATACCAGCCAAATCACTTGCTGTCTACTGACTGAATGATCATTCAATTATAGCTGAATCTATGACCTGCGATTTCGCGATAAAGCTTGTCTGAGATGAGATAAAAGGTTTCACTGCAGTGACTGACTGACAATCAGATGCGGGGGAATCCTATGTCAGACGAGATCCTATATGACCAACAGGCAATCAGCTTTCTGGAAGAGCTCTGGGGAGAGGGGTTTCTTTCACCGGGAGGCCCTGAAGAAGTTGCGCGTGTTGTTAAAGGGATTGATCTGAAAGATAAGCATATCCTTGATATCGGATGCGGATCTGGGGCCATTGCAGTGTTGATGGCACGGGAGTTCGGCGCCGCTAGAGTTACGGGGATTGATGTAGAGGCCCCAGTTTGCGCGGCTGCGAGAGAGCGAGCTAAGCAGGCAGGCTTGGAGGAGAAGGTCGAAATCATACGGGTCACTCCAGGTCCAATGCCATTCGAAGATGGTGCTTTTGACGTAGTGTTTTCGAAAGACTCGATAATCCATATCCCCGACAAAGTAACGATGGCTGCGGAAGCTTTTCGTGTGCTCAAACCAGGCGGTCATTTCGCTGCTTCTGACTGGCTGACCAATCATGATGGTGAGATGTCACCAGAAATGGCGCACTACGTAAAGATGGAAGCCTTAGAGTTTCAGATGGCGTCGCCCTCTAAGTACCGCGCTGCGATGGAGCTGGCTGGCTTTGAGGACGTAGAGTTAGTCAACCGCAACCCTTGGTATGCTCAGGTATCAGCTGCTGAGCTTGAGGAATTGACCGGGCCAAACCGAGCCGACTGGGAAGCTCGGCATGGTGCGGAGTTTATCGAACATCAGATCGAGATCTGGGACGCTATGCAGCCAGTGTTGAAAACCGGAGAGCATTGCCCGCATCACATCCGTGGTCGGAAACCTGCCTGATCTGACTGGAACTTTGAATGGGCGCGATGACCGTTATGCGTCGTAGTCCTTGCTGACCTGCGCCATACCAGCTTCCATGATGTCGAACATTTCATCTATCTGCGACGGAGTTATGATCAGAGGGGGCGAGAACACGGCCATGTTTCCAAATGGTCGCAACAGGAGTCCCATCTCCTCGCACGCATCGTCCAGTTTCTGTCCAAACTTCACATGCGCTTCATAACTCTCGACGTTCAATTCAGGGCGACATTCTATGCACCCGAGGAGCCCGTCACCGCGCACATCCCCAACTATCGGAAACTTTTCCTTTATTTGATTTAGGCGGTCCTGGAAATGCGGTGTGACGCGTTGAACGTGTCCTAGGATGTCCTCGCGCTCCATGATTTCAATATTTTTAATGGCAGCCGCGCAGCTCACAGGGTGCCCGGAGTATGTGTAGCCGTTGTAGAAAACATCCTCTCCCGGTGCGTCTGAAATGCGTTTCACTACTGCGTCCGAGATTACGCAGGCACCTAGCGGCAGATAGCCCGAGGTTAAACCTTTTGCGCAGGTGATAATGTCAGGGACGATGCCAAAGACCTCTTCTGAGGCGAACCAATGGCCCAGCCTGCCAAAGCCGGTTACGACTTCATCCGAAATGTACAGAATGTCGTTTGCCCGGCAAATTTCGAGCGTGCGCTTGTGATAACCCGGAGGTGGAACGATCACGCCACCGGAACATAGGATCGGTTCCGCGATAAAGGCGGCAATACGGTTGGCGCCGACGTCAGCAATCAGGTTCTCAAGGTCCGCAACTTTGGCGTCGCACCAGGCATCAACACTCATGCCCTCTGGCCGGTGGTAGGGATTCACGTCGGGCAGAAAACGCACCAGATCCTGAGCTTTCTCAAAGCTCGTTTCGAAACGTTCTTTTCCAGTGACAGTCGCGGCGAGAAAGGTTGAGCCGTGGTAGCCTTTTTCCCGGCCGATCACGATCCTCTTCTCCGGTCGGCCAAGCCGTTTGTTCATGAAAAGTGCGGTCCGCAGTGCGGTGTCAACGGCCGTAGACCCACCGGTCGTGAAGTGCACCGTGTTCAGATCGCCTGGTGTACGTTCGGCGATCATTCGCGCCAAAACTGCCGCGGGTTCGGTCGTAAACGACCACGGCGACGCGTAGGGCATCTTCACAACCTGTTGGGAAATGGTATCAGCCATCTCTTGACGCCCATATCCGATCTGTGTGCACCACATTCCGCCAGGGCCATCGATATATCGCTTCCCGGCAGCATCCCAAAGGTAGATACCATCCGCTGTATTTACCCGCATGTACTCGTCAGACCCTAAGCCGTTGGTTCCGGCCCAAGGATGTAGGTGATGGTCGCGATCCCAAGCGACAAGGTCGCCGTCGGTTGGTGTATTACCCAGGGTGTTCACGTCTGCTTCTCCTTTAGGTGCGGGCCGGTGGCGTAGCTCGTGCGCGGGGCGGTGCGAAAAAGGCTTTGGTGACAGGAGTGAGGCGCGCCATCCTGGTGCGCCATTTGCCTTCTTGCAGAGTGTAAATCTCGGCCTTTAAGCCAGATGACCGGCCAGCATCCGGCATACGGACATGGGCCAACGCAATGCTGCGCTTGGCGGTCGGCGACCATATCCCGGATGTTATGTGCCCAACTTCTTTTTTGCGTCGATTGTAGATCAACGACCCTTCCGAGGGTTTGAATCCTTCGACATCGAAACGTAGGAGGAGGCTTCTTGGATTCTCTCGCTTGGACAGCAGCTCTCGCCGGCCATTGAAATGTCCTTTGTTGAAATCGACTAGCCGACCCAGACCAAGTTCGAAGGGTGTTTGGCCTCGGTGCAACCGTTCGGTCGCATGAACCGGTTGAAAATCCACACCTGCGGTCAGAAAACCGGCTTCGATGCGGGCCAAGTTTACAGCTTCGTATCCAATGGCGCGCAGTCCCTGATGTGTGCCGCCTTTCCAAATTCTGTCCCAAAGCGCTTCTGCCTTGTCCCAGTCGCACCAGAGCTCGTAACCTAAGTCACCAGTAAAACCCGTCCGCGAGATCATGAGACTGTGTTCAATTTGAGCGAGATCGAATGGCTTCAGCTTGCTGACATCTAAACCAGCGGCTTCCAAAACTGCATAAGAGGTCGGCCCTTGCAGCGAAAGTCCAGCAACACTGTGAGTTTCGTCGACGACTGAAACGTCAAAACCCCATGCAGCGTCGAGTAGCCATGTCAGCATTTGTTCCTGACAACAAAGGCGCCAATCGTTGTCGCCAAGATGGAAAAGAGTCCCGTCATCGATGATCATACCCTCTTCATCACACCAGACCGCGTACCCCACGCGACCAACGCTGATTTTTCGGACGTCCCGTGTCACGAGGCGATTGAGCATCGCGGTCGTGTCCGGCCCGGTCAATCGGTACTTGTGCATTGGTGAGATATCAAACAAAGAGGCCTGATTTCGCAGCGCGAAGTACTCGAACTCGACACTGTCCAGCACACCCGGGCCAGCATAACCGGCCCAATCGTACCAATTTTGTGCGCGATTTTGCTCTTCGAGTTTTTTGTGAAATGGCCCGGGTATCAAACCGAGTTTTGGATCGGTAAAGATGCTCATGGCAGAGCCTCCAGCGCCGCCAGGGCCGCATTGCGACCAGCGAGGCCCATGACGTCGCCACCGGGATGCGTTGCTGCACCGCATTGGAACAGCCCTTTCGGCCCCATGGAGTATCTGGACATCCCGTTCGTGGGCCGAAGTGTCAGGAGCTGGTCCAAAGACATTTCTGCATGGTGCCAGTGCCCGCCGGGCGCTCCGGTTGCGCTTTCGATTTTATCCGGTGTTATGACCTGCTTACCTGCAATTTGATCACCCAAGCCGGGCAGGGCGCGGCTAAGAGTTTCGACTGCAATTTCCGCAAGCTGTTCCTTTGCAGTCTCAGTCCAGCCGCCTTCAAGGTCAGATGGCGCATATTGCACTATGGTTGACAGCCAGCTTGCCCCGTCGGCTGTCTGCATTTTGAAAGCTTCAATCACAGGTGCTTTGGACATTTGACCATACTTAGCCGGATTGAACGCAGCTTCGACGTATTCCACAGAAGGAGCATAGATCAGACGTTCGTGTGCCAATTCGTCACTCAGGCTGGGCAGGGCGGAGCTATCCTTGAGCCGTAGATTGACCTTAGCCGTTGTTCCACGCGCCCGTATATTTCGCACTCGCCGCATCGTTTCGATGTCAAAGGCAGAGGGACCGGTCATTCGGCTTGTTAGTTTCGGGGCAAGGCTGCTGAGCACATTAGGCGCGGCAATGGTTCGTCCATCGGTGGTTTCCACTCCGGAGACTGCATCGTTGTCCAACAGAATGCGGGATACTTCAGTGTCCGGCATCAGCAGGCAACCTGCCTTTTGCGCAGCTTCCACCATCAAATCGGTTAACGCGCACATCCCGCCTGCTGGTTGAGTGATGGTCCCTCCGTGACCCAAACGATAGATCAGATTGAACACAGTGCCCGGAGATCTTGGACCAGTGGCTGTCCCCCAGATTGCATCAGCAGCAAGCATTCCAGCCACCGGTCCTTCCGACAGGTCATCTAGGATAATGTCGTGGACATTAGATAAGACGACCTGCAGGAAACGCCGCATTTCAGATTTGCCCAGCTTTTTCAGGTCTATGCCCAGTTTCGCCAGGCGCAAGAACTCGTTGAGCGCACCCCGGGAAAGGATGGCCTTTTGCCCCCCGGGAGGTGGAGCCTCGGCGAGTTGGCGCAAAAGGTCTCCATATGTAATCAGCTGGCGTGTCAGATCAGACCAGGCATCTGATTCCCGGTGTTTTGTCCCGTCGCTCCAATACACGCCGTCGTTCTTGAAGACGATGTGCCGCCCATCCTCAGACAGAGAGACCGTGGAGACGGGTTTGCTGGACAGGACAGGGTGTTGAATACCTATGCCGATGTCACCCAATGCCCGCGGGCTCAGGTTGTATAGCGAATGTGCAAGGGTCGGACCGCCGTCCACAGAATAAGACGCCATGCCGCCGAACCTGTCGGATTTCTCAATGATACAGACATTCTTGCCGCGTCGACCAAGGAGTGTTCCGGCAATCAGGCCGTTTACACCGCCGCCAACGACAATCGCATCAAATTGGCTCATGCGGCATACCCCTTCATTCGGCCATGCCGTGTTTCTTTTCTGAGAATAGCGCGGGCAGCGTTTGCACCTGGGGCCCCCATAACCCCTCCGCCGGGATGGGCGGACGACCCGCACAAATAAAGCCCCTTGATAGGTAAATTGTACTGCGACCAACCCGGGACGGGCCGATTGAAGAAAAGCTGATCAAAAGTCAGTTCGCCTTGGAAAATGTTGCCCTCTGTCAGACCGACCTCGCGCTCAATTTCCAATGGTGAGCGAACTTCCATATGAACAACGCGCTCGCGAATGTCGGGACACGCCACAGACATCTGGTCGAGTACACTTTCTGCCATCGCGTTGCGCTGCTTTTCGTCCCAATTCTCGGCCGATTTAACGCCGTCGACTTCTAGGTCATAAGGCGCATATTGGACGAAAACCGTCATCATGTGGGCACCTGTCGGCGCCATAGTCGGATCAATCTGGCTAGGGATGAGCATGTCAATATAAGGCTTTTCCGACCAGCGCCCGACTTTCCAATCATCGTAAGCCTTTTCAAGTTCAAGGAGGCTCTGCGACACATGCAAATCACCCCTGAGGAAGCTGGTGTGCTCGGGTGCTGCAGGGAAATTTGGAAAGCGATCAAGTGCGATGTTGAGTTTCGCCGAAGATCCGCGAATTTTGAAGTTCCGCACCGCCTTGGTGAAGTCATCCGGCAACTCGGCCGCGTCAATATGGTGCAGAACAGTGCGTTTGATATCCATATTGGAGGCAACGACAGGGGCATAAAAAACCTTGCCGTCCTCGAGAGCTACACCTTCAACGCGTCCATCTTTGCTGAGGATTTTCTCAACCCCTGAACCTGTGTGAATCGTACCCCCGTGCTCTTTGAATGAGGCAGCAATCGCATTCGAAATCGCGCCCATCCCACCGCGCGCGAAACCCCAGGCACCGATGCCGCCATCAATGTCACCCATGTAGTGGTGCAGCAGAACGTAGGCTGTTCCGGGCGAATACACCCCGAGGCCGGTTCCGATAATACCTGAGCCTGCCAAATGGGCCTTAATCAGGTCGTTTTCGAAATGTTCATCCAAGAAGTCACCAATGGACATTGTCCAGAACTTCAGCGTTTCACCAAGCTCCCGACTGCCCAGACCATGTGCTTTTTTTACGAGGTATGCCAGTTCGCCGAGATCGCGCGGATGGAGAGAAGCGGGGTCCGGTGCGTCCCGAAGTAGAAAGGGACGGATAAAACGGCATTGCCGCATAATGGCTTGCGAATAGCGGCGATAGGCGTCGGCATCTTTTTCAGAATGACGTGCCATCTCACGCTTCAGTGCGTTGTGATCGGAATAGTAGGCGAAGTAATCCCCATCGCGTGTGAAGCTCGCGCCGCCTTCATACGGAATAACCTGAAGTCCGTATTTCGGAAGCTCGAGGTCCCTGGCAATCTCGCGCCGCAGAAGAGAGCAAACGTACGAGCAGTTGGAGTATGTCCAACCCTCGTGTAGCGACCGGCTGACTGCCGCGCCACCAATCCAGTCGTTCTTTTCGACCACCAAAACACGCATGCCAGCGCGCGCCAAATAGGCTGCGGCGGTTAATCCGTTGTGACCAGCGCCAGCCACAATCACATCGTATCTGTTATCAACTGTCAAATTGCTCCATCCCTTTCTCTTCCGTTTACAGATCGGGTGCGCGTTCGTAAAGTTTATTTGAGCGCTCAAATAAACTTCAAGCTATTGACGCATCTTTTTTGCGCGCTGTAGATGGCTGCATTCGTAGGAGGAGCGGCAATTGGTCGAAGTTGAGCGGAAACGTCCTCGCAAAGAGCGGAAGGAGAACGCAGATCGTCGTCGCCGGCAGCTGCTGGACGCGGCTTGCCGCTCTATATTGACGCACGGGTTGGCAAAAACGACGCTTGCAACGGTGGCGTCTGAGGCTGAGCTTTCTCAGGGTGTCGCGGCGTTTTACTTCAAGTCAAAACTAGGTCTTCTGACAGAAACATTGCGCGACCTTTACCAGCGTTACGAAAAGCACTGGACAGCTTCTTTAGAGCGAGCAGGGGACAAGCCCGCCGAAAAGATAAGGGCTTTGATAAAAGCTGACTTCCACCCGGATGCCTGTGGTCCCGATGTCTTGCCCCTTTGGTATGCATTTTGGGGCGAGCTTCGATTTCAGCTGCAGTATGACGAAGTTGCCGAGCATTTTGAGACACGTCGAAGAGAGACTTTGAGATTGATCTGGAATGAACTGCTCTCAGCAGACGACGCTATATCAGCAGATCAAATGGCTGAATGGATGGAGACATTAACGGATGGCTATTGGCAACGATTGCATCTAGCTCCGGAAGGCCTGAGCCGAAAGCAGGCGGAGCAAGCTGCCTGGGGATGCCTTGTTCGTTTGGTTCCAGAATTACTTGGAGATACGGCTTAGTCAATTTCGACTGAAAGGCCCCACAATATGACGCGAGTTCGGATATCGCAGCGGCCTCGGCCATCCTGGGGCGCCATCTTAAAAGAGGCGCGTTACCTTGCGCGGCTTGCCTTTCCGATAGTCATTTCTCTTGCTGCTGCTGCTTTGATTGGCGTCGTTGACACAGTGATGGTGGCCCCGTTGGGCACACTTCCTCTGGCGGCGGTCTCAATTACGGCCTCGGTGCTGATCATTTTCTATTCAGCGCTCTACGGCTTTGTGTCCGCAATTGGTGTGCGTATGGCCGAAGCTTTTGGGAAAACAAGTGACCAAGGGTTGGCAGCAGCAACAAACGCCGGGGTTTTTGTTTCCCTAGTCGTGGGGTCAGTTGGCGCTGTTGCAATGATCTGCCTTAAGCCTGCTCTTTCTTGGATTGGGCAGCCGCCTGAAGTGGTCAGTCTAATTGGCGGGTATTGGATTGCGATGAGCCTTCTTTTGGTGCCCTTCACGGTTTTCTACACGCTTAAGGCTCTCTTTGACGCCATGAACCGTCCGTGGATTGGGGTTGGTCTTGCGTTTCTTGCGGTCGGTTTCAACATCCCTTCAAACTATGTTTTGATCCACGGAGTTGGTGGCTGGCCAGGTCTGGGTCTTGTTGGCGCCGGGATTGCAAGTCTGTTGTCTCAGATAGTGCCGTTGATCATGGCGCTCGTGATCATACGAGTATGGAAAAGAAAGAGAGGCCTTCTGAGGGCCGCGAGTTTCGACAGATCCGAGGTCAAAGCGCAGCTCAAAGAAGGATTCATTATCTCCGTTGGTTATCTGGGGGAGGGGGCCGCTTACGCAGTTGCCGGCCTTATGCTTGGTTGGTTCAGCGCCGCTGCGCTCGCCGCGCATCAAATCGTTTCTGCGGTCAGCGACGTAGTTTACATGGTGCCCTTGGGCGTTTCGATTGCAATTTCGATACGTGTAGCTCAGGCCATTGGCGCCAATGAAAAAGAAAGGCTGAAGCCGATAGTATTGGCATCGCTGTTGGTCATCGTTAGTTGGATGGCCGTTGTCGTTACTGGTATTTTGATTGGCCGCGCTCCTTTGGCCAATAGCCTCTCAGATGATCCAAAAGTTGTTTCTCTCGCGATATCGATGTTCCTTGTGATTGCTGCAATGCAGATCGCAGATGGCGTGCAGGGGACAATGCTGGGCGCTTTTCGGGGCATGATGGACAATCACGTTCCTGTTGCGATTACCCTGATTGCATATTGGCTCTTTGCATTGCCGCTTGGATATGCGCTGGGCTTTTGGCTTGGGTTCGGTCCCAACGGAGTTTGGATCGGATACGGCTCAGGTCTCTCTTTGGCGGCTATCGCGTTGACCTATCGCTTCTTCTCCCAAAACCGCTAAGCGGCGCTGTTTGCTGGCCTTCTAAAGGCCCAACTTGTCTAAGAGTTTCAGGCGCAGGATTTCCGCTTCGACCAGAGTCTCTTTCGCAAAGGAGAAAGGCAGTGGTCTGAGGGGGGTGACCGGAAATTCCAACTCGTCTGATTTGGTTCCACTCGCCCATTTAGCGAGGACGCGCCCCATTGTAGTAGCTATAGCAACGCCGCGCCCATTATATCCCAAACCTGTCATAATCCCCGGTGTGAGCTCATGCAGATGTGGATAGTGATCTCTCGTCAATGCAACAAAGCCGCCCCACTCGTATTCCCACTGAACTCCAGATAACTGGGGGAAAAGTTCAACAGAAATGCGTTTCAACCGCTCAATTTGTTCGAGAGTGGAATTGTCGTTGTATGTGCCGCGTCCTCCCATCAGAAAGCGACCTTCCGCGTCTTGCCTGAAGTACAGAAGCAGGCGTCGTGCGTCCGACAAAGCGTTGCCTTCTGGCAGAATTGACTGGCGGACATTGTCGGACAGGGGCGCCGTAGCGACTTGGACCGAGCGAACGGGCAAAACGGATTTAGCCAAGCGCGGATGCAGATCTCCAGAATAGGCGTTCGTACAGATCAGCACTTTTTCTGAGATAACCGCTCCTTTGGGAGTTTCAATCCGAAAGCGACCGGCCTCTGACAAAATCTGCTTGGCAGGCGTTCCACCGAAAATTTGCACGCCATTGCGGCGACCTGCTTCGGCCAGCCCAAGTGCATAGTTTAACGGGTGCAAAACACCGCCGCGGCGATCCAGAACGCCGCCAAGGTAAGCTTCGGTCCCGGTCAGTCGCTGCATTTCGCTTTGATCAAGCGATACCATACCCCCGCCGTGGTTGTCCCAATCCTCGGCTAGTTTGTGTAGTTCACTGAGTGTTTTTTTACTATGCGCCGCGCGCAGCCAGCCAGGACGATTTGCGTCGCACTCAATCCCGTGCCGAGTTATTAAGTCAAACACAAGATCGGCGGCGTCACCGGCCATTCGGATCATTCTGGTTCCCCAGATGTCACCAAATTTGGTTTTGATGCCCGTCGGCCCGTCCTTTAGGCCTACATTGATTTGACCGCCATTACGTCCAGAAGCTCCCCAGCCCGGATGATGCGCATCGATGACAACAGCTTTGACGCCTTTCTCGGCCAGGTGAAGTGCTGCCGAAAGCCCGGTAAACCCGGCGCCAATCACGGTCACGTCAGAGTGCTGTTCGCCAACCAATTGTGGACATTCTGACGAATAGCCTGCTGTTGCTGACCACAGGCTATTTGCAATGACTGGGTTTTCGTTTCGGATCATCTAGTGGCCTCGCGCTTGCCTTGTGGGGGGAACTACGTAGGTTTGGCTCGTGATACTTGCCGGATAGTATGTGACGAATGCCCAGACTTTTGAACCAATTCGAATTGAAACCAACCGTCGAGCTCGATGCATTCGAGCAGGCGTGGAACGCGTTTGTCGAACACTTGATCAAGACGGACCTTGCCGCCGAGGGTGCGCCTTTGTGCAGGCGCATCCCCGCAAGTGGTTACGATACCGACGAGCTGCGCAACCATACGCTTATGGCTGTTGTAGAGTTCAGGGATCAATCGCAGGCAGACGCGGCTTGGGCCGCCATTGAAGGCCGCGTTGAGCCTTTGGGGGCTTTGCATCGTAGAGTTATTTCTTTGGTGCACGATCCGGTTTTCACTTTTTGGTCGGAACTCTAGATCTGCGATTGCGTACGTCCGGATGTTTTCACATCATTTTCTCTTTTCCATTGAATGATCGTTCAATCAATGGCATCTATCGCTTAGATGTCAATAGTCCACACGCTGAGTGAGAACGGCTGTTGGGGGCAGGCAAGACAAAAGAAGTGCTTAGTAGATGGGATGCATTTTGGTGAGACAATCGCCAATCGAAAAAACAAACCCTGAGGGACGGCGTCGTACCGAGTCCAAGGAGGTAAGGAGACAACAACTCATCGATGCGACAATCGACTCGATTGCCGAAAACGGGATTGGTGGAACGACCATGTCCACAGTGACCGAGATTGCAGGTTTGTCATTGGGCATCGTCAACTTCCACTTCAAAAGTAAGCAGAACTTGCTGGAAGAAACGTTGCTGTTTCTAGCAAAGGAACACCACGAACAGTGGTTGGAAGCCTTTGACAATGCAGGATTGTCAGCGCCTGAAAAATTGTTGGCGATCGTCGATGCGCACTTTTACCCTCAGATTTGCACGCCAAAAAAGCTAGCTGTTTGGTTTGCGTTTTTTGGAGAGGCAGGACGGCGCGAAGTCTATCGCAGTCTGATCAATGACATCGATCAGGAGCGGTACGACGTAGCACTGAGACTGTGTTCAGAGATTGCTGAAGACGGTGGATACAAGGACATACCGCCAAGGCAAGTCGTTAATATTCTGGAATCTCTGTACGACGGAATCTGGTTGGAGCTTTTGACCTATCCCGAGAACTTTCAACGTTCGGTTGCCCGGGATCACATTGCCGCCTTTCTTGCCAAGGTCTACCCAGATCACTTTCGAATGCCCGCGTTCAAAAACGGTGGTTGAAACAGAGCGGCTTTCAAACCGGACACTCCAGACAAGATCAGCCAGCGCATGGCGCAGCCAACCAAGGATCAAAAAATGGATAGGGACCCTCGCTACGATATCCTTTTCGAACCGGTTCAAATCGGGCCAGTTACTGCGCCAAATCGGTTCTATCAGGTGCCGCACTGTACAGGTATGGGTTGGCAATATCCGCGTACTCTTGCTGCAATGCGAAAAGTGAAGGCGCAAGGGGGGTGGGGCGTCATATGCACAGAGTATAACTCGATCCACCCGTCGTCTGATGACCTACCGCATCCTTATGCTTCGCTTTGGGATGAAAGTGATGTTCGGGCGCACACCCTTATGACCGATGCCGTACACGAATACGGTAGCCTGGCAGGTGCTGAGCTTTGGTACGGAGGCGCCAACTCGAACAACTTGTTTTCCCGGTTGCCGAGCATGGACGTCGACAGCCGTCCCAATACGAAAGGGCACCCTTTTCAGACCCGTGCAATGGACAAGCAGGACATCCGGGATCTACGCCGCTGGCATCGAAAGGCCGCATTGAGGGCACGGGACGCTGGATTTGACGTTGTCTATGTCTATGCAACGCACGGATACCTGATCTCGAATTTTTTGCATCCGCGCGTGAATACGCGCGGTGACGAATATGGTGGCAACTTAGAAAATAGGGTGCGTCTCACCCGAGAATTGATTCAGGAAACCAAGGACGCCGTTGGCGACCGGTGCGCCGTGGCCGTTCGGTTCTCGGCTGACGAAGAGATCGGCGAGGATGGCCAGCCAATCTATGGTGAGCGACGAGAGATGTTTGAGATGCTCTCCGATCTTCCGGATTTGTGGGATATCAACATCGCAGATTACTCGGTTGAGATGGGTGTCTCCCGTTTTACTAAAGAAGCTGCTCTTGAACCCTATATGCATTGGGTCAAGTCCGTGACGGATAAGCCCGTCGTGACCGTTGGTCGCTTCACGTCACCTGATACCATGGTCTCGCAAGTCAGGCGGGGGATTACGGATTTCATTGGGGCTGCACGCCCCTCAATCGCTGATCCTTACCTTCCAAAGAAGATCGAAGAAGGACGCTTGTCCGCGATCCGCGAGTGTATCGGATGCAATGTTTGTTACGCCAGTGACTCGATAGGGGTACCTATTCGATGCACTCAGAACCCAACAATGGGAGAGGAGTGGCGCAAAGGCTGGCACCCTGAAATCATTCGTAAGAAATCCTCAGATGCGCGCGTCTTGATTGTCGGGGCAGGCGCTGCCGGACTGGAAGCGGCACGGGCACTTGGCGTGCGTGGGTATGATGTCCAATTGGCGGAAGCTACTCGTGAGTTGGGTGGCAGGGTCTCGCGCGAAGCGGCTCTGCCTGGAATGAGCGAGTACATTCGCGTCAAAGATTATCGCGAGCAGCAATTGATGGAGATGCCCAACGTTGAAATCTACCGTGAAAGCCCGCTGACAGTTGACGATATCTTGGCCGTCGATGCTGACCACGTTGCGATCGCAACCGGCGCGACTTGGCGAAAAGAGCATTTTGACGAAGAACGTTTCGCCCCGGTCGCAAAAGGGTCAGCCTTAGGTCGGGTCTTTACTCCCGATGACATCATGGATGGGAATCTTCCCATTGGACCAACGCTCGTTTTTGATGGTGATGGCTACTACATGGCCAGTGTTGTTGCTGAAAAAATCAGAACGCAGGGACATGCCGTCACGCTGGTCACACCGTTTGACAGTGTTTCTGACTGGGCAAGAAATACGTCCGAACGTTGGCGCATCAGAAGGCATTTGCTTCGCTTAGGGGTCGAGGTCCTGCCGTCAAAGTCGCTTAAGCAATTTGATGGCGAAATCGCAGAGTTGGAGTGCGCCTATGGCGGTCCAAATGTGAATGTTCCGGTTGCCAACATAGTGATGGTTACTGCTCGGAAGCCAAATGATGGTCTCTACAGGGGATTACTGGGGCGGGCGAGTTCCGAGGATTTGCCGTTCAGCCTTCGTCGCATAGGAGATTGCGACGCTCCGGCGATAATTGCGGCGGCGGTTTATTCAGGCCATCGATACGCGCAGGAATTGGACGAAGCAGTGGATGAGGACATTCCACTTAGACATGATCGTCTGGATGTCCGGCAGCAGCCGATTTGACTGCGCTGGACGATCTCGGTTGTACGCACTCAAGGGAACGCAGGAGAAATCACCCATGCCGGAAGGCTTAATCATCCGTCCGCTTGAATTGAAAGACAACGAAGAGTGGCGGCGCTTATGGACGGCATACTTGGATTTCTACGAGACCTCTGTCTCAGAAGAAGTCTACGAGGTTTCGTTCAACAGATTGTTGTCAACAGATGCAGGTGAATACAATTGCCTCATCGCTGAGTTAGAAGGGAAACCGGTTGGACTAGCGCACTACCTTTACCATAGGTTCATGTGGTCGGTGGAGGATACCTGTTATTTGATGGATCTCTTCGCTGATCAGCAGGTTAGAGGAAAAGGTGTTGGTCGAGCTCTAATCGAAACTGTCTTCCAGATCGCCAAGCAGGACGGTGTTCCGACCACCTACTGGACAACTCAAGAATTTAATTATCCCGGTCGAGTTCTGTACGACAAAGTCGCTAAGAGAACGCCATTTATAGTTTATGAAAAAGATGAATAATTGGTAGCGACTTGCCAGAAAAACTCGTCTTAGCGCTGGTCTTGTCAGAAGAACTTGTCTTGAGGCAGGCAGGACGGTTGCGTAGCTTTTGCCCATGACCAAACCTGCCTCTTTCAAGTACTTCAAAACCAGTCCCGAGGTCATCCGCCTTGCGGTGATGCTGTACATCCGTTTCCCGCTCTCGCTTCGAAATGTCGAAGATCTGTTGCACGAGCGAGGCATCGACGTGAGCCACGAAACCGTCCGATATTGGTGGAACAGGTTTGGTCCAATGTTTGCAGCTGAGATCAGACGGAAGCGTGTTCAGCAGTTGCGCGCGTTCTCCAAATGGAAGTGGCACGTGGACGAGGTTTTCGTGAAGGTGAATGGCAAGAGACACTACCTCTGGCGGGCCGTCGATCACGAAGGCGAGGTACTGGAAGCCGTCGTCACTAAACACCGAAACAAAGCTGCAGCACTGAAATTTCTCAAGAAATTGATGAAACGGCACGGTTGCGCCAAGGAGGTCGTCACAGATCGCTTCGCTTCCTACAAGGCTGCGCTCAGAGAAATAGGCGCGTTCGAAAAACAACAGACGGGCAGGTGGCTCAACAACCGCGCCGAGAATTCACACCTGCCGTTTCGACGACGCGAACGCGCGATGCAGCGTTTCAGGCGCATGCGAAGTCTACAGAAATTCGCCTCCGTCCATTCCTCCGTCTACAATCACTTCAACCAGGAAAGATCGCTAGCCAGTCGAGACACCTTCAAGCTGACCCGCGCCGCCGCTCTTAGCGAGTGGCGTCAGCTTTGTTCCGGATAGGTTCGCGGTTTCCGCGGCAAACTGAGACTGGTTCGAATTCGTCTGACAGCACCCGTGATAGGTTGTCTTCATCCCCGGTAAGCATGCTGATGTTCTCCAACTTCCCGGCGCTCGGCGAGCGCTTGGCGCACGATCTGGAAAGCAGAAGAAAGAAACAGCGTTGCCATGATCGCTGCGACAATCAGATCTGGCCAACCGCTTGCCGTTCCCCAGACGCCCAAGGCCGCAAACATAACGGCCACATTGCCGATGGCATCGTTCCGCGAACAGAGCCAGACAGAGCGGACATTGGCATCGCCGTCTTTGTAGCTGACAAGCAACAACACACTGGCAAGGTTTGTAGCCAGTGCAAGAGCTCCGATTATGCCCATGATCTCAGCTTCAGGGACGCCGACATAGAAGACGCGGTATACGGTCGATCCGAATACCCAAAGGCCCATCAAAAGCAAGCTCACCCCTTTGGCCAAAGCTGCATTGGTGCGGGCGCGAACTGAGGCACCGATCACAGCGAGCGAGATACCATAGGTCAGTGCGTCGCCGAGGAAGTCGAGAGCATCAGCCTGAAGCGCCTGTGACTTTGCGTAGTGACCAGCGGTCATCTCGACTACGAACATCGTCGCGTTCAACGCAATGACGATCCATAGCCGCCTTTTGTAATCATCTGACACGCCATCGAACTTGGCGTCATGCCCACAACATCCTGACATTGGAAAGCCTTTTTGAATCTGTCTTGATCATAGTGTAGTGCCTCTAGTGACTAGAGGTTCAAGAGGTATTTTCATGTTTTCCATCGGAGAGCTTTCAAAGCGCACGAAAGTCAAAGTTCCGACCATCCGCTACTACGAAGAAATGGGGCTGCTGGCAGAGCCGGAACGTACAGCTGGCAACCAGAGGCGTTACACAAATGAGGGTCTGGAACGCCTGAGCTTCATCCGTCATGCGCGTGATCTTGGCTTCTCCATAGAAGCGATTTCTTCGCTGATCGAGTTGCAAAATCATCCGGACCGGTCATGCGAAGCCGCCACCAAGATTGCCGAAGGTCAGTTGTCCGAAGTGCGAGCGAAGATCAAAAGGCTAAAGGCGCTGGAGAATGAACTGAAGCGTATTGCTCAAGGATGCGACGGTCGTGGCGTAGTAGAAGACTGTTATGTCTTGGCTTCGCTTGCAGACCACGACCTGTGTGATCAAGATCACTGATCCCAAAAGCGGACATCAATTAAGTGATCATAATCGGCAGCTTCGTCCGCAGAGCGGTCATTCAGACGGAACGCAGCGAACGACCGCTCTGAGCGCGTTGTAGCCCAAAGCCGATTAATTTCCGACGGTACAGCTTAAGCCCAAAAAACCCTTGACCGACCATAAATGTAGCGACTGCTTTGTCCGCAGTGGGTAAGTTCGAGCAGGTCAGTTAACTCGCGGGCGCAGCGAATGTCTGGAAAGCGGGCTGCGACCACAGCATCGCGACACTGTACTGAACGTCAGGATTGGGCCGTTCACGAGGGTCTGAGATCGTGCTGCGCTTGCGAAGTGCGGTGCTCGACCAACGACCGCAATGCGCAGATAGCGGCCGTATAGGGGCGCAAGGCGAACGGCGGGAAAGTCCGCAATGCAGTCATTGAGCGTAGGTGAGCGAACGTCTGCCTCGAGCCCCTACCGGTCATTGCCCACCAGATGATCTGCTGCAGGCGCATCCGGCAGGTTGCAGCCCGAAGCGGACCTTCGCAACCAAGCTTTGCTAACTCCGAAATACACAACGAAACGGCCAGTTGCAGAGGTTGTATCGGCGGTGGCAACCAACCATTCATGTCGTCGACTAACCTGTTCAACGTCGCACTACAACTTCTCCGAACTGATCCCACGAGGACCTAATCTTCGAAGCGTTCATTTGGCTCGACCACATTTACTTGCTTCGGAACTTGGTCGGTGTCATTCCGGTCTGACCTCGGAAAAAGCGAGTGAAATGGGACTTGTCAGAATAGCCGAGCATCAGTCCGATCTCTGCAATTGTCATCTGGTTTTGTTTGAGGTGCTCCTTGGCGACATCGATACGCAGCCGTTTGATTTCGCGCGGTAGCGTTGTGCCTTGTTTTTGAAGCGCTTTCAGAAACCGTTCCGGTTGTATTCCCAGCATTCCAGCCACCATCTCTGGTCCCAAATCGGTTTCATCCAGTTTGTCGCGTAAGACAGATCGCAAAGCTGCCACCACGGTTACTTCTTCATCTTGTCGAAGTGATGCTATGGGCTTGGCAGAACCCTCAGAGACGTGGTGCAAAAACAACCATTCCACAGGAAAACTAATTTGCATTCCGGGATCAGTCCCAAGGCCAACCTCGATCCCTTTGTAGTCGATAGGCAGCCCATTGATGTATCTGCTTTCCCATCGCACACGGGAAGAGTCCCAGGAATCTCCGACGACGGTCTGCAATAGGCGTACATAGATTGCGGCACCAAAACCGGTCACCTGAATGGGTGGGACGGTTGGTTCCTGTTGCCTCTCGATACGATAAGTCGCTTTGTCTGCTTCAATGACAAGGCTGTGCCGCACAGAATTGGACTCCTGCGGCACGAGCTCAACAAAGCGGGTAAAAAACTCGAACAGCGTTTTTGTAGATTGCAAGGCTTGAGCGAAGGGCGGCCATCCTTGTAGGTCAAACGCTTCCCCTACATTCAGTCCTAGGTATCGATCCCCTGATACTTCTGAGAAAGCATTTACCAAGCCGTAAACCAACTCGGAGTGAACGTACACGGATAGGTTAGTCATCAGTTCAGCTTTCAAGCCGACCTGATCCAATGCTGGTTGCGGATTGATCTTACGTTCGGTGAGATATTGCAGAAAGGGAGCGGCTAAAGAGAGGCGAACAAAGCCCTCGCTATGCTCTCGGGAGGTGGAGTTGAAAGGCAAGCTCATAACCCTTGTTGGATTAGCTTTAAGAAGTGGCCATTTTTGCAGTCACATTCGTACATCCTAATTCAAAAGGGGCAACCGAGCCAATGAATTCCAGACTATAGTTGGCAAAACATGAATATGAAGGGAGTACTTATGTCCGGCTTACGAATGTCTCTTTGCTCGACGGCAATTGTCGCGGCAGTTCTTTCTTTTTCGGCGACCGCGCAGGCTCAGGATCAAGAAGAACCCCAAACGCTGTTTACCAACGTGCATGTCTTCGACGGTGTGAATGAGCAACGCATTGAAAATGCCAGTGTTCTGGTCGAGGGCAATCTGATCAAGTCCGTCTCAACCGATGCCATTGATGCGCCGAGCGCGACGGTTATCGACGGCGGTGGGCGCACTCTGACACCGGGCTTTATAGAGAATCACGCGCACCTGATGCTCATGGGGCCATCGATTGCCGAGATGGAAACCAACTCGACCTGGGAGGATTTCGCCATCCACGGGACCCGGATGGCCGAAATGTACCTGATGCAGGGCTTCACGACCGTTCGCGATGCCGGGGGCGCTGGCGGCGGGCTGCGGCGCGCAATTGACGCCGGCCAGATCGTCGGCCCCCGCTTTTATCCTTCCGGGGCATTTCTCGGAACACGTGGTGGTCACGCCGATTTCGCATCCTTCACATCTCCGCCGGGTGGGGTGACCAACTTTGGGACTCTGAATATGGCCCAACAGGTCAACGGTGTTGACGAAATTTACATGTATGGCCGCAACAACCTGCGCATGGGTGCCACGCAATTGAAGTTCATGCAATCAGGTGGGGTGATTTCGGCATTCGATCCATGGCAGTTGCTCGCCGGTTCGAAAGAAGAGATCGAGGCCGCTGTTCAGGTTGCCAACGAGTACGGCACCTATGTCATGGCACATTCCTACCGCAAAGAAGCGATCATCAATGCCCTGAATGCAGGGGTCAGAACCATTGAACACGGATTTCACTTTGACTGCGAGATTTCTGCTTTGATGAAAGAAAAAGGAGCGTACATCACGACGAACATCACAGCATTTGATCCAGGCCTACTTGATGTTCCTTCCGTGAAAAACAACCCCAACAGTTTGAGGAAGGCCAAATCGGCCTCGGCGACCTTCGAAGCCTACATTCCAAGTATGAAGGAATGCCCGGCGCCGCGCGGTTTCCAAACCGATTGCGTCGGCTCGGTCGAAGCGTGCAACATCCAGATCGCCTACGAGAAACATCTGAATAACCATTTCTTCGGCCCCTATGCGTCGATGGTAACCCTAACTTCGGTAGGTGGCGAGATCGCGGCACTTAGCGGTGATTTCATGAACCCCTATCCGGAAGGCAAACTGGGTGTGATCGAAGAAGGCGCCTATGCCGACATCCTGCTGATAGACGGCAACCCCCTCGAAGACTTCTCTGTCGTTGGAACAGGCGATCAGTGGTTCGGTGCGGACCCGAGGCCGGACAGCCCGGAAACAATCCGCCTGATCATGAAGGACGGTGTGATCTACAAAAACACACTGGATTGACCAGATAAAGCAGCCGGAGAGCATTCATGCGAAATTGGTTTTGCTCCGCAGTATTCGCAGGGTTGGTTTTGTGCGGTTATGATGCTGCGGCGACGCCTGGAACCGCGTTGGACTGGGCAGATCTGCCAGATCCGTCTGCGCAGGTCTTTGATGACCCCTATCGTGAACTCAGCCCCGAACAGTTCGACGATGTTCTTTTCGTTGTGCGTATACGCGGCAGGTTGCAGCAGGAGGTTGGCAGCGCCGAAGAACGGCAGAAATGGCAATTGCTTTTAGCAGAGACCGAAGACGCCTTGGTGTCAGACGGAATTGACGTCGACTGGTTACTCGATCAGCGCGAGGTTGTGACTGAACGTCGAAGAAAGGCTGGAACGAGCGGAAACCCGCAATTCGACGGCAGAACAATCACACTCGCGGGCTTTGCCATTCCTGCTCCAAGCGATCCGGACGGCCGGCCTGTGGCGTATTTGGTGCCAGAAAGAGGGATGTGCAGCCACATGCCTCCACCTCCGCCTAACCAGATGATCCGTGTGCGGTTGAACGGGGACTGGGCGCCTAGCTATTTCCACGAACCCGTTCGGCTGACAGGCACGCTGACTATCGATCCTTCCGTTCATAATATGATGGTTGTGGATGGCCTCATGCCTATGAATGCGACTTTCCAGCTAGAGGCGGAACGTGTCGAAACTCTGGAAACCGAGGCAGACAGGTTGGAATGGAAGCAGCGTGCTGCTGATCTCATCCGCGCGGCAGGAAATCGCAAGACCGGTGGGGCACAGGCGTCAAAATGATAAGACTTCTGGTTGCCGCATTGAGCATTGCATTTGCTGGCGCAGCGTCGGCTCAGGGACTATCCGGGCCATCTTCAGTCGAAGCCGATCTTGCGCCCGGAGACGGGCTCACCGATCCGCAATATCGTTCCGATTTTCCACGCAACATCGCACCGGGTTGGTTTCAGTGGAAAGACCGACTGGCTGAGGGTGGTTTTCGGTTCAACATTGACTACCTGGCATTGGGCCAAACCACGGATGCTGATCTGGGAACCGGCGAAGCAGCCAGCGGAATTGCGCGGTTCTACGGCAGTTGGCAGGCAACTGAACGGGGGTCTCTGACATTCAAGATCGAAGACAGGCACAGTTATACTGACGTTGCTCCGCAATTTCTCGGGCTGGATGGCGGAGCCCTTTCAATCACGGGAACAGCCTTCAATGACAACGGTTTGCTTCTGACCAATTTGTTCTGGACCCAAAGGGCTGAGAATGGGTCGTGGGCGCTGCAAGTCGGCCAGATTGATGTAACGGACTTTGTGGATATCTACGGGTTGGTAAGCCCCTACAGTGGTTTTCAAAACCTGTCTTTCAATACCAACCCGACAATCAACACGCCCAACCAAGGCCTTGGTATTGCCGGTGGGGTAAAGCTGAGCGAGAACCTCTACGCCGTTGCCAGCGTATCAGACGCAAACGCCGACCCGTCCGATCCAAACTTTGATGTGTTTAGCGACGGCAATCTCTTCAAGTCGCTCGAACTTGGGTACACGTCCGGCTTTGATCGCATCTACTTCGACAATATCCATCTGACCCTCTGGCATGCGGATGCGGCTGACGATGGCAGTCGAGCAGAAGATTACGGCGCAGCGTTTTCCGCCGCATGGTTTGTTGACAATAAATGGATGCCGTTCTTCCGTGCAGGGGCCTCGAAGGGAACCGCAGCGCTTTATGAACGGTCGATTTCTGCCGGTCTCGGTTACTATGGTCGCAACACCGATTTGGCCGGTCTGGGCCTAAACTGGGCCGAAGCAAGAGGCATAGATGGCGATCAGTTCACGCTTGAAGCTTTCTACCGCTTTTCAATCTCACCCGGACTGCAGATCACGCCATCGGTACAATTCATTTCCGACCCGCTTCTAAATCCCGATCAGGACCGGATTACCCTGTTCGGTCTAAGAACCCGGATCGTTTTCTAATGCGGGGTGAAGGCAGTCACTAAGGGGTGTGCCAAAGGGCAACTAAGAGAGATCAAGCGCGTGCCGGAATTTTCAACGCCGGTCGAATGAAGTTGGGAAGCAAAGGAACAATCTATGAAGATTGCATACGGAATTCTTGCAGCCTTAGCAGTTGTGTTTTTCATCCTTGGAGGCAGCGATGCCCATGCCAAAGACAACAAGGGTAAAAAGCCGAACAAGGGGGGCAAGAACGGTGATGTCAGCATTCAGATAGAAGACAAACCCGGCAAAGGCCCAAAAGCTGTACCACCTGGACAGATCAAGCGCTACACGCGCGGTGCCAAGCTCCCATCTGACCTGGAGTTCGAGGATATTGGGGACCTTTCCAAATGGAAGCTGGGGGAGCCCGGCAAAGGAAACCGCTACATTCAGGTCGATGGCGAAGTCCTCGAAGTTACGAATGATCTGTCTACTGTTGTCGATGCCGTCGGCATCGTCGGTGATCTTCTCAACTAGACGAAAGTACGATGTTTCAGGGCAAGAACTACCTCGTTTGCCCTGACGCTGGCCGGGGCGATCATTTGTGAACCCCGGCCCAAGTTCAAAACCCGGATCCGAGGTGCTACGATGATAAAGGCCCTTCTTGTTCTTTTTGCGCTTGCTACCTTTTCGTCAGCACGCGCCCTACTCGCTCAGGAAAACGGTGCAACTGAAGTCCCGCAAACAATACGCTTTGAGGGCTATGTATAGCCCAGTCGCGAAGCAGAACTGTCGCCTTTGGTGGACAATGTGGTCAACCGGACTTTGCAAAGTCTGCTTTCTGCGCCTTCCCGAAATTCGGATCTGACCAGGTTGCAGGTGCGGCGAAGGGCAGTTTCGTCCGCAGAGCGGTCATTCAGACGGAACGCAGCGAACGACCGCTCTGAGCCCAAATCAGACATTTCAAAATTCGAATTTGTTTGTCATGGATCAAGGCGCCGAAATTAAGTGCACCGTAGTCTTCTCGGTCTTGTCAGAAGAACTTTGCTTGAGCGGGGCAGGGTGGTTGCGTAGCTTTTTTCCATGATCAGACCTGCCTCATTCAAATACTTTAAAACCAGTCCCGAGATCATCCGCTTGGCGGTGATGCTGTACATTCGTTTCCCGCTCTCGCTTCGGAATGTCGAAGATCTGCTGCATGAGCGAGGCATCGACGTGAGCCACGAAACTGTCCGATATTGGTGGAACAGGTTTGGCCCGATGTTTGCTGCTGAGATCAGGCGGAAGCGTGTTCAGAAACTGCGCGCATTTTCGAAATGGAAGTGGCACGTGGACGAGGTTTTCGTGAAGGTGAATGGCAAGCGGCATTATCTTTGGCGGGCCGTTGATCACGAAGGTGAGGTGCTGGAAGCCGTAGTCACCAAACGCCGAAACAAGCGGGCGGCATTGAAATTCCTCAAGAAATTGATGAGCCGGCACGGTTGCGCCGATGAGATCGTCACAGATCGCTTCGCTTCCTACAAGGCTGCGCTCAGAGAAATGGGCGCGCTCGAAAAACAGCAGACGGGCAGGTGGCTCAACAACCGCGTTGAGAATTCGCACCTGCCGTTCCGAAGACGCGAACGCGCGATGCAGCGTTTCAGGCGCATGCGAAGTTTACAGAAATTCGCCTCCGTCCATTCCTCCGTCTACAACCACTTCAACCAGGAAAGATCTCTCACCAGTCGAGACACCTTCAAGCTGACCCGCACCGCCGCTCTTAGCGAGTGGCGTCAACTTTGTTCCGGATAGGTTCGCGGTTTCCACGGCAAACTGAGACTGGTTCGAATTCGTCTGACAGCACCGCACCGATGTCGAAGTCAGAGAAGCAGGCAGTGTCAGACGCCCAGTCTAATTCACAGGCTTGTTTCTAAAAGCAGCCGCCTCCGCGCGCCGGGGTTGTCCGGAAGTACCAACGCCGAATTTGCTGCGAAACGGCCCGTATAGGGACCACTGAACAAAACCCGCTGGTCTTGAAACGGCGCAAGGTTCAGGTTTCTTGCAAAACTGTGCCCCAATCCGGCGATCCGAAAACCGGGAGCCGCACTGGTTGGTTCCAACCAGCCTTCGACGGATAGTGATTTGAGCGGCCCCGCAGCGCCGGTAAAGCGGTCAAATTCAATTTTCTGCGCGTCCATCGTGCCCTTCGCCGGATTAAAGTGCCCGAGAACCGTCGCAAATCGCCCGCTTTGCCCCAAGGTCGTTGCTCCGCTGGAAAGCTGCACACCCGAGACATAGCCGCGACCAACCGTTCCTGCCACCAAATCCAAAAGGCCCGGAGCCTTGGAAATGCGACTGGCAACAACTGTATCCCCGCGCCACAAACCAGAAACAGCCACTCGGTCTCCAATGCCAAACCCCGTGATCCGCGTTTCTACGAAAACAGCGACACCATTGACTGCTAGCGTGCCCTCGCTGGGGTCAAACGCGGTCACCGCCCCGACAAGCGGGTAAGTCAGCTCGACTCGCCGCGCGATCACCTTGCCCGAGGCAAAACGCTCGGCCTCAACTGTCAGGCTGTCCCCCGCACGTAACTGATCAACGGGCAAAGGTCCAAATCGCGTCTCGACGCGGGTCTGTTCGTCTGTTTGAACGGTCTGACCGGCTAGGATCAAACTGCCAAAATCTACCAGAACACCAACAATCCCAGTGCCCCCAAGACCACCTTCGACATCGCGTTTTGTCGACTGCGCCCACCCCGCGCCCGGCAATAGAGTTGCGCACAACCCGGAAGACATGAATGTTCTGCGATTGGGGCGACAACTGGTCATCGTAGTAAACTCACTCTTCTTCGTCTTCTCGATAAAAATAGATACCAAATCGAAAACGGTGTGTGGCCGACTTTCTTTCGTGGTCGACCTGTTGATATGAGGCGGCCTCTTGCGCCACTTTGCGCAGCGCCTCTGCACCGGTCTTGCGGGCCTCAGCCTCGAGCGCGTCCAATGATGTTTCTGCAAGGCAGTTGAAGAATGCGGCCCTTTCGAAATGAGGCGGGGTCTCAGCCAAAAGGTTATCGACCGCGGCCTCCATATGATCACCAAGGTTACGGGCAAAAAAATCGAGCTTCTGATCCAGATCTTCGGGGCCGAAAACGGCCTTGGGATTAAGCGTAAGGAAAGCGTCGTCATCGGTTACAAGACCCTGACGCTGAAGTTCGTCTAGGATAGTTCTGGGGCGAATGTCGCGGTTGGTTTGGGCGGCCAGCTGATCAAACTCGGCCCGAGTCATCGGCCTTGGAAGGCCCGATTCATCCGTGAGTTTCGGATCAGTCATCCAGCGTCCAACAACAGTCGCCAGTGTAGAAACGCGCCGCTGAACCGGTTTGATGTCGGACGTATCATGGGCCCGCATCGCCTTGACGTCGCGACGATGAACACCTGTCATCACGCTGACCCGACTGTCCGTTGCCTCAAGGCCCAGCTCTTCTAAGGCAGTGTCCACATAGCTTTGTTTTACAAAGCGGTAGAGCTGTGGCGCGGTCATCCCCTGCGCAATCAGCGCACGCGTCAAAGGGCGCAATAGCGCCTTGATCGCATGTTCGAACAGAACCGACTTGGTAAGAGAATGCTTGCCGCTCATGATGAAACACTATGGCTTCGTGTGAAAAAATTCCACGCCTCCCCTTGTCATTTTTCAGCATCGCGACATTTCGTCCGTCAACTGTGTGAAAATTACACACGCAATTTGGACACACCCGGAGGAACACGTGATGGCGACTTACAAATTTACCGCTTTTGAGAATGCAGACCTTTTTGGGTCAGGACGCATCGAACTGAACGCGGAATTCACGTTGCCACTCAGCCCGACGGTGGAAGTTTCGGTCTCGGACAATGACGAGAACCTTTCAGGCGATGCGAGGTTCAATGAATTCGGGGATGACTTGTCTGGGCAAACCGCAACGCTGACCAGGGCCGATAGCGACGAGACCGTCGGCTACAACGGCCGGATCTACGCCGAGAACGTGTGGGAGCTTTCGGGCGACGATGGTCAGATTTACAAGCTGGTGGAAGTCGAACAACCCGGTTTTTTGCCTGACAATTTCACCTTTCTTGGCAACGTTCCTCCTGCAGGCACGTCTTTGACAGTTGTCAGCGCGTCGAACGTCAAAGGGGCCGGTTTGGCGTATGACGATCTTGGCGCAGGCGATATTCCGCCCAACATTGTTGACATCGCGGCCGGGTCGGATGACTTCAACATCCTGGTGATGGCGCTGCAGACGGCCGGTCTGGATGGCCTCGTGCGGGATGCCGACGACATCACCGTCTTTGCTCCGACCGATGCGGCCTTCACGCAGCTGGCGGTCGATCTGGGCTTTGACGGAGACACAGCCGACGAAGGCGCTGTCTTCGGCTTCATCGCCGGCGCGCTGACCGATCTTGCCCCAGACGGAGACCCGATCCCGCTGTTGCAGAACATCCTGTCCTACCACGTCTCTCCCGGTGCCAAAACGGCGGCCGAGGTCGATGCTGCGGATCAGGTCACGACCCTGCTGGATGGTGCGACTTTCGGCTCGGAGGGCACTGAGCTGGTCGATAACGAGCCCGATATCGACAACCCCAACATCGTTGGACCGGACATCTCCGCCTCCAACGGCACGATTCAGGTCATCGACCGCGTCCTGCTGCCCATCGACATCCCGGGCAATGAGCCCAACATCGTGGACATTGCGGCCGGGTCGGATGACTTCAACATCCTTGTGATGGCCCTGCAAACGGCCGGTTTGGACGACCTCGTGCGGGACGCCGACGACATCACCGTCTTTGCTCCGACCGATGCGGCCTTCACGCAGCTGGCGGTCGATCTGGGCTTTGACGGAGACGCAACCGACGAAGGCGCTGTCTTCGGCTTCATCGCCGGCGCGCTGACCGATCTTGCCCCGGACGGAGACCCGATCCCGCTGTTGCAGAACATCCTGTCCTACCACGTCTCTCCCGGTGCTAAAACGGCGGCCGAGGTCGATGCGGCGGATCAGGTCACGACCCTGCTGGACGGTGCGACCTTCGGCTCGGAGGGCACTGAGCTGGTCGATAACGAGCCCGATATCGACAACCCCAACATCGTTGGACCGGACATCGCGGCCTCCAACGGCACCATTCAGGTCATCGACCGCGTCCTGCTGCCCATCGACATCCCGGGCAATGAGCCCAACATCGTGGACATCGCGGCCGGTTCGGATGACTTCAACATTCTTGTGATGGCGCTGCAGACGGCCGGTCTGGACGGCCTCGTGCGGGATGCCGACGACATCACCGTCTTTGCTCCGACCGATGCGGCCTTCACGCAGCTGGCGGTCGATCTGGGCTTTGACGGAGACACAGCCGACGAAGGCGCTGTCTTCGGCTTCATCGCCGGCGCGCTGACCGATCTTGCCCCGGACGGAGACCCGATCCCGCTGTTGCAGAACATCCTGTCCTACCACGTCTCTCCCGGTGCCAAAACGGCGGCCGAGGTCGATGCTGCGGATCAGGTCACGACCCTGCTGGATGGTGCGACTTTCGGCTCGGAGGGCACTGAGCTGGTCGACAATGAACCCGATATCGACAACCCCAACATCGTTGCACCGGACATCGCGGCCTCCAACGGCACGATTCAGGTCATCGACCACGTCCTGCTGCCCATCGACATTCCCGGCAATGAGCCTGTCGAGCCCACCGATCCGACCCTTGCGGGAATCGTCGCGGCAAGCGGGGGGGTCTTCGACGACGATGCGACAGATTTTGACATCCTGTTCAATGCGGTTCAGGCTGCAGGCCTGGTCGAAGCCCTTGACGATCCTGATGCCAGCCTCACCGTTTTCGCTCCGAACGATGCCGCCTTCGTCGCGCTAAGTCAGGCCTTGGGCTTTGAGGGAGGGGATGAAGCAGGCGCGTTCGACTACCTGGTAGAAGCTCTTGCACTTCTGAATGGAGGCGATCCAATCGGACTCTTGCAGAGTGTTCTGCAATACCACGTAGCCCCCGGCGAATTGGGCTCAGATGAGGTGCTGAACGCAACCTCGATCCAGACCTTGCTGGATGGCGCCACGCTTGGCGTCGATGGCACGACGCTGGTGGATGCGGATCCCGACATCGCGGATCCGAATCTGATCGCAACGGACGTACCGGCCAGCAATGGCGTTGCACATGTGCTGGACGGCGTTCTTCTACCGGCAGATTTGCTGCAATCCGACGGTTCAAATGACGTTGATTTCGTGATCAAAGGCGATCAGTCAGACTTCGTTCGGACCGGACGTGACAATGATTTCGTCGACGGAAATGGCGGAAATGACAAGATCCTGCTGGGCCGCGGTGACGATGTCGGTTTTGGGGGTCTTGGGAAAGACAAGGTATTTGGTGGGCGCGGCGATGACAGCCTCTACGGCGACGAAGGGGCCGACTACCTAAGCGGTGGCAGGGGCGATGACATGATCACCGGCGGGGCCGACGATGACCTGTTGGCTGGCGGTCTTGGTGCAGACACGTTCATCTTCAACGCAGGCGATGGGCATGACAAAATTCTAAGGTTCCAGCAAGGACAGGACACAATCGATCTGTCCGGTGCCGGGATCTCGGGCTTCGACGAGCTATCCGATATGATCGAAACATCCCTGTTCGGTGCTACAATTCACCTTGGAGAAGAACAGAGCATCTACGTGCAGGCCTTCAACCTGGATCTGGATGAAACCGACTTCATTTTCGCCCCAAGCGCGTACGACACAATCGCATAAGGGCCCAAACGAACTGAAAATGTGCCCGTTTGGATCCAACGGGCATTTTTTCTGATCAATAACTTTCGGGTGGCGTGTGGACCACGCGTGCCAGCCAAAAGGTAAGGGCGCGGGTGGTTTTCTAGCCGCTTTGCGTGCCGTCATCATCGTACTGCGGCATGTTCGTTTCTAGGATGTCGTCTAGCGGATCAGGCTGGGGCTGATCATCAGGCAGAGTATGCGGATCGTCAGGCCGCGGACTTTCGAGAATATCCGGCGCAACATAAGGAAGCGCGACCAAATCAAGGCTTACGACACACATCCCGACCGGGTCCAAATACAGGTTGATCTCGTGAGCTCTAGATGAGATGGTATCTCGGCCTCGTCACTTAACCCGATGGAGGCAATTTAGGGGTTTACCAGCGCGCCTGCCGCATCTTCTGGGGTCTTGTCAGAAGGACTTGCCTTGCGGCGGTTAGGGGTTTTGCGTAGCTTTTGCCCAAGACTAATCATGCCTCCTTCAAGTACTTCAAAACCAGTCCCGAGGTCATCCGCCTTGCGGTAATGCTGTACATCAGATTTCCACTTTCGTTGTGGAATGTCGAAGATCTTCTGCATGAGCGCGGGATCGATGTCAGCCATGAAACCGTCCGCTATTGGTGGAAAATGTTTGGTCCGTTTTTTGCTGCTGAGATCAGTCGGAAGCGAGTTCAGCAATTGAGAGCATATTGCAAATGGAAGTGGCACGTGGACGAGGTTTTCGTGAAGGCGAATGGCTAGAGACACAACCTCTGGCGAGCCGTTGATCACGAAGGCGAGGTGCTGGAAGCCGTTGTCACCAAACGCCGAAACAAAGCTGCAGCACTGAAATTCCTCAAGAAATTAATGAAGCGGCACGGTAAGGCGGAAGCCGTCGTCACGGATCGCTTCGCATCGTATCGGGCCGCTCTCAGAGAGCTTGGCGCTACCGAAAAACAAAGGACGCGTAGGTGGCTCGACAACCGCGTCGAGAACTCGCACCTACCTTTCCGACGACGCGAACGCGCGATGCAGCGTTTCAGGCGCATGCGAAGTTTGTAGATATTCACCGCCGTCCACTAGTCCGTCTACAACCACTTCAACCAGGAAAGATCGCTAGCCAGTCGAGACACCTTCAAGCTGACCTGCGCCGCTTCTCTTGGCGAGTGGCTCAACTTTGTTCCGGATAGGTTCGCGGTTTCCGCGGCAAACAAAGACTGGCTCGAATTCGTCTGACAGCACCATCCAAAACCTATGAGCTGTTGGTGGCATGGGCCTCTGCTTTGAATGTCTGCTCCGTCCGCAGAGTGCTTGTTCGGATCTACTGCAACGAAGGTCCGCTTCGAGCATAGAATGGGCACTTGGTTTGGTCGGCGACTTTTCCCACCGCGAAGGCTGTGCCTTGGCCGGCAATCGAATGTCCCTCATCAACGGAAATTAGCTGGTTTGGCCCATTTGTGGTATTCTTCTGGTATCATAAAGGGGGGGGAAGACATGACTGCTAAATCACCAAGTGAGCTTCGCGATCTTGTTCATGGCGCCGTCTTCACGCCGGAAGACGATGGCTATGAAGACGCCCGCAGCGTTCATAATGGCATGATCGACAAGCGTCCTGCAGTGATTGTTCGTGTGGCGAATGCTGGCGACGTTATGATGGCGGTAAGATATGCGAGCGACAACGATCTAAAGCTAGCCATCAGAGGTGGCGGGCATAGCGGGCCGGGTTTCGGTACCGTAGATGATGGTGTGGTCATCGATTTCTCTGGGATGCGTGGAGTAAGGGTGGACCCTGTGAAACGCACGGCACGGGCTGAGGCGGGCGTGACCTGGGGCGACATCAATGCCGCTACACACGCGTTCGGACTTGCCACTCCCGGTGGGATTATCTCGACAACGGGTATAGCCGGTCTGACCCTTGGTGGCGGTGTGGGCTATCTAACCCGCGGCTTCGGTCTTTCGGCCGACAATCTGATTTCGGTGGATGTCGTGACGGCCGATGGCAAATTGGTGATCGCGAGCGACGAAGAAAATGCCGATCTGTTCTGGGCGATCCGAGGCGGCGGCGGGAATTTCGGCGTATGCACCTCGTTTGAATATCGGCTGCACCCGGTCGACACGGTCTATTGGGGGCCAATGTTCTATGAAGTGTCCGAGACCGAAAACATCCTGAAGTTCTTCCGCGAGTACATCAAAGACGCGCCGGAACAGATGGGTGGATTTCCGGCGTTCCAAGTTGCTCCCCCGCTCCCGTTTATTCCTGAGGACCGACACGGAGATATGTTTGTCGCACTTGTAGCTTGTTGGGCGGGTGACCCTGCAGAGGGTGAAAAGATGTTCAAGCCCTTCCACGACGTTGCAGAAGTCAAGGCAGAACATGTTGGCCCGGTACCGTTCCCGGCAATTAATGCGGCATTTGACGGTCTCTTCCCAAAAGGGATCCGCCAATATTGGAAGGGCAACTACGTCAAAGAATTGACCGACGCGGCTATTGCTGAGCATGTAAGACACGGACCGAACGCCCCGGGTGTCAGCGCCTCGATGCACCTTTATCCGATTGATGGCGCGTGCAAGCGAGTCGCACCCGATGCGACCGCTTTCGGGCATCGCGATGCAAACTTCTCGATGGTGATGTTGGCTGCTTCGAATGATCCTGCGGATGACGAAAAGAACATCAAATGGGTACGTGATTATTCTGATGCCTTGGCGCCGCATTCCGAACAGGGAGGCTACATCAACTTCATGGACGATGATGACGGAGATCGGGTGAAGGCTAACTATGGTACGAACTACGACCGGCTTCTCTCGATCAAGCGGCAATATGATCCTGGCAACCTGTTTAGCGTGAACCAGAACATCGTGCCGTAGCTGGCATTTAGCAGGATTCGACGCACCTAAAACGCCAAGTGGAGTCTCGTCAGATTAACTGTGCTTAAGCAGGGCAGCGCGGTTGCGCAACGTTTGGGAATGACCAGACCTGCCTCTTTCAAGTACTTAAAAACCAGCCCTGAGATAATCCGCCTTGCGGTGATGCTGTACATCCGATTTCCGCTCTCGCTTGGGAATGTCGAGGATCAGGTGCATGCGCGAGGCATCGACGTGAGCCACGAAACTGTTCGATATTGGTGGAACAGGTTTGGCCCTATGTTTGCTGCTGAGATCAGACCAAAGCGTGTTCAGCAACTGCGCGCGTTCTCCAAATGGGAGTGGCATGTGGACGAGGTTTTCGTGAAGGTGAATGGCGATCGGTATTATCTTTGGTGGGCTGTCGATCAAGAAGGCAATGTGCTTGAAACCGTTGTCGCCAAAGGCCGAAACGAGGCTACAGCAGTGAAATTCCTTGGGAAATTGATGAAGCGGCACGCTAACCTGGAAACCTTCGTTACGGATCGCTTCGCCTCACACAGAGCCGTGCTCAGAGAAATGGGTGCACTGGAAAAACAACAGACGGGCAAGTGGCTCAACAACCCTGCTGAGAACTCTCACCTGCCGTTCCGAGGAAGAGAACGAGCCATGCAACGTTTCTGGAGTATGCGAAGTCTACAGAAATTCGCCTCCGTCCATTCCTTCGTCTACAATCACTTCAACCAGGGAAGATCGCTAGCCAGTCGAGACACCTTCAAGCTGACCCGCGCCGCCGCTCTCGCCGAGTGGCATGAACTTGCTGCGTTAAAAAAGGCAGCTATACTGGCCTAGCTGAGACTGCTTCGAGTTTGTTTGATAGCAACTCCCGACACGACCGAGATCAACAGCCTTCTGGTGATGGAGTTTGCGCTGGTCTACGCCAACGACTGGTTCATGTTGCCTCTGGCTATGCTTGCGGGATCTGTTGCAAAGCTGCTTGGACTAAACGTGACAAACGTCTTTGGCGAACGGCTCTGGATCGAGGCAGCAGGCAAGGGCGGTGATCAGGATTGGCAGCGCTGGTCGATGTACGACCTTGCCACACGCGGCCCCAACGACATTCCCGCCGATAACAGCCTCCTTTTGATCCCCTCGGCCCCGAAAATCCACGAAGGGCGCCCGCTGGAGGCGGCAGAGCTGATCCGCGATGAGATGACAACATGGTTTGGGGGATCGAGACCTGTGTGCCGTTTCCTGAGCCAACCGATCCTTTGGAAAACGACGCCGCTTGGCGCTACCACGTCATGACTCGCGTGCCCGAGAACTGGATCCCGTTTATCCCGGTGCATGTGCCGGGCAGCATCCGCGAAATCCAGCTGCGCCGCGCTGCGATACCCCGCCTGATCGACGATGACCCGATCCCGCCGGAGCCCATCAGGTCGCGCAGCGACCTGCTGCGTCACAATCTTGGCAGTGGCGATCCCTACGATATCCACGAAGAGGAAGTCCCGCGCGCTGGGATCGAGGTCAGTCAAAGCTTCTAGCGGACCCGCTTGTATGGTGGTGCGGTTTTCACAAGGTTTGGTGTGCGCAAGCAAACAGGGCGCGGCGAAAAATCAAGTGGCCTTCGCTTTGATCAACTTCGCCGCAAGCGCCGATCGACCTGACCGCCGCTTGCCCGCTCGTGTCAGCCCTTTGGCTTGTCGATCCTTAGGAGCGTTGCTGCTGATCCACTGACCGAACCATCCTCCTGACGCTGGATCATGACAATCTCATATTCGCCAGGCTCTGCTTCTCCGGTCTGAATGCCCCCGATGATCATCGGCACCAGTCGCCCCGGGCCCGCGCAGATCGGTACCCTGATGCGATGCAGCGGCGACAACAGGATGACCTCGCGCCCGTCATGCACACCGCGTCGCCACGGCGGACGCATAGGCGGGCGAACGGCGGTCAAAGTGTCGTTGATCACTGACGGAAGACGACCGGTGATGCGATCGCGCAGCACTTTGTTTTCAAACAGTTCAGACATCCTCAGGAGTCGGCCCAGCCGGTCAATTTCAATCCGGAATGGTGTGTCGGGGCCCTGATCCTCGCCCCGCAACACCTGGCGGGTCAGCGCCGGATCCATGAGATCAAGGAACAGCTGGACCTGTCGGGGCAGACGGCCCCGGTTGATCTCGACATGGACGCACTTGGCCCGGTTCTCGATATTGCCGACAATAGCAATCGCGCGGAAATCAGCGCCCGGCGCGGTATCTGCATCGACGATCGAGATGTTTTTCTGCGCCAGGTTGTTGTCGTCCCAGACGTGATTGCCAGTTGGTGTCGGCCCATCATGGGGCGAAATTTCCGCCAGAAGGCACGGGTGCCAGTTGACATCGCCGCCCGCCGTCGGGACCGTGGCCGGCGGAACAAGCCCCGCAGGCCAGGGCACAACGACGGTTTGGTCCGCCCCGGGGGAAACTCCCGTCACCTTGGCCTCTCCAATGAAATAGGTGCCGGGCACCATAGGCGAGGGCAGGGGATCACCTGGCCCGTTGGTCGGTTGCCAACTGGTCGGATAGGTGAACTCCAATCCCGGGAAATGCGCGATTGAAATGCGGACCCATGCATCAAGCGAGGCTGTGGTGCCATTGTTGGCGACGCGCAGACAGATCCAGTTCTGTTGCCCGCGGATCGGCGCCTGATGCGGCCCGGCGACGGCATAGCTGGCCGGGAAGGCCGCCGGATCAGTGTCTGGGTCAGAGGTCCGGCACCAGATATCAGGACTGTTCCAGAACTGGCCGATCGTTGCGACCGATCCGCTGTCGGACAGGTTGTCGCGGATGACAAGGTCTCGGTTGGCCATGTTGTCGATAGCGCCCTGCACAGCCGCCGCAGCATCAAGCCGTCCATAGCCGTACCAGCCGCTTCTGACCGGCGCCAGACCAGAGGTTACCGACGGGTCGCCATTGATATCAAGCCATTGCCCGGTGGGATCGGTATTTGTGGGATCAAGCTTGATCGCGGTGTCACGCATGATTTCTCGCGCTTCGATATGGGTCAGTCTCGGATCTGCAGACAAAACAAGGGCGCCGATCCCGGCTGCCAGCGGCGTCGCCGAAGAGGTGCCGCCAAAGTTGTTCTTGTGATTGGCCGGGCCAGTCACAACAACGTCACCTGAGGCGTGATCATTCATCAGGCCGCCTCCCCACCCAGAGAAGCCACCGACCCAGCCCTGAATAGTCAGGGTGTTGGTCCCTGCGTTGACCGCCGTGACCTGGGCCGGTTCGCTTCCCACCGCGCCAAACGGTCCAAGATGAATAACCGCATTGACGGCAAAACCTGCGGTACTGGCAACGGTAATTGTCGTGGCGCCAGCACTAGCCGCTGCCGTCAGCGTGGTGGTTGCCGTAATCCGACTTGGTAGGTTCCCCGCGCCCAGATGCGCCGAGGACCAGGGCATGAACCCGGTATTGGGGTTGTGAATCGTTCCCAGCGCATCCTGCGAGGGGGTACAAAAATCAATTGGACCCCAGCCGGAATAGGGCCCCCGGATCTCGGTAGTGCCGTCATCATCCAGCGACGATGCCGCAATCGCGATGCACTTTTCATACGCCCCATAGGGCCGCCAGGTAGTGATGTTCATGTTTTGGTTGCCGGTCGAGAAGAAACAAAGCGTCCCCTTCCCGCCGCGCCCAAAGGTTGTGACATAATCCAGCGCGGCCTGCGCGGTGCCCGAAAGCACTGACCCGGCCCCTGGTGTCAGGCTGCAGGTGATGACATCCGCGCCCTTCGCCGGAGGTGCGGCCGGAAACCCCGCCAGCGGACTTTGCGGATCGAAACCGGCCATCCAGATATACTGGTCAGCCACCTCGATATCGACGTAAGGCAACCGACCCGCAACCAGCATGGTCTGCACATTCGGAGCTGACCCAACCACGCCCCTGGCCCCGAAGGGAGTCGGATTGTTGGCCATCGCGACTGACACGCCCGCAACACCTGAGCCGTGATCGTCCCAAGGCGCATCATTGTTGGCCACCATCAGTTCAAAATCGAAACTGGCCAGGACTTTGGGCTGGCCGTTCGACAAGGTCCCGTCATAGTCCGAGTTGGTGGGCACTCCACCTGCTGTTTGCGTGCCGGAATCCCACACAGCCAACAGAATATCGGGGTCGCCAAAGGTATCCAGCCCTGCGTCCTGAAGGTTCTGCCATGCGTCCTCCAACCCGATCAGTTGGCGGTCCCAAAGCCCTGGCCAAAGGGTGTCGCCGGGGGTGATCGCATCAAGCTCGGGCGAGACCACGACGCTGGGCTCGGCCCATTCCACATCCTCGCGCGCGGCAAGCTTTTCGATCACATCCAGCAGCTCATCGGGGCTGCCGTCCCACTCAAGTACAAAGGCACCATCGGCATAAACAAGCCCGCGCTGGACGCGCAAGCCAAACTCGCGGGCGATCTTGCGAACCTCTTCAATCCGTGGGCCGGTGAACTTGACCACAACTTCACGGGTCAGAAAGCTGAACCCGCCTTCCCGGGTTTGCACCACGATACCGACATGTTCGACAGTCTCGGCGCGGGTCAGTTGGGCAAGGGCCTCACCACGGTTTGCTGACCCGACCCGAAACAGCCGCATCCCTGCCCGACGGGCCAGGTCAGGGATCTTCTCAACGGCCATTCCAAGGTCAGCGGCGATATCGTCGGCTTCGCCACCCTGATCGCGAAACTTGCGATCAAGTACCACACCGATCAGGTCCGGATCTGCGGTGATCGGTACCCGGACTTTGCCACGAAAATAAGTCCGCGCACCTTCCTCCCCCAGAATAAAGATCTCGTTGTTTTCGCCGTCGCCGACAAGGGCGCCACGTACCTGTTTTTCCATACCTGATTGCGTAACGGTCAGCGTCACCGGCCCCGGTTTCAGCTTGCGGGCGATATAGTGACCTGTGGGCTTGTCAAAAGGGACACTAACCTCTTCACCATCCTGACCACCGGTTCGCACCACAACCTTGGAATTCGGCTGAACCTCGTCTTTGGCGTTTACCACTAGAATACGCAAATAGGCGGGAACACGCTTGTCTTCTGACATCGGGAAAACTCCTTGCAAGAATTGGCCGTTTTGGCCATAATAATTTGAAAAATATACATAAAATTATGTTCATTAGACCGGCTAAAATGCGCCGATCTGTTCCAATAGCTTATCACAAGTCACGACGATTCTCAATCTTGTCGCCTGCCACCCGTCACGGTCAGGGGCCGGTTCGGCGCTGCTTCAGCGCCCGGGCAAAAAACGCCTTTGTCGCGGGCGCGCGATACGGCGTTTTAGGCGCATGCGAACTTTGTAGAAATTCGCCTCCGTCCATTCCTCCTTATTCAACCACTTCAACTAGAAAAGATCGATAGCCCGCCTAGAGACCTTCAAGATGACCCGCGCCCTCGCTCTTAGCGAATAGCGTCAACTTTGGTCCGGATAGGTTTGCGGTTCCCGAGGCAAACTGAGACTTGTTCGCATCCCTGTCTCCCCGCCACTCATACTTGTCTCACTTCAGTTGTATTTACTGATCCGGAATTGTGCCGCAATTCTCGCGAGTTGGCGCATGCGTTTTCAATCTCAGACGGAGCAAACCGTACACTCGGAGCACGATTCAAGCCTCAGTCTCAGTGCCGCATATTGGCGGGGTCGATTTTGGGCCAGATTTCACTATTACCTGACAGTTTAAAGGGAATTTTTTTGTGGGAACGGGGAATTGTGCGACGGAACAAGAAGGGAGAATCCCGTATCAGGGAGCGGAATCTGGGGGTTTCAGAAGCCGAATATGCGTTCCTGCGCGATCCAATCTAGTGGATGGGTCACGCTGACCAGACGTTTGAGTGTGAGTTCGGGCGGCTAGGAGTCGTCGAGAATCGCGGCGTGCGTCTCCTTGATAGAAAGGCGAGCTGAGCCCGGTTGCGGATGAGGGCGCCGGGGAGATTTTCCGGCCGCGCAGTATCCTTCATTTGAACCCTGACATTTACATCACGGGCCAAGCCAGGGGCGCGGAGTAGCTTGGACCGGAGATGGGGATCGGGTTGGGGCGCCTTGTCTACAGCGATGACCTTGGCTTCGACGCCGCTCCGGCGCAGATCGAGGGACGCGGTGATGTGTGTGAGATCCGGGTGCAGGTGGTCCTTAGCGAAGCCAATCGCGCTTGCCAGAGAAATGGGGGCTTATTTAGGTCGATCTGTTCTCGTGCAATTCTGCCGTTGGCCAGAAGATCGGCAACGACCTGAACGCGTTGGTGTAGAAGCCGGCATCCAATTGTCGCATCAATCGATTTGGCAGTCGTCTTGAATGAGGCCTCACCGTGGAAACCAATGATAAACTTTTCAACGAAAAAGTGTGCTTCCCGCCTAAAGCTTTCGAATGCCGTGGACCGTCAGTGTGCTGACCAGATCAGCGTAGTCTTCACGCGCCTTGGTTCCGGCTCCTGTATTCCACATGTAATACCAGTTCAGCATGCCGAAGACTGACATTGTGGCTCCGCGCAACTTGGCCTTGTCATCACCCAATGTCTCTGGAGACAACTCCTTTAGGATATTGTTAATGAAGTTGACCATATCACGCTGGTACTCGCGCAGTTTCCTTTGCTGGTCGTCGGCGAGGGCGTTCATACCGCTGATCTGAACCCGGTGCTCGTCATCAGCACCTTGATAGGCGAACAAGATTTCGCGGACTGCCTTTCGAAGTTTCTCTTCAGGCTCAAGCCCTTCGAAATCAACGTTGCAAATGCGGTCACGTAAATCACGTAGATAGGTCTCAAGGATGTCATACAAGATGGCATCCTTACTGTCGTAATAATGGTATATGTTCGCCTTGGAGATCCCGCACTCTTTTGCCAACAAGGTCATCGAGGCGCGGTCGAACCCCTGGTCTGCAAAGATTTTCGCAGCTCTTTTGAGAATCTGTTCCCGCTTCTGGTCGTGGTCTTTGGCAATTGTCCGGGCCACGGCTTATTCCTTATCGCGGTTGTCGATGACGCGCTTCGCCTTGCCCTGAGAGCGTTCGACGTCGCCTGGATCACCTACAACAATTTCCGTTGAAACGCCAACAACGTCCTTGATGCGCTTAGTCAGCATTCGGGCTGCGGCAGTCTTTGACATCTCGTCGGGCGAGTCTGCTGATGCTTCGACAAACACCCGCATCGCGTCCATGCGGCCGGATTTGTAAAGTTCAATCTGATAGTAGGGGGCCAGACCTCCCGTCGCCATGACCTGCTCTTCGATCTGGCTGGGGAAAACATTCACGCCCCTCAGGATCATCATGTCGTCGCTGCGGCCAGTAATCTTTGCCATCCGGCGCATCGAGCGCGCCGTTCCAGGCAACAGACAGGTCAGATCGCGCGTTCGGTAGCGGATCATTGGCAAACCTTCTTTGGTCAAAGTGGTGAACACCAACTCGCCGGTTTCGCCGTCGGGCAGTACTTCGCCTGTGGCCGGGTCAATGATCTCTGGTAGGAAGTGATCCTCCCAGATTACGGGACCATCTTTTGTTTCGACGCACTCGCTCGCGACGCCGGGGCCCATGATTTCAGAAAGGCCGTAGATATCGACCGCGTGCATGTCGAATGCGGATTCAACCTCCGTTCGCATTGCGTCTGTCCAGGGCTCTGCTCCGAAAATGCCGACCTTGAGAGAGCTTTTTCTGGGGTCGAGCCCGGACTTGTGGAACTGTTCAAGGATGTTGAGCATGTATGACGGCGTCACCATGATCCCGTCGGGCTGAAAATCATTTATCAAGCCGACCTGTTTCTCGGTCTGCCCGCCGCTCATGGGGACAACGGTCGCGCCTAAGCGCTCGATCCCGTAGTGGGCGCCCAGACCACCAGTAAACAGGCCATAGCCATAGGCGTTGTGGACCAAATCGCCCTTGCGCAAACCTGCCGCCCGCAACGAACGCGCACCCAAATCTGCCCAGTTATCGATATCAGCTTTGGTATAGCCCACCACAGTTGGTTTGCCGGTTGTCCCGGAAGACGCGTGCAGTCGGATAATCTCACTGCGCGGGACGGCGAAAAGGCCGAAAGGGTAGTTGTCGCGCAGATCGTTTTTATATGTGAATGGGAACTTCGAAATATCCGAAAGCTGTTGCAAATCATCCGGATGGACACCCGCCTCATCAAAGCGCTGCTTGTACATCGCCACGTTTTCGTAGGCATGTCGGACCGACCATTTGAGGCGTTCAAGCTGAGTCGCACGGATTTCGTCGATCGATGCGATTTCGATCGGGTCCAATTCAGCTTTGTTGGGGGACAGGGCGTCCATTGCGTTGCTCCTCCAGCGTATTTCTATTCGTCAAAATTCTGACCACCAACCGCGCGGGACATACCCCTGAATTCGGCGATAGTCATGCCATCTTGATTTGTGATGCGCACGTCATAGACACCGCTCCGACCTGCGACAGCGGTTTCTGTTGCGGTTGCGGTCAGGCGGTCTCCCAGGCGGCCCGGTGCGAGATAGCTCATCATTGTATGTTGGCCGACGGTCGCCACATTGCGACTGTTGCAGGCAAAGGCGAAGGCGCTGTCTGCCAGGGCATGGGTGACGCCGCCGTGGCATATGCCATGGCCGTTGCAGTGATGAGTTGCGACGGTCAGTGCCAGAACAGCGCGGCCTTCGTCGACGTTAACGAGTTCCATGCCGAACCATTTGCTGGCCTCATCATTGGCCCACATAGCGGCGGCAGATTTAGCGGCGCGTTCTTGCGGGGTCATCGTCATTTGCCCTGAAAACTTGGTACGCGTTTTTCGAGGAAGCTGGACACGCCTTCGGCATAGTCCGCGCTTTCCCCGCAGATTTTCATAGCGTCCGCTTCGATTTCAAGATGATCAGAAAGGGTGGTGGTTGCCGCGGCCTGAATGCACTGCTTGGTTTTGCCCAGCCCAACGGTCGGACCGTTGGCAAATTGGTTTGCCAATGCGCGGGCTTCGGTCATCAACTGCTCATCGGGCAGGGCTTTCCAGATCAGGCCCCAGTCTTCTGCTTGTTTTGCTGGCAAAGGTTGTGCCGTAAGCGCCAGTCCTTTGGCTCTGGCCTCTCCCAATAGGCGGGGCAGGTGCCAACTGCCGCCAGTATCAGGGATCAGACCGACCTTGGCAAAACTCTGAATGAACTTGGCGCTTTCACCGGCCAAAACCATGTCACAGGCCAGTGCCAGATTTGCCCCGGCTCCGGCAGCAACACCGTTCACAGCACAAATAACCGGGAAGTTCAGCGACCGGATCAATCGCACTAAAGGCGCATAAAAGGTCCGCACGGTTTTACTCAAATCAGGCGGGCCGTCCATTTTCGATGGATCACGGTCACCAAGATCCTGTCCGGCGCAAAATCCGCGCCCGGCACCGGTCAAAAGGATGGCGCGCGCGCCGTTGTCTCGGGCGGATTTCAGCGCGTCTTGCAGCGCGTAATGCATCTCATCATTGAATGAGTTCAGTTTGTCGGGACGATTCAGTGTAATCTCAACCCAGGTCCCGTGATCTTCTACAAGAATCGTATCGCTCATGACTGCTCTGCCAGATGTCGTTTCATTTTTATCATTGCATTAACCGAACGGTTGGTCAATATATAAACAAGACTCGAATCCGGAGCGCTTGAAGGGCACACCCATGTCTCAGACGTCACTTGTGAATGTTGAACTCAAAGGCGATGTCGCCTGGGTTACCATTGACAACCCGCCGGTCAATGCGACCTCGCAAGCGGTCCGGCAGGGGCTTGCAGATGCTGTGGATGCGGTCAAAGGCGCGCGGGTGGCTGTGCTGCGTTGCGCTGGCCGGACGTTCGTCGCGGGCGGCGACATGTCCGAATTCAACAAGCCGCCGGTCGAGCCGCATTTGCCCGATGTCGTCCAAATGGTCGAAGACAGCGATGTCCCTTTCGTCGCCTGTATGCACGGGAATGTTCTGGGTGGGGGACTCGAAATTGCAATGGCCTGCGCATGGCGGATTGCAGCGCCCGAAACGGGATTTGGTCTGCCAGAGGTCAATGTTGGATTGATCCCCGGCGCGGGCGGCACGCAGCGTCTGCCACGCCTTGTGGGGATGGAAGCGGCAATTGATCTGGCCTGCACAGGCAAAGTGCTGAAGGCCGAGGAGATGCTGCAGCTTGGTGCCGTCGATTTGGTGGCCGACGATCTTGAAAAGGCGGTCGAGAGATTTGTGGCCGATCTGCCGGACCGTCCTGTGCCGGTCAGCCAACGTATTGTCGCTGATTTTGCGCCGGATCTGATCGAGACCTCTCGGGCATCGCTGAAAAAGCGTGCCAAGGGGCAGCAGTCGCCGTTGGGGAACCTGACCGCGCTAACCTGGTCGCAGGAACCGTTTTCCGAAGGGCAGCCGATGGAGCGGGCGCGCCATCTGGCGCTTCGCCAAACCGCGGAAAGCCGTGCGCTGCGTTATGCGTTCTTTGCGGAACGCAGCGTATCAAAGCCCGCGCTGATCAAGGATGTCCAGCCGCGCGATATCAGCCGTATTGCTGTGGTGGGTGGCGGCTTGATGGGGGCCGGAATTGCAACCGCCGCTCTGACGGCTGGCCTGTCTGTCACGTTGATCGAGCGCGACTCCGAGGCCGCATTGGCAGCCCATGATAGGGTTGAAGGCCTGTTGAAGGGCGCGATCAAACGCGGAAAGATGACCGAGGCGCAATGCAAGGCTTGCCTGTCCCGATTTCGCGCCGTTGACAGCTATGCGGAAGCAGCTGACGCGGAATTGGCGATAGAAGCCGTGTTCGAGGACTTGTCGGTCAAACAGCAGGTCTTTGCCGAATTGGCCAAGAACATGAACGCCAGTGCAATTCTTGCCACCAATACATCTTATCTGGACCCTGCAGAAATCTTTGCGGGCATCGAAAACCAGACACGGTGCATAGGGTTGCATTTCTTCAGCCCGGCTCATGTCATGAAATTGCTCGAGATCGTGCACACCCCCCAAACCGCCCCCGAAGTGGTGGCCACGGGGTTTGCTCTGGGCAAGAAGCTGTGCAAGGTTTCGGTTCTGTCAGGCGTTTGCGACGGGTTCATTGGCAACCGCATACTGGCCGCTTATCGGCGCGTAGCGGATTACCTGCTGGCAGACGGGGCGTTGCCCCATGAAATTGATCAGGCAATGCGGGATTTCGGGATGCCGATGGGGCCGTACGAGTTGCAGGACTTGACCGGGCTGCAGATCGCCTGGGCAAATCGAAAGCGCAACGCCGCTACGCGCGACCCGAACGAACGCTATGTTACCATTGCCGACCAGCTATGTGAGTTGGAGCGGTTTGGTCAGCGATCCGGCAAAGGCTGGTACCGGTACGAAGGCGGAAATCGCAAACCGATCCGCGACCCCGAGGTTGAGACTTTGATCGAAGGGTATTCCGCAGCGCAGGGCATTGCCCGCCGTTCCTTTACGGCCGAGGATATATCGTCTCGCCTTCTGGCGGTCATGGCGAATGAGGGCGCGTTGATCATCCAAGAAGGGATCGCTGAAAACGCAGAAGCCGTCGATATGGTTCAGATCCACGGCTATGGTTTCCCGCGTTGGCGCGGGGGGCCAATGAACTATCGCAAGGAAATTGGGAGTGACGTGTCTCAGTCGGTTATGCTGACCGTGGCCGAGGAAAGTCCGGCGTCTTGGGCCATCGCGGCCCAAACTAAAGCGCTTTAAAAGTGTTGATGGTTACAAAAGCAACCATTAACGCATTCAAAATACATGTTTCACAGGGAGGAGACAGAACATGAAACTCAGCAACTTGAGCACCTTGCTGGCTTCGGCGGCGCTTGCCATTTCGGGGACAGTTTCGATGGCAGCTGACTATACGCTGACCATTTCTAGCTGGGCACCGCCAACCCATGGCATCAATGCCAAGATGTGGCCGAAATTCGTCGAAATGGTTGAAGAAGCCACCGATGGCCAAGTCACTGCCGAACTGAAACTTGGCATCGCACCGCCGCCGGCCCAAATGGACCTGATCATGGATGGGGCGGCGGATGCCTCGATCATTTTCCACGGCTACCAGCCCGGCCGCTTTGTCACCACCAAGATGATCGAACTGCCCGGATATGAAGGCTCGGCCGAGGCCGCATCGGTGGCCTATTGGCGGGCCTATGACACGCACCTGAAGGCGGCCGACGAACATCGCGGCGTCAAGGTGATCGCGTTGCATACGCATGGACCGGCCCAACTACATTCCAGCAGCCCTGTTACAACGCTGGACGAGGTGTCAGGCCTCAAGGTTCGCATCCCCGGCGGTGTTGGTGGCGATGTTGGTACAGCACTGGGCGCAACCGGTATCCAGGTGCCCGCTCCGAAAGTGTACGAAACGCTGGCTTCGAAAGCAGCCGATGGAGTCGTGATGCCATTTGAATCCCGCAAGGGCTTCAAGCTGACCGAAGTGGCGCAGAACGTGTACGAAGTTCCGGGCGGTTTGTATCGCGGTTCTTTCGCCTTCATCATGAACGAAGACACATTTGCCGATCTGCCTGCCGAGCTGCAGCAAGCGCTGGAAGAGCAAGTCTTTGGCGAGCCGCTGAGCCGTGAAATCGGTAAAATCTGGGACGAAATTGATGCCATCGGGCGCGAAGCCACCGAAGGCACAGACGGCAACGCGATCAACACCGCATCTGCCGAAGACCTGGAGAAGTTCAACGCAATTGCTGTCGATGTCCGCGCCAAGGTCATTGACGAAGTCAACGGTGCCGGGGTCGATGCTCAGGCCGCCTATGACATGATCGTCAGTGAAATGGCCGCGCAATAACGTGAGCTGGTTGGCGGTCTCGCACCGCCAACCGTTTCGAACGGGCGGGAATTCCTCATGCAATCTCTGGTATCCTTCGCGCGCCGCATCAGTGTTTTTCCGACAGTGATGGCCTGTGTGGCGCTGTTTATCCTTATGGTTATGACGTTTTGCGACGTCATTCTTCGGTCCATGTTCAACGCGCCGATCGAAGCGGCGACCGAGTTGACACGTATTCTGATGGCGATCCTTGTATTCTCGGTTCTTCCGATGATCTCGGCTGGAAAAGGTCAGATTGCAGTGGACCTGACGGACGGTTTGTTTGCGCGACTGCGCCTAAGCCGCGCCAGGGATGCGATTGTCTATCTGGTCTCGGGCATCATGCTCTTCTGGCCGATACAGCGGGTCTGGATCTTGGCTGAACGGGCGCGGGACTATGGTGATGTGACCGAGTACCTGTCGATCCCCGTGTTCTATATCGGCTGGTTCATTGCCGCGTCCGCAGCGATCACCGCCGTCGCGATGATCACGACCGGCCTTCTGTACATCTTCGCCCCCCATACTTTGTCGGAGCACCCTCAATGACTGCCGCACTGATCGGCTTTGGCCTTGTTCTTGTTCTTGTGCTTCTGCGCCTGCCGATTGTCTTTGCAATGGGCCTCGTCGGAACGCTGGGTTTTGCATACGAACGCGGAGGCAGTATTCTGTCCGAACGCGGCTTGAAAGCAGCGATGTCGATGGTGGGTCGTCAGATCACCGACACGGCTCAGGACTACGGCCTTTCGGTTATACCACTGTTTATCCTGATGGGTTTGTTCGTGAACAAAGGCGGGCTGGCGCGCGAGCTTTACGCCGTATCAAACGCGTTTCTGGGCCATTTCAAAGGCGGGATCGCAATGGCTACGGTGGCGGCCTGTGGCGGGTTTTCGGCCATCTGTGGCTCGTCCCTGGCAACGGCGGCAACGATGTCCAAGGTCGCCATGCCGGAAATGCGCCGCTATCGCTATTCAGATGAGCTGTCGACCGCCTCCATTGCGGCAGGCGGCACGCTCGGCATTCTAATCCCGCCCTCCGTGATCCTTGTAATCTATGGTCTGCTGACCGAGACATCCATCGGCAAGCTGTTTGTTGCCGGTATCATTCCCGGCGTGCTTGGCATCCTTCTGTACCTGTTTGCCGTTCGCTGGACCGTCTGGCGCAAACCCGACTCCGGACCCGCAGGAGAAAAACACGGCTGGGGCGAAAAACTGACAGCGTTACGGTCGGTTTGGGCGGTGTTGCTGTTGTTCTTTCTTGTCATTGGCGGGCTTTACGGCGCGTTTGATTTCCACCCACTGAACCTGACCTTCAGCCCGACCGAAGCCGCCGGCATGGGCGCCATGGGGGCGTTTCTGATCGCCTTGTCCCGCGGTGGGTTGACTCTGAGTTCGACCTTCGAGGTGTTGAAAGAAACAACTTACACCGCTGCCGCCCTGTTCTCGGTCCTGATCGGGGCCCAGATCTTTTCGAACTTCATCAACCTCGCTGGCCTGCCAGAGGCGTTGATCGGCCTGGTCACGGCCTATGACGTGGAACCGTTCGTGGTGATCCTGATGATCCTGGGAATCTACATCATCTTGGGCTGCGTGTTTGAATCGCTGTCGATGCTTTTGTTAACCGTGCCGATCTTTTTCCCACTGGTGACGTCGTTGGGCTATGACCCGATCTGGTTCGGGATCGTGGTTGTTGTCGTGACCGAGATCAGCCTGATCACCCCGCCGGTCGGATTGAACGTGTTCATCCTGAAAGGGGTGGTCGGGGACGTCTCAACAGCAACGATCTTCAAAGGTGTCACGCCCTTCTGGATCGCCGACATTTTCCGACTGGCCCTGATCGTTCTGGTGCCCTGGCTGGTACTGGTGCTGCCCGAACATATGGGGGCGATGGGTCACTGATGTTTTCCCTGACGGCGCTTCCCGAAGGGTTTCACGAGGACCCTTATCCAGCCTATGCCGCGCTGCGCGAGGATATGCCGGTTTGCTCCCAGCCCGACGGTTCGGTGATCCTGTCGCGATACGAGGATCTGGATCTGGTCTATCGGGATACGACGCGGTTCATCTCGGACAAAAAGGCGGTGTTTGGGCCCAAATACGGGGTCGACAGCCCGTTATACGAACACCACACCACAAGTCTGGTGTTCAACGATCCGCCCCTGCACACCCGCGTCCGCAAGGTGATGGTAGGCGCGATGAACCCGCGTGCCTTGGCGCAGATGGAGCCGGGATTGATCCAGCTCGTCGACAGTTTGCTGGATCAGATGCAAGCCAAAGGCACAGTCGAGTTGATCGAGGATTTTGCCGGGGCGATCCCCATCGAAGTGATCGGCAACCTGTTGGGCATTCCCAGGTCCGAACGCGAACCACTACGGGACTGGTCTCTGGCTATTCTTGGGGCTTTGGAACCACAATTGACGCCTGAGCAGGAAGAGTGGGGCAATCGTGCCGCCTCCGAATTCAAAGAATTTCTGCGCCATATCATTGAGGATCGAAAAGCCAACCCGGGCAATCCGGAAACGGATGTTCTGACACGGCTGATGCAAGACGATGCGGATGGCGGCCTGACCGACGTTGAGCTGTATCAGAACTGTATCTTTATCCTGAATGCCGGGCACGAGACCACGACAAACCTGATAGGCAACGCGCTGGATTTGCTGGATCGGCACCGGGATAAACGCGCGGAATTGCTGAACAATCCCGACCTGATTTCCACAGCAGTGGACGAATTCTTACGTCTGGAAAGCCCAAACCAGTTCGGCAATCGCCTGACCACCGACGATGTGACATTCCACGGCCATACCATCCCGGCGGGCACGGATGTTCACCTGTGTATCGGCGCCGCCAACCGCGACCCAAGGCAGTTTGACCGGCCTGACGACATGCTGCTGGACCGCCGCCCGAACAAACACCACGCCTTTGCCGGTGGCCCGCACACCTGCGTCGGTCTGACTCTTGCTCGGATGGAGGGCAAGATTGCGGTCAGTCGGTTTTTGAACCGCTTTCCCAACTATCAGTTCACAGAGGGCGTAAAGCGTGGTGGGCGAATTCGTTTTCGCGGGTTCGCCCAGCTTCCTGCAAAGGTTTGACGTGACCGAACAAGAAAATGAATCGGCCTTTTTATTGACCGACCGTACGGTAAATATTATAGCTACCATAACCGCGCGCTTAGGGCCGCGTAGATCATCTCAGGACTGAGGAGAGGCACATGACGATCCAACAGATTTCAAGTTTCGCGGCCGGTGAGTGGGTCGCGCCGGGCGAGGGTGCCCGCAACATTGCCAGTGCTGTGACCGGTGAAGTGATCGCGACCGCTGGCAACACTGGCTTGGATGTACAGGGCATGTTGGACTATGCGCGCAACGTTGGTGGTCCGGCGTTGCGTCAGATGACCTTTCACGAGCGCGCAAAGATGCTCAAGGCATTGTCGGTGCATTTGGGACAGCACAAGCAGGCCCTGTATGAGCTGTCATTCAACACGGGCGCGACCCAGTCAGATCATTTGATAGACATCGACGGTGGGATCGGCACGATGTTCGTGTTTGCCTCGAAAGGCCGCCGCGAAATGCCCGATGGGCACGTCTATCTGGATGGTGACGTCGAACAGCTGTCGCGGAATGGGACCTTTGTCGGTCAACACATCTGCACACCGCTGCAGGGTGTGGCGGTTCATATCAATGCGTTCAACTTTCCTGTTTGGGGCATGTTGGAGAAGCTGGCGCCAACCTTGCTGGCCGGTGTTCCGGCTATCGTCAAACCGGCTACGAATTCCTGCTACGTAACCGAATTGTGCGTGCGGTTGATGCTGGAGTCTGGCATTCTGCCTGCCGGAGCGCTCCAGCTTGTGTCGGGTGGTCTGGGTGACATATTGGATCGCTTAACCATGCAGGACGTGGTCAGCTTTACCGGATCGGCTGATACTGCGTTGAAACTACGGTCTAACCCCGTCATTCTGCAAAACTCCGTCCGTTTCGTGGCGGAACAGGACAGTCTGAACTGTTCGGTACTGGGCGCTGACGCCCAACCGGGGACACCGGAATTTGACCTGTTCATCAAGGAAGTTCAGCGCGAGATGACCACAAAAGCGGGTCAGAAATGTACCGCGATCCGCCGGATCATCGCACCCGAGCCGCATGTGCAGGCGGTGATCGAGGCACTTTCCGCGCGGCTGGCAAAAACGGTTATCGGCGACCCTAGGCTTGAGACAACGCGCATGGGCGCGCTGGTATCGAATGATCAAAAACTGGATGTACTGGAAAAGGCTGCGATCATTTGCCAAGAGGCCGAACGTGTGTTCGGCAACCCGGATGACTTTGCCGTTGACGGCGCAGATGCCCAAAAAGGGGCTTTCCTGCCGCCAATGCTGTTCCATTGCGCCAACCCGGATGCGGCACAGCGCGTTCATGACACCGAAGCCTTTGGTCCAGTCAGCACGATCATGGGGTATCGCGACACCGACCACGCGATTGAGCTCGCGAACCGGGGGCAGGGGTCTTTGGTCGCGTCTGTCATTACCCATGATTTGGATGTGGCGCGCAAATTCGCCAGGGGGGCCGGGGCGTATCACGGGCGGCTCTATTTCAACAACAGAGACTCGATGAAAGAGGCCACGGGCCACGGCTCACCCTTGCCGCATATGGTCCATGGCGGCCCTGGTCGCGCGGGTGGCGGCGAGGAGATGGGCGGTGTGCGGGGCGTAAAACACTACATGCAGCGTACAGCCATTCAGGGCTCGCCTGACCTGTTGACGGCGATTGGCTCGAAATGGGTCTCGGGCGCAACCGAGATCGAAGGCCCGGCGCATCCTTTCACGCGGCGCTACCACGATCTGGCAATCGGTGAGACAATTCACACGGCGCTGCGCACCGTCACGCTCGAAGATATCGAGCACTTTGCGGAATTCACCGGCGACACCTTCTATGCGCACATGGATGAGGCCGCCGCGGAACGAAATCCGTTCTTCCCGGGTCGTGTCGCGCACGGATACCTGCTGTTGTCGTTCGCCGCCGGTTTGTTTGTCGAGCCTAACGAAGGTCCTGTTCTGGCCAATACAGGCTTGGATGGGTTGCGTTTCATGAAGCCAGTTGTGGCCGGGGACAGCATCAAAGTGCGCCTAACCGTTAAGTCAAAGACCAAACGCAACGATCAGTATGGTGAAGTTCGCTGGCACGTTACGATGACTCAACAGGATGATGACCTTGTTGCAGAATACGAGCTGCTAACAATGGTGGCTTACTGACGGTGATGGGCCGGATGGTAATTCGATCCGGCCCGCTTATACTGCGGCCATGAAAGACGCTTCCACAGATTGGTTCGATCGTTGTGTTGGTCATTTGACCTCCCAAGGGTCTCTGCGGGTTTGGTCGGTGCTTGTAACGATCTTTGGCGATCTGGCGCAAAACAAATCGGATCAAGTAAGTGGGTCATTGATCAGTGCGCTGACGAGCCTTGTCGGTATCAAGGCCGAAGCGACCCGAGTGGCGTTGCATCGATTGCGCAAAGAAGGCTGGATCGAAAGTACGCGAGTTGGTCGTGCGAGTGTCCATCGGCTTACGGACTATGGCCGCACTCAAAGTGCAGCCGCTGCGCCACGTATTTACGCCCGCGAAACGGCCAATCCAGACATCTGGCATGTGCTGATGTCGAGCAGCTCGGAAACATCCCGAAAGGAACTGTCCGATCTGTTGCTGACTGGGGAATATATCTCATTAAACCCTTCCACAGCGATGGCAGCGGGAACCATGCCGCGCGATCTGGAAGACCTGCTAGGTTTTGAGACCACCGCGATTTCAGTACCAGATTGGCTAACAGAGCTATGCGGGCCAGAGCCGCTGAGAACCGCGTATGACGAGTTTTGGACATCAATCCAGGTGATCGACGATCTGCTACCGGAGACCGGCGTGGATGATCCGATGAAAACGGCAGCGCTGCGTGTCCTCCTTGTGCACAATTGGCGCCGCATAATCTTGCGACACCCAGCTTTGCCCTCGGATTTTCTACCAAGTGACTGGAAGGAGCCCGCTTGCCGCGAGGCGGTCTCTAGGATTTTGGACAGGCTGCCCCGACCGCAACTCAAAAATTTGGAAGCAGAGTTGAGGACTTAGGTTTTTGGGACAAAGTCCCTCCTGATATCTCAAAGGATGATGGCTTGCTTTAACAGCAAACTGATTTCTTTTTATGTTACGAGAATATGTGGAGGCAAAAAAATCTGTAACATAATGCTTGCTTCGAATCGATGATGAAAATATAAACCGACCATACGGTCTATAATTGAGCGTGAACGCCCAGGAGAATTGACAGATGGATGCATTCATTTGCGACGCGACGCGCACTCCGATAGGGCGCTACGGCGGGGCTTTGTCGTCGATCCGCACGGATGATCTGGCGGCCATTCCGCTGGCTGCGCTGAAAGAGCGGAACCCGCAAGTCGACTGGTCCAGCGTGGATGACGTCATCTATGGTGATGCCAATCAGGCCGGTGAAAGCAACCGGAACGTGGCGCGTATGGCGGCCTTGTTGGCTGGATTGCCGATTGATGTTCCGGGGACCACCATAAATCGCCTGTGCGCCAGCGGCATGGATGCTGTTGGAATGGCCGCCCGCGGCATCAAGGCGGGTGACTATGATCTGGCGATAGCGGGCGGGGTCGAAAGCATGTCCCGTGCACCCTTTGTGATGCCCAAGGCGACATCTGCATTCACGCGCAGTAACGCGGTTTACGACACGACCATCGGCTGGCGCTTTGTGAACCCGAAGATGAAGCAGGCCTACGGCATCGATTCAATGCCCCAAACCGCTGACAACGTTGCCGACGACTATGGCATCAGCCGCGCAGATCAGGACAGTTTCGCAGAGCGTAGTCAGGCCCGATGGGCCGCCGCGCATGAAGCGGGGCTGTTCGCGGATGAGATCACTCCGGTCTCGGTTCCACAACGTAAGGGTGACCCGATATTGGTCGATACCGATGAGCATCCTCGCCCGGGTACAACGGCCGACAAGCTGTCGGGCCTCAAAGGAGTGAACGGGCCAGACAAAACTGTTACGGCGGGCAATGCGTCTGGCGTTAACGACGGAGCCGCAGCCATTTTGATGGCGAATGAGGCGGCGGCTGCAAAGAACGGCCTTACTCCGATTGCGCGGGTTGTTGGAATGTCGGTGGCTGGCGTCGCGCCGCGCATCATGGGGATTGGGCCCGTACCGGCCAGCCAAAAGGTTTTGGCACGGGCCGGGCTAACCATTGAGCAGATGGATGTGATAGAGTTGAACGAAGCTTTTGCGTCGCAAGGGCTGGCAACACTTCGCGAACTGGGCCTTGCTGACGACGCACCGCATGTGAACCCGAATGGCGGTGCCATTGCCATGGGGCACCCTCTGGGCATGTCCGGAGCGCGGCTGGTTTTAACCGCCGCCTATCAGCTTCGGCGGACAGGTGGGCGGTATGCTCTCTGCACGATGTGCGTGGGCGTCGGGCAGGGCGCAGCCTTGATCCTTGAACGGGTTTGATGGGGAGAGCACTGTTTTGACTGAGGCGATCCAGATAATCGACCACAGCGAACGCGTCGAGCGCCTGTTCGAGCCGTATCAAGATGTTCTCGGCGACGACTACAAGGCCTATCGAGGCCATGTTTATCGTGTGATTACCTATGCCATGCACTTCCTTGGCGGCGATGACACGCATCGTGCATTGGTCGAGACGGCATTCGTCTACCACGATATCGGACTGTGGACGAAACACGATCTGGCATATCTGGAGTCATCCGAAGAACTGGCTCTGAGGGACAACGCTGAAAAGGGTTGGGGACTGGATCCAGAGCTGCTGCGCAATGCCATTCACTGGCACCACAAGGTTACACCCTATCGCGGGCCTCATGCCGATGTAGTCAACGCCTGCCGAAAAGGTGACTGGATCGATGCGACGGGGGGAAAGGTGCGCAAAGGACTGTCGCGCGATCAAGTCGCCCAGGTCGAAGCCGCCATTCCCAGCTACGGATTTGCGGATGTTTTGCAGCGCTTGGCAAAAGACCTTGGTGGCTCCGCATTTAAAGGAAACATGCGGGTTCTAAGCCACGTATTCAAAATCTGATCCCATCCGAGAGGAGGAAACACGATGTACGCACAAATGGTTAAGTCTGAGGCCACAAACGATGACCCTGAAAAGCTTGCCGAGTTTCAGGCAAAGATTGACGCGGACATAAAGATCGAGCCCAAAGATTGGATGCCGCAAGGCTACCGCAAAACGCTGATCCGTCAGATTGGTCAGCACGCCCATTCCGAAATCGTAGGACAACTGCCCGAAGGTAACTGGATCACCCGCGCACCCACACTGGAACGCAAGGCGATCCTGCTGGCTAAGGTGCAGGATGAAGCCGGACACGGGCTTTACCTTTATTGCGCGGCGGAGACACTGGGCGTCAGCCGGGACGAACTTACCGAGATGCTGCTGGACGGTCGGATGAAGTATTCGTCGATCTTCAACTATCCCACCCTGAACTGGGCCGATATCGGCGCAGTTGGCTGGCTGGTCGATGGGGCCGCGATCATGAACCAGGTGCCGCTGCAGCGGACGTCCTACGGGCCGTATTCGCGTGCCATGATCCGGATCTGCAAGGAAGAAAGCTTTCACCAGCGTCAGGGATACGATGCCATTCGCAAGATGGCCGAAGGCACGCCCCAACAGAAGAAGATGGCGCAAGATGCCCTGAACCGCTTTTGGTACCCGTCGCTGATGATGTTCGGACCTTCGGACAAGGACTCGATCCATTCGACCCAATCCATGGCTTGGAAGATCAAGATGAACACCAACGACGAGCTGCGTCAGAAATTCGTCGATCAGACCGTGCCGCAGGCCGAGTTCCTTGGGCTGACCGTCCCAGACCCGGACCTGAAATGGAACGAAGAACGCGGCCACTACGATTTCTCGGAACCCGATTGGTCCGAGTTCTTTGACGTCATCAAAGGCAACGGGCCTTGCAACACCGACCGCCTGGCCGCGCGCAACAAGGCCTGGGACGACGGACAATGGGTGCGGGACGGCCTGCTGGCCCACGCCAAAAAGAAACGCGCCGGTCAAGTGGCCGCTGAATAAGCCTGACCTGAGGAGGAAACCCGATGAAAAACGAATGGCCCCTTTGGGAAGTCTTTATCCGCGGTCAGCACGGTATGAGCCACCGTCATGTCGGCTCACTGCACGCACCGGACGCGGAAATGGCGATCAAGAACGCGCGCGATGTCTACACGCGCCGCAACGAAGGCGTGTCGATTTGGGTGGTCGAAGCGAACAACATCTCGGCCTCATCCCCCAGTGACAAAGGCCCACTATATGAGCCTAGCGAAAGCAAGGTCTACCGTCACCCGACATTCTTCGACATCCCCGATGAAGTGGGGGCGATGTGATGACCCGTGACGAAGCCTTCCTGCAGTTTCTGCTGAGAATGGGTGACAACACGCTCATCCTTGGTCATCGCGTCAGCGAATGGTGCGGTCATGCGCCTGTGCTGGAAGAAGATATCGCGCTGGCCAATACCGCGCTGGACCTGATCGGCCAAACCCAGATGTGGCTGGGCCTTGCAGGCGAAATCGACGGCGGCAAAAGCGCGGATGATCTGGCTTTCTTGCGCGATGCCTGGGATTTTCGCAATGTTTTGATGGTCGAGGTGCCGAACGAGGACTTCGGCCGGACCCTGATGCGCCAATTCCTATTCGACGCGTGGCATTCGATCGTGTTGGGGCGTCTGATCAAATCGTCAGACGACCGTGTCGCGGCCATTGCGGCCAAAGCCAGCAAAGAGGTCGCTTATCACCTGGAACGCTCTGGCGACACGGTGGTTGGGTTGGGCGACGGAACGGCGGAAAGCCACGACCGGATGCAAGCGGCGCTGGACTATCTGTGGCCCTATGTGGGTGAGATGTTTGCCAGCGACGACGTGGATACCCAGATGGCAGCCGCTGGCATCGCCCCCAATCCCGCCGATCTGCGCGATGAATATGACGCTTTGATTCAGCGGCTCTTGGCGGATGCGACGCTAACGATCCCAGACAGCAATTTCGCGCATAAGGGCGGGCGCACCGGGCAGATGCATACCGAACATCTGGGACACTTGCTAGCTCAGATGCAGTGGCTGCAACGCGCCTATCCCGGCGCAAGCTGGTAAGCCGATATGGAACGGGTGCCGACAGATCAGATATGGGACTGGCTGGATGCCGTGCCCGACCCTGAAATACCAGTCATTTCCGTGGTTGATCTGGGGATTGTACGCGATGTGTGCTGGGATGCCGGAACCTTGAAGGTGACGGTGACACCGACCTATTCCGGCTGTCCAGCAACGTCGGTCATCAGCATGGACATTGAAACCGCGCTACGGCATCACGGGATCGAAGACATCCGGATCGAAACCACAATTTCACCCGCCTGGACCACCGATTGGCTCAGCGAAAAGGGCCGTGCGCGGCTGGAAGAATACGGCATCGCCCCGCCGCAACCGGCAGGCGGCCCGGAGCGGTGCCCGCATTGTGGCAGCAAGGCGGTTGAGAAGGTCAGCCAGTTCGGCTCGACCCCGTGCAAGGCGCACTGGCGCTGCAACGACTGCCTGGAACCTTTTGACTATTTCAAGTGCATCTGAGGAGGAGCACCGGATGGCACGTTTCCACGACCTGAAGGTCACCGATATCCACAAAACGATCCGCGACGCGGTGGTTTTGACGCTGGAGCCCATGAATGGTGCAGCGCAGGAGTTTGACTTCACCGCAGGCCAATACCTGACGTTCCGCCGCGAGTTCGACGGCGAAGAACTGCGGCGGTCCTATTCGATCTGCGCAGGTAAGGACGACGGCGTCCTGCAGGTTGGGATCAAGCGCGTTGATGGCGGCGCGTTCTCGGGTTGGGCGAATTCGGAACTGAATGTCGGGGACATCGTGCAGGCCATGCCGCCGATGGGCAGCTTCCACGCTCCGATCGATGCAGATGCCGAAAAGCAATATCTCGGTTTTGCCGGTGGGTCCGGGGTGACGCCTGTTCTGTCGATCCTCAAAACCACGCTCGCCCGTGAAACCCAGTCGCGGTTTACGCTCATCTATGCCAACAAAGGCATCAACACGATCATGTTCCGCGAAGAACTAGAGGACCTCAAGAACCTGTATATGGGTCGCCTCAACGTGATCCATATTCTTGAGACGGATTCCCAGGAAATCGACCTGTTCACCGGGCTGGTCACGCGGGAAAAATGCGCCGAGTTGTTCAAGCACTGGGTCGATATCGAAAACGTCGATACGGCGTTCATTTGTGGTCCTGAACCCATGATGCTGGGTATTGCCGCCGCCCTTCGCGAACACGGGCTAGACGACAGCCGGATTAAATTCGAACTTTTTGCCAGCGCCCAGCCGGGTCGCGCAAAGCGCAAAGCAAGTTCGGCAGATGCCGGTCGGACAGAAAATCAGACCAACGCATCCATTACGCTGGATGGCTCGACCCAGACCCTGACCATCCCCAAGGACCTGTCCATTCTGGATGCCGCTTTGGAAAACGCGTTGGACGCCCCCTATGCCTGCAAGGCCGGAGTCTGTTCGACCTGCCGCTGCAAGGTGCTGGAAGGTGAGGTCGAGATGGTCGCAAACCACGCGCTAGAGGATTACGAGGTCGAGAAAGGCTATGTGCTCAGCTGTCAGGCCTATCCGATAACGGACCGTGTGGTCGTGGATTACGATCAGTAGAGGAGAGGTAGACATGACCGATACGATGACTCTCGACAGCTATCTTGCCGCGGGCGGCGTGCTGACCAACCCTTCAAATGTTCCACCGCGCTATCGCGCTGAGTTGCTGAAGCTGATGGCAACCTTTGTTGACAGTGAATTAGCAGGCGCTGCCGGTTTTGCTGACGTAATTAACCTCGGGCCGGGAATAAAAGAACGCATCGCTGCCGCGAAGATCGTACTTGAGAAAACGGATCATGCAAATCGTATTCTGAACATTATGGGAGAGTTTGGAGCCGACACAGAACGCTACGCCAATCATCACCCGTGGACGGCACGGCTAAACCGGGCTGCGGACATCGGAGCAACGCGTTCCGAACATGATATGCGCTTGGCTGTGTTCAACTATCCGTTCTCGGGTTGGACGGATGCCGTGATCATGAATCTGCTCATGAGCCGCGCCGTCGCCGAACAACTGGCTGAGTATTCTACGATTTCCTACCAACCCCTGGCCGAAGTCTTCCGCTCAATCGCTCCGATTGAAGCACACCATGGCGAATTGGCGATGGAAGGCGCAAATAAGTTGATCGAACGAGGCGAAGCTGAGCAAATGCAAGTCTCGGTCGACTACTGGTGGCCTCGCGTTGCGGTGTCTTTCGGGGGCGACGATCCGAAACGGTTCGAGTTGTTGAAATCTCTTGGTCTGCGGCGGAATAAAAACAGTTCCCTAAAAGAGCGCTGGAGCCAGACGATGGATGACGCGCTGAAGACTTTGGGACTTAAAACGCCTTTGTGAATCGCTTGACTGGACCGATTTAGGGCCCGTCCTCTAGTCTGATGCGAGGCCCAAGTTTCTGGGATGACAAGAAAAATAGTAGTGTAGGGCTGGGGTTTGTCGGACGTGGCCTGACGACTGATCGCAATAGGCCATTCGGTAACACTTCAGATTCTCGACTATCCGGGGATTCAGAAATTCGCTCAATGGGGAATGACAGAACTATTGGATTACGCGAATAAAAAGGCTGAAAATCTTGGTTCCTTGCTGTTCACAAGTGAGATCGCTCTGCAACCAATTGGCCAGCCCGTCGGTTATCGTCTCACCGCCATCAGTTTGGGCCAATTCCTAAAACGAAACACCTTGGAGTGAGTTACATATAGCCCGACAAGTACACGCCAAATCCACCGGTATTAAACCTTACAAAACGTTTTGCTGAAAACTCACATCACGGGTACTCTTTACGCTGATCCAGTCACAGCAAGCCCAACACCCATGAAGCCACAACCAGATAGCGCATATTTTAAACCGCTTGTGCGGACGAATTTGCGTTCACGATCTGTAGAGGGGTTTTCTCAGGATCTGGAAAAGATCTGCGGGCAGTTTGCTGTCGAGTCCAGTGTTGCCACGCGCGGACGCATTGACGGGGACATCTCCACCTTGCCGGTCTCACGCTTTGAGACGGCAATCGTATCGCTCGACGCACAAAGGGTTTTTCGGGACGAGCGTATGATCCGAAAAGACCCGGGAGAGCACTTGTTTCTTCTCATCCAAGACAAGGGAAATTGTCGTATCCACCAGAATGATACCTCGGTTTTGCTGGGACCGGGCGACATGTATCTGGTCGACAGCGCGAAACGCTCCGAGTTTGTTTATGACGGGATGAACTCGCGTCAGGTCTCGATCCATTTGCCACGCGACGAGATGGTCCACAGATTCGGTGAGATCTGCACAGGCGGTATCGTGGTGGACCGAAACGACCCCCTGTTTTTCGCCATGCGTGCCGTTCTGGCCAAGATATTTACCGAGGAAGCCGCTGTGGCCCCACATTTGGGCGAAGCCTTTCTGAGCTTGTTAGGCGCGTATTTCCGCTGTGTCAGCCATCAGGAAGACCAACGCGGGCGAGAAGCAAACGCCGTCCTCTCACGCGCTCTTCAACTGATTGAACAGAACGCGATGGATCCGGCATTTGGACCGCAGGCATTGGCTGAAGCATTGCAGGTTTCGCCTCGGACACTTCAGCGTCATTTTGGAACCATTGGGGAAACCGCAAGCAAACGCCTTATGTCTGTGCGGCTTGAAACAGCGAAAGCCCGGCTAAAAGAGGTGAACTCTGACGTAGGGCGCGACACGATCGCTGCGGTTGCGTATGATTCCGGTTTCAACGACCTGTCGCATTTCTACAAGGTCTTTCGGGAACGATTTGGTGTCTCACCGGGGGCGGTGCGGAAGAATATGTCGTCCTAAGCCATAATATTTGGCGCAAAACCCCAAGACTCGACCGACCGGTCGGATAATAGTGCTCCCCAGCCTTGCTGCGTTCGCGCACAGGCATCGCGATTTAGGGAGGACAAGCCGTGATCGAATACGATCTGACTATCGGGGGTCAACCGGTATCTACCGCCGCCAGCTTTGACGTATTGAACCCGTCAACCGGTGAAGTCGCAGGGCGTGCGCCCAATGCGACACGCGCTGATCTGGATACTGCTGTTAGAGCTGCGAAAGCTGCTTTCGAAAGCTGGTCGGCCAAGTCGGACGAAGAACTGCAGGCCACGTGCGAGGCCGTTGCGCAGAAGATCGGAGAACACTCCGAGGAGCTTGCACAGATCATCACGACTGAGCAGGGAAAGCCGCTGAATGGCCTTGGGTCGCGCTGGGAAATGGGCGGGGCAGGGGCCTGGGCAGGGTATACTGCTGGGCTGTCCCTACCAATGAAAGTGCTACAAGATAACAACGAAGGCCGCGTTGAACTGCACCGCAAACCGCTGGGCGTTGTGGGTTCTATCACGCCTTGGAATTTCCCGGTGATGATTGCGATCTGGCATATCATGCCAGCGCTGCGTACCGGTAATACTGTGGTTATCAAACCCTCGCCTCTGACCCCACTGTCGACCCTGCGCCTTGTTCAGATCATGAACGAAGTACTGCCTGTGGGCGTCATGAACGTGATCACAAGCGACGACAAGGGCGACAATATCGGAGGGGCCATGTCTGCCCATCCCGACATCCGTAAGATCGTATTTACCGGGTCCTGTGCGACAGGGCAGAAGGTCATGGCCTCGGCCGCGGAAACCATGAAACGCCTGACCCTAGAACTGGGGGGCAATGATGCCGGTATCGTTCTACCCGATGCAGACCCGCAATCGATTGCCGAAGGTTTGTTCTGGGGTGGTTTCATCAATAACGGCCAGACCTGCGCTGCTATGAAACGTCTCTATGTCCACGAAAGCATACATGACGAGGTTTGCGACGCGCTGGTGGCTTTCGCCCGTAATATCCCGGTGGGAGATGGCATGGACGACAACGCGATCCTCGGTCCGGTCCAGAACAAGATGCAGTTTGACAAGGTCAGCCGCCTGGTGGCCGATGCAAAAGAACGTGGTCAGGTCTTGCTGGGCGGTGCGCCGGGCGACGGGTTGTTCTTCCCTCCTACGATCATTGCTGGCCTGAATAACGGCGATCCGCTGGTCGATGAAGAACAGTTCGGCCCGGCGTTGCCAATCATCAAGTATTCAGAAGTGGAAGACGCAATTGCGGCCGCCAATGACAGCCCGAACGGGTTGGGTGGCTCGGTCTGGTCGTCCGATATCGACGCCGCCAAGGCCGTTGCCAGCCGCATGGAATGTGGCTCGGTCTGGATCAACAAACATGGTGCCATTCAACCCAACGCTCCGTTCGGCGGGGTCAAATCATCTGGCGTTGGTGTCGAATTCGCGGACGAAGGTTTGGCCGAATACACCGATATCCAAGTCGTATTCAGCTAAGAACAAGACAGGAGAGGAAAAGATGAAGATCAGAAATATCCTTGCCACAACTGCACTGGGCGCGGTTTTCGCCGGCAGCGCTTTGGCACATCCCCTAGACGGGTTAACGCCGGACGAACTCCAGCAAATCAACACGATCCTGAAAGAAAGCGGCACCGTCACCGACGAGACACTGTACCCTTTGATCGATCTGCACGAGCCCTCGAAAGCCGAAGTTCTGGATTGGAAAGAAGGCGACGTACTGGATCGCAAGGCGATGGTGCAATACACCACCGACGAAGGATTCAGCGAAGCAATCGTGAACATCACGCAAGGCACCGTTGAAGAAAACTTTGCCATCGAAGGCTCGGGTCAGCCGATGGTATTGTTTGCGGAATTCATCGGTGCACTGGAAGGGGCTTTGGGCCACCCGGATATGATCGCGGGGCTCGAAGCGCGCGGCCTGACAAATGAAGACGCGTTCTGTCTGCCATTGACTGCCGGCAACTTCTTTACCCCCGAATTCGACGGCACCCGCCTGATGAAAGTGCCCTGCTATCAGAACCCGACGGGCTCGAACTTCTACGCAAAGCCGATCGAAGGATTGTTCGCAATCTACGACATCGGCAAGCAAGAGGTCGTTGAGGTCATCGATACCGGTGCGATCCCGTTGCCGCAAGATGCCTGGGGTTATACGGCCGAAGAGGTGGCCGAACGGGTCGAGCTGCGACCGGAAACCAACAAGGTTCTGCTGACGCAGGAAGGTGGCCCGAACTACACTCTGGATGGCAATCATTTGGAATGGGACATCTGGCGCATGAATCTGCGCGCGGAAAAGCGTGCCGGCCTCGTTGTCTCGAACATTGATGTCAACGATCAGGGCAATTGGCGTTCGGTCATCTATCAGACGCATCTGTCCGAAGTGTTTGTCCCCTATATGGATCCGACCGAGGGGTGGTACTGGCGGACCTATATGGACAGTGGCGAATACGGGTTCGGTCTGTTCCTGACGCCGTTGCGTGCGGGTGTGGATTGCCCTGAATATGCAACCTTCCTGCCTGCCGTAATCGCGGATGACGCGGGTATGCCGCTGGAAATTCCGGATGCGATCTGCATCTTCGAGCGCAACATTGGTGACCCTGCTTGGCGCCACTTTGAGATCTTTGCACAGACGCCCGACAACTTTGTACCTGCAGAAGGCCGTTCGGAAACCGAATTGGTTGTGCGTACTGCGTCAGAGGTCGGTAACTATGACTATCTGATCGACTACCGCTTCAAGCAGGACGGTCAGATGTTCATCAAGATCGGCGCAACCGGTCTGGACGCGGTCAAAGGCGTGGTTTCCACCTCGATGAATGATGCGACCGCTGCGGAAGACACCAAGTATGGCACGCTGATTGCACCGCATCTGGTTGCGGCCAACCACGACCACTACTTCAACTTCCGGATCGACTTTGACATCGACCAGCCGGTCAACCACATGGGTCTGATGGAAATCGTTCCGGCCGAAGTGCCTGCGGACAGCCCGCGCAAATCGATGTGGACCTGGCAGCATGTGATGCCGGACAGTGAGTTGGACGCGCGCTATCGCTTCAGCGCCTCCAAACCGCGTCACGTCCATATCTCGAACCCGCAATCGGAAGGGTATCTGGGCCACACTCCGGGTTGGATGATCCACCACGGCTCGATCGCATACGGTCCGTTCGACTTTGAAAGCGACCCGCCGTTCAAGCGCAACGCCTATATCGAGTATTCCTCGTGGACGACTGTATATGACCAAGAGCAGCGCTATGCGGGTGGCAAATACGCGATGCAAAGCGACGGTTCGGACACGCTGGCGGAATGGGTCAAAGAAGACAAGCCGCTGATGGGTCAGGATATTGTGTCCTGGTTCACCGCAGGGTTCCACCACATCCCGCGGATGGAAGACTGGCCGGTCATGTCGACCGAGTGGAAGACGGTTCACATCATGCCGTTCAATTTCTTCGCGCATAACCCGGCGTTGACGATTCGCGAATGATTGATGGCAAATGAAATTAAAAGGGCGGTCTGCAATAGGCTGCCCGTTCTTTTTGTGTCTTCTTGTTTTTTCTTAGTTCTGCAGCATCGAATACAGACCATCCAGGATCTGATCAGCCTGCTTGATCGGTATATGATTAGGGGCGGGGAAAGGATGATGTTGTTGGCGTCGATCCGTACCAAAACACCATCATCCTATAGCTCCTTATAGATGCGGCGCATTTCGGGCACGAGTTCGGGGTCTTTCGGGGCGAAGTGGTTTCCTTGGTCCCAGTACAGCCGAAAAGTTGTCGGGCCGACAACCAAGAGGTCAACTTTCCTTCGCAGCCTCCAGTGCCTGTTTCAGTGTTTCTCGATCCCCGATGTGGTTGGAAAGGATGAGAATGAGGCGTGCGTTCAGGGCTTCGCTTTCCTCATCCGACAGCCCTTCATGCACTGCAATGAGGTCAGCGTAAAAATCATCGGAGGAATACAGATTTGGTTCGTTATTCAGGGGCATCAGCTTATTCCTTTCCGCAGGCTTTAAGGACTGCTGAACGCAGAGCAGCCTCGTCGTAATCGCGCCAGCGCGCCGCGACATGCTGATCGGGGCGGACGAGGTAGACCGCCTGGCTTTCCGATCCAAGGTAACGTTCCGCTAATGTGTCCGAAGCCGTAAGGGACAGGCTTCTGACCGTGATACCGTCGATATCGAGGCTGTTCGGAACTTCGGTGTTGAGTGCCAAAATCACGAAGTCGTTTCCAAGCTGATCCAGAAGGAAGCCGTCGCCAACCGGGGCATCCTTGCATGGAGATCCCACTCTGGACGTGTCAGGACCTCCTGCGAGGTCATCTGCTCCGTTCAGGGACGAGTGATCATAGGTACAGGGCACTGACAGCCGCCCCGAGTTCACCAGAGGCCGCGCAAATGTATGGCGTTCCGCCAGGCTAAGCACAGCGTCCCGGAAATTCTTGCTTACCTTCGATTTTGGCGTGATGAAATCTGTTGAGCGGGTCGAATTCAGTATGTTTTCGTCCGCTCCGAAAATCCGTTCGTCATCATAGGTGTCCAGAAGGCTTTCCGGTGCCTTGCCCGAGATCACGAGGCCAAGTTTCCAGCCAAGGTTGTCGACGTCCTGAAAGCCGGAATTCGCGCCACGTGCCCCGAAGGGCGACACTTGATGCGCCGCGTCGCCAGCGAAAACAACGCGCCCGTGGCGGAATTTGTTCATACGTCGGCACTGGAAGGTGTAGATGGACGACCAGACCATTTCATACTCGACGTCATCGCCCAACATCGCATCCAGCCGCTTGCGGATGTTTTCCTCTTTCAACTCTTCCTTGCGATCGACATCCCAGCCGATCTGGAAGTCCACGCGCCACACGTCATCAGGCTGTTTGTGCAGCAAAGTCGAGGCGCCGGACTTAAAGTAGGGCTCGAACCAGAACCAGCGCTCTGTCGGGAATGTGTTGTTCTTCATCCGGATATCAGCGATCAGAAAGCTGTCCTGAAAAACCCGGCCTTCAAATCCCAGATCCAACATGTCGCGCGTTGGCGAACTTGCGCCATCGCAGGCGATCATCCAATCCGCCTCAAGCTGGTAAGGCCCGTCCGGAGTTGTGACGGACAGAACAACATGGTCGTCCTTGACGTCTACAGCTTCGACCCGGTTCTTGCCTCGGATTTCAATCGGCGCGCCGCGTTCTTGTTCCGCGCAAATCGCTTCGAAAATGAACTTTTCGAAATAAGGTTGCTGCAAGTTGATGAAGGCCGGGTTGCGATGGCCGGATTCAGGTAGAAGGTTGAACTCAAAGACCTTTCGGTCGTCCTGAAACACCTTCCCGACATTCCAGACGATCCCTTTGTCTAGCATCGGCGCGCCGCATCCGTAACGGTCGGCGATTTCCAGCGTTCGCTTGGCAAAGCAGATGGCACGGCTGCCCATGCCGATCCCTTCGTGATCGTCCAGAACCAACGCCGGAATACCTTGTCGACCAAGGTCCAGCGCGGCGGCCATACCGATAGGGCCGCCTCCAACTATGACAACCGGGTGGCGCACCGCAACGGGCGCGTCTTGATCTTTTGATTTCTCATAAGGGTAAAGCTTGAAGGCGAGGGAATATCGGTCCTGAAGCATCGAAACACCTAGCTTGTTGAGTTCGGAGGAGATGAGTGGGTTCAGCCTTGCAACTGTTCCCACATTTCCAGATCACGTTTGTCAGTCCAGATGCGAGGGTGGGCGATCCCCCGAGCTTCATCATAGGCACGGCTGACGTTGAATGGCAGGCAGTGCTCGTAAATCGCGTAGTCTTTGAACTTAGGGTCACAGGCGTCGCGAACGGCATCCCATGCGTCTTTCAGGCTGCCGCCTTTCATCGCGACCTTCTTGGCGGGCTCGTAGGTTGAGTTGACAAAATCGCGGGTGCTTTCAATGGCCCGTTCGACCGCTTCTTTGCCGATCAGCGCGCCGCCGCGCCCCGGTGCGATGGCGTCGACGTCATAGGCTTTGATATTGTCCAGCGTCTGGCCCCAATCGGCAAAGTGACCATCTCCGCAATAGCAGGCCGAGTGGTCCTCGACGATGTCGCCGGTGAACATAACGTTCTGATCAGGCACATGGATCACCGCATCGCCCGCCGTATGGGCGCGGCCGATCTGTTTGATATCTACGCGGCGGTTGCCCAGATAGACCGTCATGCTGTCGCTGAAAGTGGTGGTGGGCCAGGTCAGGCCGGGGATGCTTTCATGACCTTCAAAAAGGCGCGGAAAACGCTGGAACTCGCTGTCCCAGTCTTCTTGACCGCGTTCCACGACCATCGAGCGCGCTACATCCGACATGATCACCTGCGGCGCGTTGAAGGCCGAGGCGCCCAGAACGCGCACCGCGTGATAGTGCGTGAGTACAACATGGCTGATCGGCTTTTCGGTGACTTCACGCACCTTCTCGATCACTTTGTTCGCCAGGCGCGGGGTGGCCTGTGCCTCGACAATCATGACGCTGTCGTCGCCGATGATAACACCCGAATTGGGGTCACCTTCGGCAGTAAAAGCCCACAGGCCCTCGCCGATCTCATCAAAGGTGATTTTCTTTTCTGTCATATCGCCTTGCGATGCGAATGCTTTAGCCATGGGTTTCCTCCGGTGCCCGAGCGGGCGATTTTACGTGTCAGTTGCGTTTGTAAGGATCGTCAAGTGCTGCGAGGACTTGCCCCGTGCAATCGCCGAAACCGATCCGATAGCCGTCACCTATAGCCGCGCCCGTCAAGGTTAGGGTGTCGCCGTCTTCAACAAAGCTGCGGGTCTCACCGGTGTCGAGCTTAAATGGCTCCTTGGCACCCCAGCTGAGTTCCAAAAGGGAACCGCGATTGTGCTTTTCCGGGCCGGAAATTGTGCCCGAGCCCAGCAGATCGCCGGTATTCATCGGGCACCCGGACGTGGTGTGATGGGCCAATTGCTGAGCTGCCGAATAGTACATCTCATTGTAATTGGTGCGGGCAATGGTTGTAGCCGCCTTGCCCTTGGGAGCCAACGTGACCGACAGGTCGATGTCGTACAGCATCGGGCCACAATCCTTCAGGTGGTCCAGCAATTCGAACTCTCGCGCTGGGGTGTTGCAGCGGAATGGCTCAAGCGCAGCTTTGGTCACGATCCAGGGACTGATCGAGGTTGCCGTGGCCTTGGCCTGGAAGGGCCCCAGCGGCTGGTATTCCCAAGCCTGAATGTCGCGTGCAGACCAGTCGTTTAGTAGTACGTAGCCAAAAATGTTGTTGTCCGCCTCTTGCACCGAGATCGGACCATCCGAAGGGGTTCCAACGATGGCGCCCATTTCAAGCTCGATATCGAACCGTTGCGACGGGGCAAACCGGGGCAGGGTGTCGTTTGGACCTTTCAGTTGCCCCCAAGGGCGTCGAATGTCCGTGCCCGAAACGACCACTGATGAGGCACGACCGTTGTAACCGATTGGGATGTGCAGCCAGTTCGGGGGCAGCGCGTTTTCTGGCCCGCGGAACATGGTGCCAACATTGAAAGCATGGTGTCGGCCCGCGTAGAAATCTGTGTATTCGCTAACGGCGAAAGGCATATGCATCTCGGCATCGTCTTGCGCGACGAGCAGAGGCTCAACTTTATGCTGTTCTTCGGCGCCTTCGGCCAACAGGGTTATCAGCCGGTCCCGCAATGCCACCCAAACAGCCGGGCCCTCTTCCATCAATGGATTCCAGAAAGGCAGATCGAAAAGGGGTTCGTCGCTCAGCGTAATCATGCCTTCGGCCTCGGCGGTGGAGACGTCGAGGATCATATCGCCGATGGCCACGCCACAACGGGGTTCGCCGCCTTCGGTCGAAAAAACTCCATAGGGCAGGTTGTTCAAGGGAAAGGGATGGGCTTCATCATTGGCCGATGTCACCCAGGAGTTCATCAAAGGCATTTCATATCCAGACTTTTGTCACGAGCGGATTTGTTGTTTCATTTCCTTCCCGGTGTTCCATCGAACTTTTTCTCAAGCGAGGACCAGCAGTCGATGTAATCATCCTGCAAGGGGGCCTCGGTTGCGGCGAAGGCGGTCAGATGCTGTGGGAAGCGGGTTTCGAACATGAAGGACATGGTGTGATCCAGCTTGT
>NZ_JBQFSY010000011.1:0-220060 GCF_056538305.1 Ruegeria sp. BG9
GGATACTGAACAGGCATCTCCCAGCCCGCAAAATCAACCATCTTTCCACCCAACTCAACGTGAAGAGAGTAAAGTGGAGTGCGATTCGGTGCGTCGGTCATGGCAGATACCTTTTCGTATCGAGTGGTCGGAACGCATACCCGTAAGTTTGCTCCAAGCTGGATCTAATGCAACGATTCAGCCTTGGTGTTTCGGCCCAGAACCGCAGCCAGAGCGGGCATGTATACGAGCGCATGCATCGGTAATGTTCCTATAGGAAACTTTTTTCCGTTAGGCAACAGACGATATTCCCAGCGCTGGTAACTGGCACATTTGCGAAGCTGCACTTTCAACTCGGAGTTTGGCTATGGTCATGCAGACAATTGAGAATTTGCGTATTCGCCACAGCTCACTACAGTTTTGGCTGCAGCCTGTGAACGGCGTGATCCAGCACATGAAGCCCGGCGATCAGGTCACTTTCGGCGGTATCCTCGGCAAAATCGTGACTGATTCCGTCAATAGACGGCACAAACAGCATGGCAACCGGCATCAGGCGCGAGACGTTGGTGGCGTCATGAAGCGCCCCCGAGGGCATCCTGCGCCATTTGCCGGGCGCGACCTGTTCCGCCCCATGCTCCAACGCGGCACGGAGCGAGGAGTCCATGGGCACCGGCTCCAGCCCCAGCATCCGGCCGTAGCTCAAGCCCATGCCCATCTCTGCGGCGATCTCGGCGGCTGTGGCGCGAATGACCTCCTCCATCCTTGCAAGACGGTCGGCATCTCCGTCACGCCATTGCATCGAAAACCGCACCCGCCCCGGTACAATGGACGAAGCGTTGGGGTGCAGATCTACATGCCCAATTGTCCAGACGGTTTGCGGCGTAACCACTTTTCGGAACCGGTCGTTCAGACGGGTGTTGAACACAGACAGAGCCTGAAACGCGTCGCGACGCAGGTGCATCGGGGTGGTTCCGGCGTGGTTCTGCTGACCGTCGAACTGAACCACCATATCGCGTATGCCGACGATGTCGGTGACAACGCCGATTTGCTCTTTCTGGGTATCAAGCGTTTGGCCTTGCTCGATATGCATCTCGACGAAGCCGGTGAAGCGGGTGGGATCGACAAAGCCATCGGTCAAATCGCCCATCGCACCCCGAGCCGCGGCAAAAGGCACGCCCGCGTGGTCGGTCAGCTTGTCCGCCTGATCCAAAGGCAGCCCGCCCGACCAGATGGCCGAACCTGTGGTGACGCCAAACCGTCCCTCTTCATCCTGAAAGCTGACGACCGAGACAGGCTGATCACTGCTGCGCGCAATCTCAAGCGCGGCGATCACGCCTAACGCACCGTCGAGCCAGCCGCCCTCGGGCTGGCTGTCGCTATGTGACCCCATCAACAACGACGGCCCGTCCGCCAAACCAAACAGATTCCCGACCGGATCGAAATGCGGGGTCAGGCCTGCATCCGCCATCCGGTTTGAAAGCCATGTCCGGGCGGCAATGTCGGCCTCGGAATAGGCGGGACGGATGACGCCTTTGCCCACGCCCGAGGCTCCAAATTCGCGCAGCTTGTGCAGATCGGCCAAAAAGCGGTTTTCGTTGATTGCCATGAACTCCCCCCAAACGTCTTGCGCGGCCAACCATAGCGCCCGGGCGGCAACCTGCAATCACCCTTCGATTTTTGCCGAACCCCTCTGGCCCCGGCCCGGAACCTGCCCTAAGACTTGCCAGCAAGAGGGACCGCCATGTCACATATCACATTGGTTCGTCACGGTCAGGCCAACACGGCAGCGCGGGACGAGGTTAACTATGACAAGCTCAGCGATCTGGGTCACCAGCAAGCGCGCTGGCTGGGCGCGCATCTGCGCGACACGCGGGCACATTATCCGCGCGTCTATTGCGGCACGCTGACCCGACATGTTGAAACCGCCGCCAGCATGGGTCTGCCTGAGCCGGTTCGCGATGCACGCCTGAATGAGATCGAGTATTTCACCCTGGCGCAACTGTTTCACGAACAGCACGGGGTGGCGATCCCGACAGATCGCGAAGGGTTTGTTGACCACCTGCCCCGCACATTCGCTGCCTGGGCCGCTGGCGACATCCAGGATGCGCCCGAAAGTTTCGAACAGTTTGAAACTCGCGTCAGTGATGCCCTGCATGAAATTGGAACCGAGGGTGGGCCGGCCATTGTTGTCACCTCAGGTGGGCTGATCTCGATGGTGGTCCGGCAGGCGATGGGTCTGGATATCCCGTCGATGGCGCGGGTGGCGCTTGCCATTATGAACACTTCGATGCACCGGCTGCATCCGATCGGAGCGCAGCTCAGCCCGGTTCTGTTCAACGCGACCCCGCATCTGGAAGCGCCAGACCGTCAGTTCGCCCAAACCCATCTGTAAGGAGGTCTCGATGCAGCTTTACTACGCTCCCCGCACCATCTCGGTCGCTGTCGCCATAGCGCTGGAGGAGGCCGGTCTGGACTATGAGGCGATCCGGTTGGACTTTGCCAATGGCGAACAGACCAAACCCGCCTACAAGCAGATCAACCCCAAGGGCCGGGTTCCGGCGCTGGCGGTGGATGGCGGTATTCTGACCGAAACCGGCGCGTTGCTGGACTATATCGCAACTATCGCCCCGCAGGCCGGGTTGGTCCCCGAAGACCCGGTCATGGCCGCGCGGATGCGCGAGGTGATGTACTACCTCGCCTCGACCATGCATGTGAACCATGCCCACAAAATGCGCGGGCACCGCTGGGCCGACAAGAAATCCAGCTGGAAGGATATGAAGGACAAGGTCGCGCAGACCATGACCGCGTCCTGCAAATACATCTCGTCGAACGGGCTGCGCGGGCCGTTTGTTCTAGGTGAGGCCTTCTCGCTCGCCGATGCCTACCTCTACGTGGTGTGCAGCTGGCTGGAGGGCGACGGCGTTGGCGTCTCGGCCTTCCCCAAAATCCTCGCCTTCCGCCAAGCGATGGAGGCACGCCCTTCGGTTCAGGCGGTCCATGCCGCCGGAATGCTCTGACAAAAGGAAATACGATGACACATCTCTGGGTCCGGGCAGAACAGCGCCCGAACGAGGAACGGGTCGGGTTGACCCCAGAAGGTGCTGCCGCGTTGATCGCGGCTGGCATCCTTGTGACGGTCGAGGAAAGCTCTGTCCGCGCTATCCCGCTGGACGGCTTTAGGGACGCGGGCTGCGAGATCGCGGCTGAAAACAGCTGGCCCGAGGCCCCGCAAGACGCAATCATCTTCGGCCTGAAAGAGCTGCCCGAGGACGGCACCCCCCTGCCGCATCGCCACATTATGTTCGGCCATGCCTACAAGGGCCAGCACTCCGGTCGGGCTTTGCTAGAGCGGTTCAAGGCGGGCGGCGGCACGCTCTATGATCTGGAATATCTGGTCGGTGAAGACGGCCGACGCGTCGCCGCCTTTGGCTATTGGGCTGGCTATGCCGGGGCCGCGGTCACGCTGAAAACATGGGCCGCACAGCAACGCGGACAGGAATGCCCGCCGGTTGGCGTCTATGCCAACAAAGACGCCCTGAACGCCGAATTGCTGGCCGAGTTGGACGCCATCGGCACCCGCCCTCGCGCCATCGTTATCGGCGCGTTGGGCCGGGTCGGCACGGGTGCCGCAGATATGTGCGAAGCCATGGGTGTCAGCGTCACCAAATGGGACATGGCCGAGACCGCCAGCGGAGGCCCATTCCCGGAAATCCTGGATCATGACCTGTTCCTGAACTGCATCTTCGCGCGCCCCGGCACGCCGGTCTTTGTCCCGCGTGAGGCGCTGACCGCACCGCGCAAGCTGACCGCCATCGGCGACGTGGCCTGCGACCCGGACAGCGACTATAACCCGGTCCCGGTCTATGATCGCGCCACCACGTGGGACGTCCCCGCCCTGCGCGTCGCCACCGACCCGGTGATGGACGTGATGGCCATCGACAACCTGCCCTCGATGCTGCCGGTCGAAAGCTCGCAAGACTACGCGGCGCAACTGCTGCCGTCTCTGCTGACGCTCACCGATCTGGACAGCGGCGTCTGGGGTCGGGCAGAAGAAACCTACAAAACGCATATCGAAGGGATCTGAGCGATGACGATTCACTGGTGTGGCACCGGCCTGTCGGCCATCCCCGGCCTGCGCCGCCTGATCGAAGGCGGGCAAAAGGTCACCGTCTGGAACCGAACCATCGAAAAGGCCAAGACCGAGGTCGGTGACCTGACCGACGACATCCGCGCCTTCGACATCGACGCTCTGGATGCGGTGCTGGAGAAGGGCGACGTGATCGTCTCGATGCTGCCGGGCGACTGGCACGTGCCGCTGGCGGAGCTGGCGATCTCGAAAGAGGCCAATTTCGTCTCGTCCTCCTATATCGCACCCGAAATGCGTGCGTTGGACGATAAGGCACGCGAGGCTGGTGTGGCTTTGGTCAATGAGGTCGGGCTGGACCCGGGCATAGACCACCTGATGGCACATGCTTTGGTGGCCGACTACCGCGCCTCGGACGCTTTTGACGCGCAGAACCACCTGAGCTTCATCTCCTATTGCGGTGGTATCCCGAAGAACCCGAACCCGTTCCGCTACAAGTTCAGCTGGTCGCCGCTAGGTGTGCTCAAAGCACTGCGGTCGCCGTCGAAATCCATACGCGACTATGCACCGCTGGACGTCGCCCGCCCATGGGACGCGATCAGCAGCTATATCGCGCCGCTGCCAAACCCCGAAAGCTTCGAGGTCTACCCTAACCGCGACTCGCTGCCCTTCATGGCCGAATACCAATTCGAGGATCACTGGCCGGTCAAAGAATTCGTCCGCGGCACACTGCGCCTGAACGGCTGGACCGATGCATGGGCCGACGTGTTCACCGAAATTGAAACGCTCACGGGGCCCGAAGGTGACGCGCGTCTGAAAGAGATGTCGGACCAGTTCTGGGCCGAGAACGCCTATGACGAAGGCGAGCCCGACCGCGTGGTGCTTTGCGTTGGCCTGAAGGCCGAGAAAGACGGCGTTGAGGTTTGGCACAAAACCTACGTCATGGATGCCTGGGGCGATGAACGCGGCACCGCGATGGCGCGTCTGGTGTCGATCCCGGTTTCGCTGGCGGTTGAAGCCGTCCTGAACCGCGCCATCCCTGCTGGCGTTCACGCGGCACCCAGCGATCCGAAACTGGTGCAAGGCTGGATGGGTGAAATCGACACGCTCGCGCAGCATCTACAAATCGTGGATCACTTGGGTTAACCAGCCGGTAAAAAGAAAAAGGCCATCCCAGCATGTCTGGAATGGCCTTCTATCTCGTATTTTTTTCATCTCTTAGTCTGGCTTTCTTTGCGACGCCCGAGCGTCAGATATATCGATTGATCGTGTCCTCGATATCGCTGCGGTTTATGCCCAACTCGGCCAACTGATTGTCGCTCAGGCCATCCAGATACTGCGCGGCACGCACAATTTCCGGACTTATGGCCTTGATACGCATGGCGCGATCAAACAACAGCAGAGCCGTAGCAGACGGCGTTGGCTGATATACGGGCGGGATGACATCAAACATATTCGTTACCTCACTCATTAAGAAAACAGCGTTTGCGAACGGTCGTGGGCCCTGTTTCAATGTCGAAGCGGGGCGCCGTTGAAAACGCTCTCATAGGCACGCTGTTTGATCTCGCTCCGATCAATCCCGATATCCGCGAGTTGGTGATCCGAAAGTCTTTCCAGATTGCGCACCGTGTTCGAGAAAATGCGTCTCCGATAATACTCGACCTTTGCGTCCGCGTAGTTCGAGAACAAACCGCCAAAGAGGCCAGTCCGGGCTTCTGCAGTATGTGTATGTGCCATTTCTTTTCCTCCTAAATTTGATTTTCAGTGCAGTACTGACATCCAATAAAGGGACGCTGCGTTAACCAAAAAGCAGCGTTCCATTAAAGTTTCTTTAGGAAGATGGAGCGCGATGGCGCGCGCTATCCGGAGCCTTTGGCTACATCAGATCGTTCTCGATATCCTCAGCTGATATGCCCAAGGCATCCAACCCGTTCTCGAGATGGTCCGACAGATGCGGTGTGCCGATCAGATAGTCTGCACAGGGGGTCGAAGCCTCAGACTTGGCGGTGGCAATGGCCTCGGCAAGATCCTCGGCAAAGAAGCTTTCGCGCCCGATCCACATAATGGCGACCAGCTCGGCCTGCTCATCCTCGCTCATCCGGTCGACAAAGGCGCGTAGCTCACCTTCGGCCCGTCCCAGTTCACGCCCCATCATGGCAACTTGAGCCACATTCCTTGCCGAAATTTCCAACATGCCTTCAGCTCCTCTTGTTCGCGGTTTCTACACATCAGACCCCGACACGCGCCCTGAGTCTTTGATCTTACGCAAACAGAGGGGCAACTATCGCCGAACCCGCGACACCGGTTGATCCGGGACAGGAGCCGTGCGGAACGGACGAAACCGGGCTTTTTTGATCCACAGCTTGATTGCCTGCCATACGATCAGCGCAAAGGTGCGCCGCGCACCAAACGGACGCCGCACCAACGACCATAGTATAGAGCGGTTGGTCAGCGGCTGGCGCGGACCCGTCAGCGTGGCAATCAGCCCGCCTCCTTCCCGCCCATAGTCGATCCAAACCCCAACGCGGTCGGGACGATAGTCGAAGCGGAATGTGTAGTTCCCCTCAATCTTCTGGAAGGGCGACACATGCATCAGCTTGTCCGCCACCACCCGGTCCGAGGGGTCGATGACCGCAAAACCCGGCTTGTGGCAGACATAGCTGTGGCGCGTCCCGTAAGTGTTCGTGACCTCAGCGACCACGGCGTAAAGCTGCCCTTCCTGATCGAAACAGAACCAGAAACTGACCGGGTTGAAAACATGGCCCAGAACCCTCGGCTGCGTCAGTAACATGATCTGCGCAGGCTGGGGCACCTCCAGTTCCTCAAACCGGGCGCGCAGCCATGGGGCTCCGATCCCCTGCCCCGGTTCACCGCCGTGATCTGACTTGCGCCAATTGGTGATATTCACTCGGTCAACCGAAAAAAGAAGCGGCGTGAACAGATCGGCTTCGGGGTCCAGCAGGATGTAATCGACCGAATAGCGAAAGGCGTTCTCTATCGCCCCTTTGCGACCGTGATAGGTGTAACCTGCTATGTGGTCGATATTTTTCATTCCGCCGCGCGTCCTGCTTTGCCCGTAATTTGTTCGACTTGCGCCCTTTTCAGAAAAGAGACGTCATTTGAAATACGGAATCCACCCCGGTTTGGACTTTTTTTGCCGCATGAAAGTGATCCGCCTTGGTGCCCCCCGCGTAATCCGGTTATGTTTACCGAGATCAATACCGTGACCTTGGACGAACCTGCGGCTGAACAGGCCGCCCCTCAGCCTTGGCGCGCAAAGAAACGCATCAAGGGTAGACAGGTGAACGGAACGAACGGCAGTTGCGACACCAGGACCGAGTGGGTGGACCATGTCAGGCGCATCCGAGACGCGCAGGACCAGGCGGCTTTTGCCGAGCTGTTCCAGCATTTCGCGCCGCGTATCAAGGCGTTCCTGATGAAGTCAGGATCAGACGCTGCGCTGGCCGAAGAGTGCGCGCAAGAGGTGATGGCGACCTTGTGGCACAAGGCCCATCTGTTCGATCCGTCGCGGGCCACGGTGGCCACTTGGGTGTTCACCATCGCTCGGAACAAGCGCATTGACGTCCTGCGCAAGCAACGTCGCCCTGAACCCGAGGAACTGGGATGGGGCCCCGAGGCTGAGCCGGACCAAGACGATGTCCTTGCGCTGCAACAGGAAACCGCGCAGCTGCGCACCGCCATGCTGGCGTTGCCCGAAGCGCAGAGAGAACTGATCGAGAAGGCGTATTTCGGTGATTTGAGTCACCGAGAGATTGCGTCTCAGACCGGGTTGCCCTTGGGAACGATCAAATCACGTATTAGGTTGGCGCTGGACCGCTTGCGCCACGCGATGAACTGAGATGAGCAAGATGAGCCAGTCGATTAAACATCACCTGACAGATGAGCTGCTGATGGCCTATGCCGCCGGCTCGCTGCCCGAGGCGTTCGACCTGATGGTCGCAACCCATCTGTCGCTTTGCGACCACTGCCGTGCGCGCGCCGAAAGCTATGAGGTCGTGGGCGGACATGTTCTGGATGAACAACCTGATGCAGTCAGCATGAGTGACGCATCCCTTGCCGCGACGATGGCCCTGATCTCTCAAGGCGCACCGACCCCCAAGCCCGCTCGTCCGGGCTGCGCCATCCTGCCGACCCCCCTGCAAGACTACGTCGGTGGGACAGTTGATGACATTCAGTGGAAACCGATTGGCATGGGCGTGAAACAGGCGATCCTGCCGACCAGCAAGGAGGCCACTGCCCGCCTGCTGTTCATCCCTGCAGGTGTCGCCGTCCCGGATCACAGCCACAACGGTACTGAATTGACGATGGTTCTTCAGGGTGCCTTTTCGGATGAGGTTGATCGCTTTGCCCGTGGCGATGTCGAGATTGCAGATGAAGATCTGCATCACACGCCGACGGCCGACATCACCGAGGATTGCATCTGTCTGGCCGTTACGGACGCACCGCTGAAGTTTAGCAAACTGATGCCGCGCCTTTTCCAGCCCTTCCTGCGGATCTGATCGTGTATGGTTCGGATCAGAACTGCCTCTGACAGGAGATATTTCATGAACCGAACAAGCTTGATTGCGCTTGGCTTTGCGTGCTTTGCCACGATTGCGTCTGCCCAGATGAAGGCTGATGTGAAGTTCGAGCCAGGCAACTTTGGCACAATGGTCAACGGTACCGTGACCGGAGATGAGTATTTTGACTACTCGCTCGGCGCGAAAGCCGGGCAAGAGATGTTTGCCGACCTCAAGGTCAGCGATACCAACGGCAATGGTGTGGTCTATTTCAACATCCTGCCCCCCGGTAGCGATGGCGTCGCGATCTATAACGGCTCGATTGACGGCAACACCGCCCGGATCGATCTGCCCGAGGACGGGGACTATACGATCCGCGTGTACTTGATGGGCAATGACCGAGATACAGGCAAAACCGTGGGCTACAATCTGGACCTGTCGATCCAGTAAGGTGCTACATGGCCTCGCTGTCGACTTCGGCGTTTTCAGACCGAATGGGAACCCCCAACAGCTCTAACGCGCCGCTGCGGCCTTTGACCTCGATAGGGGGGATACTGACCAGCCCGTCCAATAGGCCCGGCCCTCCAGCCGCTGTCACAAGGTCGTTCGAGACGATCAGGTCCATTTGCAGATCGCGGGTCAGGCTTTCTAGCCTTGCGGCTGTGTTCACCGCGTCTCCGAACACTGAAAACTCCAGCCTGTCCTGATCGCCTATAACGCCGAGAAAAACCTCACCCCAATGCAAGCCGATTCCGGTGCCAAGTGAAGGAAGGTCCGCCGATTTGCGCTCGGCGGTCCAGCGGGCCATTTCGTCCAACAGTCCTGCGCCGCAGTTCAGGCAGCGTTTTGCGGCCTGCTCTCCGTCAAACACGATCATGACCGCGTCTCCGATGAACTTGTCGATGATACCGTTTTCCCGACGCACAACAGCCGAGACCCGGCGTCTGTAATCTGACACCAGCTCAGAGACCTCATCCGGTTCAAGCTGTTGCGACAGTGTCGTGAATCCGCGCAGATCGATGAAAATCAAACCGGCCTTCTGGCGGCGTCCGTTCTTCAAAGCCGCCAATCCGCTGTCACCAAGGTCCTGCACGACCTGTGAGGGCAGGTAGCGCGTCAGGTTCGCGCGACGCTGCGCCTCAGTTATGGATTGAAACAGCAACTTGTGAACCCGCCTTGCGGCGACGATCAGAACCACCCCGGCCAGGGCGATCATGAAGACTCGGATCAGGTTGGGCGGCGGTGCCAGAAATAGCCAAATAGGACTGTCTGTATGGCCCCGCGCGGATCCTGCATTTATCCCGATCAGGAACAAAAACCCTAGCGACAGCAAGACAACCTGCATCAACATGACCTTGTGGTTGCCGCGCAATACTCCGAAAGCCAGAACCACAGGAACCAGCCAGACGGCAGGCAAAACGAAGACCTCATCACCAACGAGGCCTGTATTGAGCAAACCCAACCAAACCGAGACAATCAGGAACACGGAATCCGCACCCGACACAGGCCACGCCATCCAACCCGAAAAGCGCCCCCTGCGTGCCGCGATCCATGTCACGAAGCCAAGCAAGAAATAGGCAAAGAGGGTTCCGAACGCGAACGCCCATTGGCGCTCCAGAACTGCGTGCCCGCTGTTCGAAACCGGTTGGATCGTGACGAGGAAAAAGACGCCAAGGCCCGCCGCAACACCCATTCGCAACAGGCCAACGATCTGTTCCGCGTCCTGCTCGGCCGTTCTCAGCAGTTGGTCAATTTCTGGCGGGTGCGCCGCATTTTTCATTCTGCAACCTGTCTGTCAGGATGCGCACTCAGCCCTCGTGCCGCGTTAAAGGGACGACCTCCGAGGGGGCCTCTGGCGCAAGTTCCTCAAAATCAAAGTTATCAAGCCGTTGCGCCCTGCGGCCAGCTTTTTCCGCGCTGATCTTGATGTCCGAAATGTCCTTGGCCGCCTGCCCGAAATGGCGATCCAAATTGGCAACGCGGTCGCCCAAACGCTCGACATCCTTGTGCAGCATCCCCAGTTCTTTGCGGATGGCACCCGCCTGTTCCCGCATCCGCGCGTCCTTTAGGATCGCGCGCATCGTGTTCAGCGTCGCCATGCAGGTGGTCGGTGACACGATCCAAACACGTTTGGTGAAACTCTCCTGCACCAATTCGGGGAACTTGGCGTGCAACTCGGCATAGACCGCCTCAGACGGCAGGAACATTAGCGCGCCATCGGCGGTTTCGCCATCCAGAATGTATTTCTCAGCGATATCGTTGATATGTTTGCGCACCGTGCCGCGGAACATCTGAACCGCCGCCTTTAGTTCGGCGTCATTGGTCGAGCCAATCAGCGCCTCATAGGCCTCCAACGGGAATTTGCTGTCGATCACAATGGGTCCCGGAGGGTTCGGCAGATGGATCAGACAATCCGCCCTGCGTCCGTTCGAGAGGGTCGCCTGCAACTGGAAACTGTCATGCGGCAGCGCTTTGGAGACTATGTCATTCAGCTGAATCTCACCAAACGCGCCCCGAGTCTGTTTGTTCGACAGGATATCCTGCAGCGACAACACATCGCCGGACAGCTTGGTGATGTTGTCCTGCGCCTTGTCGATGGCGGCCAACCGCTCCTGCAGCTGAGTCAGCGAGGTCGCGGTCTGCTTAGAGGACCCGTGCAGAGATTCCTTCATCCGCTCCTGCATCTCAGCCAGCGCGCGGGCTGATTTCATGGCATTGTCGGCCAGCCGGTCATTCATCTGCTGCTGTACCGAGGACAAGCGGGATTCGACCGTTTGGATCACCTGCACCTGCGCATTGGCCTGAGTGTCCGAGACGTGCTGCAGCCCGCCGCGCAATTGCTCCTGCCCCTGCCCCAATGCCTGCACATGTTGCCCCAGATGTGCCATCTGTCGCGCGAGGGGCTCTGCCATCCGCGCGGAACGTTGCGACGCCCGCAGCGACAGAAACAGCAACAAAAGAACCAGCGCCAGAACGCCACCCGCAACGAGGATTACGGGGTCATTCAGTGCATATTGGGTGCCTGCAATCTCAATCATATGAACCTGTACGTTCTCGTTTTGTTTCTATCTTCTTAAACGCTTCGCGATGCCGGATCAACTGCGCCCGAACAGACGCTCGATATCGCTGAGTTTCAGTTCAACATAAGTGGGTCGCCCGTGGTTGCATTGACCGGAATGCGGGGTGGCTTCCATCTCGCGCAGCAAGGCGTTCATTTCCTCGGCGCGCATCCGGCGGCCAGAGCGGATCGAGCCATGGCAGGCAACGCGACTGAGGATCGCCTCAATCCGCGCCTGCACCATCTGACTGTCGCCCTGATCGGCCAGCTCATCGAGGATATCCAGAATCATCGCGCGGGCATCGACCTCACCCAGAATGGCCGGGGTTTCGCGCACGGCGATGGCACCGCCGCCGAAAGGCTCGAGCGTCAAACCAAAGCGCGCAAGGTCATCGGCCACCGCCATCAACCGCGCGCAATCGCCTTCTGATAGCTCGACGATCTCGGGGATCAGCAAAGCCTGCGCTGCGACACCGTTCTCGGCCATTTGCGTTTTGAGTTTTTCATAAACCAACCGCTCATGCGCGGCGTGCTGGTCGACGATGACCATCCCGTCGGCGGTTTGCGCGATGATGTAATTCTCATGCACCTGCCCACGAGCTGCCCCCAAGGGCAGGTCCTGAGGCGCGGGTTCTTCAGCGGTCACTGGGGCCACAACCGGGGTCGGCTCAACGATGCTGCCGCTATAGTCCCTTGCCAATTCAGCAAAGCCGGGGGATTGCGCCCGATATGCCGCTTGCCGGGCCGCCTGAGACGGGCGGTCCATCTGGTAGACCCGCGCAGGGATGGGCTGAGGTGCCTCGGGCCGCATCGCGCCCAAAGTCGCGTTGGCTACGGTCGAGGACGCCCGATGCCCGGCCTCGGCCAGCGCGTGCCGCAGGGCGGAAACGATCAATCCGCGCGCAACGCCGGGATCACGGAACCGAACCTCGGATTTAGCAGGGTGCACATTGACGTCCACCAGCGTCGGATCGCAGTCGATAAACAGCGCCGCAGCCGGGTGGCGGTCGCGGCTGAGGAAGTCGAAATACGCCGCCCGAAGTGCTCCGGTTAGCATCTTGTCACGGACTGGACGGCCATTGACGAACAGATATTGCGCGACTGCAGCCCCGCGCGAATAGGTCGGAAGGGCAGCATAGCCGTACAACCGAATACCTTCGCGGGTCGCGTCAATCTGCAGGGCGTTATCGGCGAACTCGCGACCGATCACGCGGGCCAGACGGGCGTGGAGGGCATCGAAAAGATCGCCGTACTCGCGGTCGGCGCGGAAGGTCACGCGACCCTCACCTCCGTCCGAAACATCGCGCAAGGTGAACGTGACGGAAGGCTCAGCCATGGCGAGGCGTTTGACCGTATCGCCAATGGCCTGAGCCTCGGCCCGATCGGTACGCATAAACTTGAGCCGCGCGGGCGTGGCGAAGAACAGATCGCGCAGCTCGACCACTGTGCCTGCGCGAAGGGCGGCAGGCTTAACCGCCTCCATCTTGCCGCCCGAAACCGCAATCGACGCAGCATCCTCCCCCGGAACGCGGCTGGTGATCGACAAACGACCTACCGCGCCGAGCGAGGGCAAAGCCTCACCCCGAAAGCCGAAGGTGTGAATGTTCAACAGATCCGACCCGTCGATTTTCGATGTCGCATGACGCGACAAGGCCAGCGGCAGATCCCCGGGCGCGATACCACAGCCATCATCGGTGACACGAATCAAGGTCTTGCCCCCATCCGATATATCTATGGCGATGCGGGTGGCTCCGGCGTCGATGGAATTCTCGACCAGTTCCTTGACGGCCGAGGCCGGACGTTCGACCACTTCACCGGCGGCGATGCGGTTGATCGCAGCATCGTCAAGCTGCCGGATAACGGGTCGTGTTTCGCTGATATTGGGGGTCGTCTGCGCCATACCACCAGACCTAGCACATCACGGCCCGATTCTGCCACCGGATTGAACCGTAATATCGGCTGATCTTTCAGATCAAGAAGGGAGGGGGGCCGGACAGTGTTCGGGGGCTGGCTGTGCCGCCCTCACCGAACCCTGCCCGGACTTACCGAAGTGAGTGGTAGTTGTTAGCCGGTAATGTAATTGACGTAACATGCAATTAGTTAAATTGCTTATTAAGAGTCATCTTTATTTACTCTGGGCAAAGTTCAGCCGATGACCTGCGGGAACCAGTGGCAGGAAAGTGCCGCTTCACGCAGGTGTGTGCGCACCCACTCGGGTGCGGCACGGGCCGAAAATGGCGGTCAGGGCCAGGATCGCGCCGGACATGGTGGCGATCATCCCTGCCGCGCTGACGGCGTCCGCCGCGCCCAGCCAAAGCGGGCCATACCCGGCCAGCACATATCCCGAAACAGATGAGAGGATGGCGAAACCCACGCTCCACGCGATTTGCGTCTCCAACCGGTTGGTCATCATGCGTGCCGCAGCCGGGGGGCAGATGAACATGGCGATCACGATGATCGAGCCGACCGCATCAAAGGCGGCAACAGCGGCGATCGCGGCGACGATAACCAACGCCAGACCAAGCACACCGGTGCGGATGCCCATGGTACGCGCGAACCCTTCATCAAAAGTCGAAATCTTCAGCGGCCGCCAGAAGAGCCATGTGAACAGCAGAACCCCCAGCATCGTCACTGCAATCCGAGGCAGTTCCGGCGGCAGCCCGGCCAAGGCCTGCAGGTCCCAAAGCGAGGACCAGCCCGTCGCATCCAGCCAGATCAGGCTTTCCAGATTTCCATAAAGCGCATGTTCCACATCCAGATGTACGGTTGAGGTATCCGTCTGCTCCAACAGCAGCACACCTGCCGCAAACATCGTGGTAAAGACCACACCCATCGCCGCACCCGGCTCGATTTGACCCAGCCTCCGGATCGCCTCGATCAGAACAACGGCAACGATCGCCGCTCCCGCCGCGCCCAGCATCATGGGCCAGGTGGAGATCGCTCCGGTCAGCAGAAAGGCCACAACGATGCCGGGCAGGACCACATGGCTGATCGCATCCCCGATCAGCGCCTGTTTGCGCAGCACGAGGAAATTGCCGGGCAAGGCGCAGGCTATCGCCGCGAAGGTGCCGATCAGCAGTGGCGTCAGCGACAGGGGAACGAATTCTTCACCGCTCATGTCGGAACCCCCTGTGGTCCGCCGATGCGATTGTCTATTTCCGCGATCTGATCCTTGGTCAGTACGGTTTCGATGTCACGCAGGCCATCGTATAGCGCGGCAGTCGCCTCATGCGCCTGATCCGCGCGCACGACCTCCCACCGCTTTTCATCGCGCAACGCTTTTGCAGCGCGAGCTTTGCCAGCCTCGGTCGCCACGCCATCGGCGCGCACAAGATCAGCGTGGCGCAACAGGCGCAGGGTTAGAGGTTCGTAGATCTTCTGGCCTTGTGCCAAAGCCAACAGCCCTTGCCGGATATGCACCCGACGTTGGAACCTCAGATGGCGCAGAACGGCGGCCAGAATCCCGCGGACCGGGGCGAGGAACAGGGACAGGACGAAGAAGGCGAAGCTGACCAGAACGATGATAGGCCCAGTCGGCAGATTCGGCGCAGTGGCCGACAAGGCGGCGCCGATATAGCCCGCCAAACCACCCGCGAGACCGGCCAGCAAGACGACGCGACCCGACCGCTCGGACCAGAACCGCGCGGTGACTGGAGGGATGATCAGCAAAGCCACGATCAGGATCAGGCCGACGATTTTCAGGCCGACCACAGTGACCGCCATCACCAACCCCATCATCGCGAGGTCAATGCGATGCACGGGCAAGCCCCGGGCGGCGGCATATTCGGGGTCAAACGCCACCAAAGTCATCGGGCGGCGCAGGATCATCACAAGCACCAGAGCCGCCGCACCTCCGATCGCGATGATCAAGGCATCCGCCCACAGCATCCCGGCGGTTGAGCCCAGAAGGAATCCCTCCAACCCCGCTTGCCGACCAACGCCCATGGTCTGAATGACGGTCAGCAGAACGATTCCGAAGCCGAAGAACACTGACAGAACCGCGCCGATGGCGGCATCCTCGGCCAGTCGGGTGTGACGTGTTAGCCAGTTCAGGCAGAGCAGACCCACCCAGGCCGACGCTGCCGATCCGGCCAGCAGCCCCAGCAGGTTACGCCCGTCCCCACCCAAAGCCACAAGCAACATGAAGGCCAGACAGACCCCCGGCAAAGTCGCATGGCTGATCGCGTCACTGACCAGCGCGCGTTTGCGCAAAAACAGAAAGGTACCGGTCACGGCGGCCGCGACTCCAAGCAAACTCGCACCGATAGCGACCAGCGTGGCGTTGTAACCAAGCTGCAGGCTGAGCGCATCCCAGAGCATTCTTTACCCCAGCGCGCGCGAAATCTGGTCGATTTGGGCGGTGGCCAAGCGGCCTCCGTATGCGGATTGCAGGGTTTCAGCGGTAAAGGCCTGCGCCACCGAGCCTTCGGCGATCTTGCGCGTGTTGATCAGGAAGACATGATCAAAGTAGTCCGTGACCGTGGCCAGATCGTGATGGACGACTACAACGGTCTTGCCCGCCTCTTTCAGCGATTTCAGCACTGCGATGATGGCTTTTTCGGTGGCCGCATCGACACCAGCGAAGGGCTCGTCCAGCAGATACAGATCGGCGTCTTGCGCCAAAGCACGGGCTAGGAACACGCGCTGTTGTTGGCCGCCGGACAGCTGGCCGATCTGACGAACTGCAAAATCGCGCATGCCAACGCGGTTCAGGCAATCCATTGCTGCCGCTTTGTGCCGCGCGCGAACACGGCCCAACAGGCCCAACTGCCTCGACAGGCCCATGAGAACCACATCAATCACGCGGGTCGGAAAATCCCAATCGACACTGGCCCGCTGCGGGACATAGGCAATCCGGGCACGCTGTGCCTCGAGCGGTTTTCCGAATACCGTCACCTGACCGGACAAGGGCGTCACGATCCCAAGCGCCGCCTTTAGGAGTGTCGATTTCCCTGCCCCGTTCGGGCCGATAATCGCGGTCATCGCTCCCGGCTGAACCGTCATATCTACAGAGAATACAGCAGGCTTCTGACCGTATGAGACAGTTAGACCACGCACAGCCAGCGGGCTGGCCTCAATCCCTTGGTCTTCGACGGAAACACCCTGAACCGCTGCAAGCTCTAGCATCACTCAAAACCCCGCAGACAGTTTGCCGTTCAGACCCTGATCTGGAACATCCGCCCCCAAGGCCCCTGCGATCACGGTGATATTGTGATCCAGCATGCCGACATAGGTGCCCTCATAGGTACCTGGCTCGCCCATGGCATCGGAATACAGCTCCCCACCGACCGAGACTTTGTGCCCCTTGGCCGCAGCTCCTTCGATCAGCGAGCGCATCGAGCGATCCGAGACCGAACTTTCTACGAACACGGCGGTCAACTGGCGGTCGACCAGAGTGTTGACCAATTCTCCGATCCGATTCAGACCGGCCTCTGACTGGGTCGAGATGCCCTGCACGCCCATCACCTCATAGCCATAGGCCGCACCGAAATAGCCAAAGGCGTCATGGGCGGTCAGCAGTACGCGGCTGTCTTCGGGCACTGCTGTCAGGGCCTGTTCTGCATAGGCTGTCAGGGCGTCAAGTTCGGCCAGATGCACCTGTGCGTTTGCGGCAAAAATCTCGGCAGCTTCGGGGCGGGCCTCGGTTAATGTCTCTTGGACCTTGGTGACCACATCGGCCCACAGGGTTGGGCTCATCCAGATATGCGGGTCATATTTGTCGGCATAGTCATCATGCGCGCGCAGCTTCGATTTATCGAGGCTTTCGGCCACGGCTACCACGGTCTGCTTACGGCTGAGATCTTCAAAGAAATCTTCCATCTGCGCTTCGAGATAGAGACCGTGCCACAACACCAGATCTGCGCGGGTCATGGCGACGATATCGCTGCGGGTCTGACGGTAAGCATGCGGATCAACGCCGGGACCCATGAGGCCCTTTACCTCAACCTGATCGCCGCCGACCTGTCGCACGGCGTCGGCAATCATGCCGGTCGTAGCCACGACCTTCAGCGGAGCCTGCGCCCATGCAGCAAGCGGCATGGCAGCGGTGATAGCGAGAGCAGCAAGGAAACTGCGACGAATCATGGTTGATCTCCGGAATTCGGACCCTGTTGCGATTAAATATGAGAACGACTCGCAACTAAGTCAATGCTATTGCGAATTAGTCGCAACAAAATCCCAGTTTATTTGTCCAAATGGTCAAAAAAATACCGCAAGGCCGCTCTGCTGCCTTCCATTTACTGCCAAGCCGTGCGATTTTGGCGCAAACCTCCCAAAGGATGTGAGTATGGAAACGCAGAGCTCAGACAGCCCCGTGCGCACCGCGCATCTGCCGCAAGTGACCGAACCCAGAAACCCCGGCATGGAATTGGATCTGGATTGGGTCCGCGCCGTGCAGGCCAACACCTCAGCGATTGAGCGCCGCGCCGCGACCCTGCCCGGTCGGCGGTCCGTCAAGAAAGACTATCAGGCCGCGTGGTTGCTGAAAGCAGTCACCATGATCGACCTGACCACCTTGTCGGGGGATGACACGGTAGGCCGCGTGCGCCGCCTGTGCTCCAAAGCGCGCCAGCCGGTTTCCTCCGCATTGTTGCAGGCGCTGGACATGCCGCCTATCACAACCGGGGCGGTTTGCGTCTATCATGACATGATCGAGACCGCCGTGGACGCGTTGAACGGCACCGGCATTCCGGTGGCGGCGGTGTCGACCGGGTTCCCGGCGGGCCTGTCGCCCTTCCACCTGCGCGTGGCCGAGATTGAGGAAAGCGTCAAAGCAGGCGCCGAAGAAATCGACATCGTGATCTCACGCCGTCACGTGCTGTCGGGCGATTGGCAGGCTTTATATGATGAGATGAAGGCCTTCCGCGCTGCCTGCGGCGATGCCCATGTCAAAGCCATTCTGGCGACCGGAGAGCTGGGCAGCCTGCGCAACGTCGCCCGCGCCTCGTTGGTCTGCATGATGGCGGGGGCGGATTTCATCAAAACCTCGACCGGGAAGGAAAGCGTCAACGCTACTCTGCCCGTATCGCTGGTGATGATCCGCGCGATTCGCGACTACTATGACCGCACCGGGTATCGTGTGGGGTACAAGCCTGCGGGTGGTATCTCGAAGGCCAAGGATGCCTTGGTTTATTTGTCGCTGATCAAGGATGAACTGGGCGACCGCTGGCTGGAGCCGGACCTGTTCCGCTTTGGCGCCTCGTCACTTCTGGGCGATATCGAACGGCAGTTGGAACATTATGTGACGGGCGCGTATTCCGCCGGTTATCGTCACTCCATGGGCTGAGGAAAAGAACAATGACAGTCAAAGAAATCTTCGAGACCATGGACTATGGCCCTGCCCCCGAAAGCGCAGCTGAGGCGTTGGCCTGGCTGGTCGATCAGGGCGATGCGTTCGGTCACTATATCGACGGGAGTTTCACCAAACCGGGCAAAGGGTTCGAAAGCAGCAATCCCGCGACCGGAGAGGTTCTGGCCAAGCTGACCCAGGCCAAGCAGGCGGATGTGGACGCGGCAGTCGTAGCTGCCCGCAAGGCGCAACCCAAGTGGGAGAAACTGGGCGGCGCAGGCCGGGCGCGGTATCTCTATGCCATTGCGCGGCTGTTGCAGAAACATGCGCGCCTGTTCGCCGTGCTTGAGAGCATGGACAACGGCAAGCCGATCCGTGAATCGCGTGACATCGACATCCCTCTGGCGCAACGCCACTTCTACTACCACGCCGGTATGGCGCAATTGATGGAGAGCGAGCTGCCCGATGCTGAGGCCTTGGGCGTGTGTGGGCAGATCATCCCGTGGAACTTCCCGCTGCTGATGCTGGCCTGGAAAATCGCGCCCGCGCTGGCGATGGGGAATACGGTGGTTCTGAAACCGGCCGAATATACCTCGCTGACTGCGCTGCTGTTTGCTGATATCTGCTTACAGGCCGGGCTACCCAAGGGCGTCGTCAATATCGTGACCGGTGACGGTGCGGTGGGCGAGATGATCGTAAACGCGGACGTTGACAAGATCGCGTTTACCGGCTCGACCGTCGTGGGGCGGCGTATCCGCGAGGCGACTGCGGGTTCGGGCAAGGAACTGACCTTGGAGCTGGGAGGCAAGTCCGCCTATATCGTCTTCGACGACGCTGACATCGATTCCGCGATCGAAGGTCTGGTCGATGCGATCTGGTTCAATCAGGGGCAGGTCTGCTGTGCAGGGTCCCGCCTGCTGGTGCAGGAGGGCATTGCCGACCGCTTTCACGACAAGCTGCGCGCCCGGATGGACGGTTTGCGCATCGGTGATCCGCTGGACAAATGCATCGACGTCGGCGCGGTTGTGGACCCGGTTCAGCTACAGACGATCAAAGCCATGGTCGACAGCAACACCGCAGGCCATGTTCACCACGCGGCTTGTGAACTGCCGGAAAACGGCTGCTACTACCCTCCGACGCTGATCTCGGGGCTCGAGGCCTCGGACCCTCTGATGCAGGAGGAGATCTTTGGCCCGGTTCTGGTCTCCTCGACATTCCGCACCCCGGCTGAGGCGGTCGAACTGGCGAACAACACCCGCTACGGCCTAGCCGCAACGGTCTGGACCGAGAATGTGAACCTCGCGCTGGATATCGCGCCAAAGCTGGTTGCGGGTGTGGTCTGGGTCAACGCTACCAACCTGTTCGACGCCGCCGCCGGGTTCGGCGGAGTGCGCGAAAGCGGCTTTGGCCGTGAAGGCGGTTGGGAGGGGCTAACGGCCTACACCAAGCCCAAAGGCAAGGCCAAGCCGCTGGCTAAAGTCGAGGCGACCATGGGCGAAGGTGCTCCGGTCGATCCCATCGACCGCACTGCGAAAATGTATGTGGGTGGCAAGCAGGCGCGGCCCGACGGAGGCTATTCGAAACCCGTCTGGGGCAAGTCGGGCCTGCTGGGTCATGTAGGCCTTGCCAACCGCAAGGACGTCCGCAACGCGGTTGAGGCCGCAGCAGGTGCGAAAGGCTGGTCCAAGACAACCGGTCATCTGCGGGCGCAAATCCTTTACTATATCGGCGAGAACCTCTCGGCCCGCGCGGGTGAATTCGCTGCCCGTATCGACGCCATGACCGGCAAGAAAGACGGCACGAAAGAGGTCGAGGCCTCGATCCAGCGCCTGTTTACCGCAGCTGCCTGGGCCGACAAATATGACGGTCAGGTGCATGGCGTTCCGATCCGGGGCGTAGCAATTGCCATGAAGGAACCCGTCGGCGTGATCGGCGCGCTCTGCGCGGATGAGGCGCCTCTGCTGGGTCTGGTCTCGGCCATGGCGCCTGCGATTGCCATGGGGAACCGGGTGGTCCTGGCGGCGTCGGAGCCGTATCCGCTGGCGGCGACGGATTTCTATCAGATCCTCGAGACCTCGGACGTGCCAGCAGGTGTGGTCAATATCCTGACCGGCAGCCATGCGGAACTGGCGAAACCGCTGGCCTCGCACCTGAACGTGGATGCGGTCTGGTCGTTCTCTTCGACGGATCTGTCGAAAGAGATCGAGGTCGTCTCAGCCGGGAACCTGAAACGGACCTGGGTCAATAACGCGACGGCATGTGATTGGAGCATGGACCATTCCCGTCGCTTCCTTCAGGCTGCGACCGAAGTGAAAAACATCTGGGTGCCCTACGGCGAGTAGGGCCCCCGCATCACGGGAGGCCCACATGGACTTTGCAAACAAAACCGTCATCGTCATTGGCGGCACCAGCGGTATTAACCGGGGCATTGCCGAGGCTTTTGCGGCCTCGGGCGCCAAACTTGCCGTTGCCAGCCGTTCACAAGAGAAAGTGGATGACACGGTCGCGGCGCTGAAAGCGGCAGGCGCGGCAGAGGCCATCGGTGCGGCGTTTGACGTGCGCGATCCGGACGCCGTGGCGGCGGGGTTGAAACAGTTCCACGATGCGTTTGGCGATTTCGACGTGCTGGTGTCAGGTGCGGCGGGGAATTTCCCGGCGCTGATGTCCGAGATGTCGGTCAATGCGTTCAAGACCGTTGTCGACATCGATCTGATGGGCACCGTTCATGTTTTGAAAGGGGCCTACCCTTACCTCAAACGGCCCGGTGGCAGCATCATCAACATCTCAGCCCCGCAATCCTATCTGCCATACGAAGGGCAGGCGCATGTCTGCGCGGCAAAGGCGGGCGTTGATCAGATCACCCGAACCCTGTCCATGGAATGGGGTGTCGAAGGCATCCGTGTGAACTCGGTCGTGCCTGGTTTCATCGAGGGCACCGAAGGAGCCAAACGCCTTGCGCCAACACCCGATGCGGGCGAAGCGCTGCGCAAGGACGTTCCATTGGGCCGTTGGGGCCAACCGCAGGACGTGGCCAACGCGTGTCTGTTCCTCAGCTCTGATATGGCCAGCTATATCAGCGGCACAGTCATGGCGGTTGATGGAGCCTTGTATCAGCGCGGCTCGGGCAAGTTTGGCCAGATGATGGGTCAGATGCTGCGGGCAGCGAAAAAGGGCTAAAGCCTGAAGGCTGAGTGTTCAGTCGTTGGACTTTTTTTCGGCTAAAGCTCGTTCAAGAGCTTCTGAAATAGATCCCTGCGGCAACCAGCAGCGAGGTCAGGACGCCGGCCACAACGTAAAGTGCAAAGGCGCTGAGCAGGGATTGGCCGAGAATCAGAGCGGCCGCAAAGGTCAGCAACCCCGCAACTGTTCCCAATCCCATAATCGCAACTACCATAGCGTCACTATCCATCCCAAGCTGTGACAAGAGAATAGGACCAAAAGAGTCCCATCTCATATTCCGATTATCACAGAATTCTCGACATTTCTGGCTAAAGTATGGCCAAGACGCGTTAACGGTAAGTTAAGGCGGAGAGTTGCCGATCCGGTAAGCGGCGCATCGCTCGTTATCAATAGGTACCATGCCCTCAGCGTGGAGGGACGGCGTCAGCCGTCCACCCCTTCAGGTTTTCCGACGATGGTGAAGTGCAGGCCTTCTGGGTCCAGCAGTTCGGACGCCACGCGGTTGATCTCATCCAGCTTCACCGCATTCACCTTGTCGTTGCGCGTCGCGATATAGTCGATCGGCAGACCCTGCATCTGCATCCCGACCATGATCCCGGCAATACGGCCGTTGCCATCAAACCGCAAAGGATAGGCACCTGTCAGATAGGTCTTGGCGTCGTCCAACTCCTTCTGGGTTACACCCTCGGACGCTGCTCGGGCCCATTCGTCGCGGATCACCTCGACGGCTTCGGCGATGCGGTCGTTGGAGGACGAAACTGAACCCAAATAGACCGAGGCCAGATCCTTCGGAGCCAGATAAGAATAGACGCCGTAGGTCAAGCCGCGCTTTTCGCGCACCTCTTGCATCAGGCGGCTTTCGAAACCGCCGCCGCCAAGGATGTGGTTCAGGACAAAAGCAGCGAAGAAATCAGGATCGTCACGGTCGATCCCTTTCTGCGAGAACAGCGCCACGGATTGTGGCGTGTCGAATTCGACCACGCTTACGCCACCCTCGATCTGAACCTCGGCTCTTTCAGGGATCGGTTTGCCAGTCTCTGGCAGGTCCAGCAGCAAGGTATCAAGAAGCACGCCCAGTTCTTCTGCGGTGATATCGCCGACAGCGCCCACATAGAGACGATCCTTGGCAAATACGCTGTCATAGGCGGTGACTACATCATCGCGTGTCAAGGCTGCCACGGTTTCAAGCGTGCCTTTGCCCTCGGACCCGTAGGGATGGTCGCCATAAGCCATGGCGGCAAAGCTGCGACCGGCTATATCGTTCGGATCAGTCATGTCCGAGCGCAGGCCGGACAGTATCTGCGCCTTCACACGTTCCACCGCGTCTTCATCAAAGCGCGGCTCAAGCAAGGTTGTGCGCAGCAGATCAATCACCTCGTCCCGGTTTTCGGTCAGGAAACGGGCCGAGATCGAAACCGAATCGTCCCCGGCATTATAGGTGAATGAGGCGGCCAGCGACTCCAGCTCGCGCGCATAGGTGCGGGCATCCATATCACCCGCGCCTTCTTCGATCAGGCCGCTCATCAGGTAAACCGCGCCACGCTTGTCCGGGTCATCCAGCGAGGTGCCGCCGCGAAAGCGCAGCTCGAGCGCCGCGAAGGGGATCGAGTGATCCTCGACCAGCCACGCAGTGATGCCACCGGGCGAGGTGACCTCCTCAATATTGATCTCGGCCCATGCGGGCAGCGCGATGACAAAGGCGATCAGGGTTGCGAAGATGCGTTTCATTGGGTCACCTCATCATCCTTCATCAGCCAGCCGGTAACCGAGCTTTCCAGTTGCAGAACCTCACGGGCGGCGGCGATGATTTCATCCCCGGTCACGGCCTGCAGGACGTCCGGCCAGGCCTGCACATCCTCAACCGTCAATCCGCTGGTCAGGGCCCGACCGTAGCGGTTGCCGATGCCGTCCACATTGTCACGGGCATAAGTCTGCGAGGCGCGCAGCTGCATTTTGATCCGGTCAAGATCTTCTTCGTTCACCCCCTCGGCGATGAACTCCGCCACGACCCGATCCATGGCATCCTCGGCCTCTTGCAGCGAGACGCCTTCGGCCGGAACCACCAGCAAGTCAAAGGTGGTGTCATCCAATGAGACCCCCCGGTAGAACGCGCCTGCATAGGTCACGACCTGATCTTCGAATTGCAGTTTCTCGTTCAGATAAGAGGTCGTGCCGCCCCCAAGAAGCTCAGCCAACAGAAACAGGGCTGCCGCTTTCTCCTGTGCGCCCGGATCGCGTTCCGGGGCCAGATAGCTGCGCTGCACATAGGGCTGCGACACACGCGGGTCTTTGTAGGTCAGGCGACGTTCCGCGGTTTGCGGAGGCTCCTGCGAGCGGACGCGTTCCGGCAGGTCCAGATTGGCCGGGATCACACCGTAATACTGATCCGCAAGGCTGCGCACCTCGTCCGGGTCGACATCTCCGGTCACGACAAGGATGGCGTTATTGGGGGCGTAGTGCGTCTGGTAGAAGGAGAGCGCGTCCTCCATATCCAGCGTCTCCATCTCATGCCGCCAGCCGATGATCGGGACGCCGTAGCGGTGGTTGAGGTACTGCGCTGCGTTCATCTGTTCGCCAAACAGTGCGCGCGGGTTGTTGTCAGTGCGCTGGTTACGCTCTTCCAAAATCACGTCGCGTTCGGTGGCAATATCGTCTTCGGACAGACGAATATTGCGCATCCGGTCCGATTCCATCTGCATCATCAGCTCCAGCCGGTCGGCCGCGACGCGCTGGAAATAGGCTGTGTAGTCATAGGAGGTGAAGGCGTTGTCATTGCCACCATTGGCCGCAACCGTGGCCGAGAACTCGCCCGGTGCCAAAGTATCGGTGCCCTTGAACAGAAGATGTTCGAGGAAATGCGCCACGCCGGACGACCCGATTGGCTCATCCGCGGACCCGGCGCGATACCAAACCATGTGCTGCACGACCGGCGCGCGGTGATCCTCGACCACGACAACATCCATGCCGTTGTCCAAAGTGAAGGTTGTGACCGCCTCTTTCCCGTCCTCGGCCAGGACCGGGGTGGCTGCAATCAGGGCGGCAGATAGTGCCAAAGCCCGAACCATGGGGCATCCTCCGTTTCGTTTCTAGACTTCAAACTACGGTGGCGCCCGGCGGGATCAAGGGAGATGACAGAAAGTTAAAGAATTATTCATTCGGAGGTGAAGACGGAGTTTCTACCCCAATGCGACGGGCTGCATCGGTCTCGACAAAGGGATCGATCGACTGACGTTCGTAAACCTGCTGGTAGCGATCGACCGGGAACAGGCGCAGACCGGTCCAACGGCCACGGCGCTTGCGGAAGGCTTCGTCGTCAGCCTCGACCACGGCGCGCGCGTTTGCCGGAACGCCATAACGGCTTGAGGCAGTTACAAGCGCGGCATCCGAGGATGGGATCGCCGCATTAGGGTTCAGCGCCGATGCGTTGCCCCCAAGGGCCACCACGGCGTCTGCGTTCGGGTTCGGATCTGTCAGGTTGCCACCGCCCGGTGTGGGGGCCGGCAGAAACGCATAATCCTTCGGCTGGGTCAGGGGTTTGACCGGCAGCACGGAGAACTCATCTGGCCCTTCCCCCGGAGGGTCAAGATCGCGCAGGCCGGGGTTGTTGCAACCTGCAACGGCTGCACCAAGGATCATGGCAAGTAGGGCGCGCGACAACCGCATCAGAGTCTCCAACCTGTTTCAGGTGCTTTTAACGCATCTCTTCGGGCGCGTCACGAGGCCTTTTTATTGTCGAACAACACAAGTCCGATGGCACCGGCAAAGATGAACACATCGGCCAGATTGAACACGAAGGGATTGTTGATGCCACAACAGGACATGTTCAGGAAATCCAGAACATAGCCATACAGCACCCGATCAACCACATTGCCCAGCGCTCCGCCGATCAGCAGCCCGCCACTCAGCAGCATCACCTTGGTCGGAGCCGACCGCCACAGCCAGATCGCAACCGCGATACAGACGGCCACGGAAATGCCAATCAGAACCCACCGCGCTGCATCTGAGTTGCCTTGGAAAAGGCCAAAATTGATCCCGCGATTCTCGCCGTATTTGAAAACAAGCAGCGGCGGCAGAACGTCGATATTGCCCTCAGCCAAGCGCATCACGTGAACGACCAGATATTTGCTGATCTGGTCGATCAGAAATGCCGTGATTGCGGCCCAGAGCAGAAGACGGCTGCGCATCAGTGGCGGAAGTGGCGCATGCCGGTGAAGACCATGGCCAAACCGGCCTCATCCGCCGCCGCGATCACTTCGTCATCGCGCATCGAGCCGCCGGGTTGAATCACGCAAGTGGCGCCGGCCTCTGCGGCCTCCATCAAACCGTCAGGGAAAGGGAAGAACGCATCCGAGGCTACGGCTGAGCCGATGGTCAGCGGCTGCGGCAATCCCAGCACATCAGCCATACGCTCGGCTTTCTTTGCCGCAATCAGCGCCGAGTCGACGCGGCTCATCTGGCCTGCGCCAACCCCGACGGTCGCCCCGTCCTTGACGTAGACGATAGCGTTGGATTTGACGTGTTTGGCCACTTTCCAAGCAAACAGAAGGTCTCGCATCTGTTCGTCGGTCGGAGCTTTCTTGGTGACCACTCTCAGGTCATCCATGCCGACAAAGCCGTTATCCTTGTCTTGGACCAGAAGGCCACCGGCCACCTGACGCACGGTTTTGCCACCGGCGGTCACATCCGGCAGACCCTCGGTCGTCAACAGGCGCAGGTTCTTCTTGGCGGCAAAGATCGCCTTGGCCTCATCCGAGGCACCGGGAGCGATGACAACCTCGGTGAAGATGCCAGTAATCTCCTGCGCGGTTTCCGCGTCCAGAGGTTGGTTCAGCGCGACAATCCCACCAAAGGCCGAGGTCCGGTCGCAATCGAACGCAGATTTATACGCGTTCAGCAAGGTCGCTCCGGTCGCGACACCGCAGGGGTTGGCGTGTTTGATAATCGCGCAGGCGGCAGTGTCGGCAGGGTTGAACTCGGCAACCAGCTCAAAAGCTGCGTCGGTGTCGTTGATGTTGTTGTAGCTCAGTTCCTTGCCCTGATGCTGCAGGGCGGTCGCCACGCCGGGGCGGTTGGTGCCATCGGTATAAAACGCCGCCTGCTGGTGGCTGTTCTCGCCATAGCGCAGGGTCTGTTTCAGCTCACCGGCAAAGGCACGGCGCTTGGGGGCCTCCAGCTGCAGGGCATCAGCCATCCAGTTCGAAACAGCTGTGTCATAGGCCGCTGTGCGGGCATAGGCCTTTTGCGCCAGCCATTGGCGGAACCCATAGGACGTCTTGCCATAGTTCTCGTCCAACTGGTCAAGCAGCGATGAATAGTCTTCGACATCCACAACCACGTTCACAAAAGTGTGGTTCTTGGACGCCGCGCGGATCATCGCCGGACCGCCGATATCAATATTCTCGATGCAGGTGTCATAGTCGGCCCCTTTGGCCACTGTCGCCTCGAACGGGTAGAGGTTCACGACCAGCAGGTCGATCGCACCAATGCCATGTTCTTCCATGGCCGCCACGTGGCTGTCATTGTCGCGCAGCGCCAAAAGGCCACCATGAACCATCGGGTGCAGGGTTTTGACCCGACCATCCATCATCTCGGGGAAGCCGGTGATCTCGCTGACGTCCCGAACCTCAAGCCCCGCATCGCGCAGGGCCTTGGCGGTCCCCCCGGTGGACAGCAGCTCAACCCCGCGCTCGGCCAGCGCCTTTCCCAGCTCGATCAGCCCGGTCTTGTCGGAAACGGAAAGCAACGCGCGGCGCACGGGGTGAAGGTCGGTCATGGGTCCAAAGGTCCTTTTGGCGTCAGTCGAATTCGGGTTCGTCCCGGTGCATGTCGCGCACTGCATAGGCTGTATCCTGCGCCTTGCTCAACGTCCACTGGATGCGCGTCGCATACTCCATTGCGCGGCCAGATAGAACGATCTGTTTTGTCGCGCGCGGCTTTAAACGCCCTTTTTCAAGGTAAACGCTTGGCTCGACGGACAATTTTCCCACGCCATCATGGCGGAAAACCCAGATCTCACCGCTTTTGAGGGCCATCGACACCGCCGAACCACCCAAATCAACGGCCGCATCCACATCCGGGTGCAGATGAAACCGGATATCAAACCCGACACCTGAAAGACCCGAGGCATCCATCGCCTTGTCAAACTGCCGCTTGGATTTGTCGCTTGTTGTCAGCAGGATATCCTCGCCCGTCAGCTCACGCCCGTCAAAGCGCAGCTCGAACGTGCGCGCGTGGGTCAGGCCGAAAACCTTGGTATAGCCATCATTGCCGACCATGAAGCGGATGCCCTCGAACGCGTCCTCGAAATCCACGGGGACGTCTTGTGGCGCATCCACCAGCGCCTGCCGCTCACTGCCCGTTACAGGTTTAGCGAGACGCGCGCTGGAATATCCATCCAGACAGAGCGTGGAATGAGACGGCGTGGCTCGTCCCGCCCGACGCCAATCCAGTCCAAAACTGGCCCCGGAGCCGCAATTCACGATCAGCGGACGCCGGCCCGAGGTCAGCTCGAACGCCGTGGTTGAGGCATGCGCGTTCAGCGAGGCCGCGCCGACGGGCGGAGGGCTGGCATCAACGATCACGGTCGTGCGGGCGGCAGACAGCCGGGCAAAGCCCATTGGCAATTCGGTTGCCGCCTTGTGCTTGACCCCGCTTTGGGCCAGCGCCTGTTCCAACCGGCCTTCGATCCCGCGTCCGCCGCCATGGAACCGGGCCAGAGCTCCATCCGCATGGCGCAAACTGCGCAGGGTAGGCGCGATCCGCTTGATCGCTGCGGCCTGCGCCACCGGCGTGCCGCGCCCAAGATCGCTGAGGGCGGCGGAGGTCCAGCCGAGTAGCGTAAACACCTCAAGCAACTCTTCGGGGTTGCGCGTCGGGATCCCGCCCTGTTTGTCGACTTGCCGTTCGCATTCGCGCGCCAACGCACGCAGGGCGGGATCGGCCATCCCCTCCAGCCCCTGCAGAGCCAGCGCGGCCTGGACCAGACCAGCCAGTGCCTCGAACCTTGGCAAACCCGGCGTTGCGGCATGGGCGCGTTTAGACAGAAACCATGTTTGTTGCGCGAGAGACCGGAAAAACAGTTTGCTCTGCGCCTCATCTGCGCCCCGCAGCAAAAAGGACGCGTGGTTGATCCAGCGCATGACACGCCGTCCGGTCAGATCGGGAACCCATCCGGGGCCCTGCCCGCGCCCATGCACCTCGATCCAGCCCCAGACCCAGCGCTGCGCCTTGTCTCGCGCCCGCATGTCACCGACAGCCGCCAGATCATCCAGCCAAGCAAAGCCGTGCCTCTCATCATCAAAGCCCAGACTGGGGGCTGTGACCTCCCACAGACCCGTATCCTGTGCCTCGACAAGATATCCCGAGAACAGCAGATTGCCCGCCACCAGCTGACGGCCGCGGGCAAAAGACCCGACGGTGCGCGGTTCGGGCTGCGTGACAAACCCCGTGACCGCCTTTTGCCGCTGGCTCAGGCGCGCATAGAGACGGTTCTGGAACCGCATCCACCGGCTGGTCATGGTGTCCGTATCTGACATGACGCTCGTTACTCTGCCTCTTGCGCTCTGCTGGCGCTTGAGACCCAACGATAGACCGCGCCGATCGTCAAGTCATCGAAAAGCATGCGCTCAGGCGGATTTGTTCAGACAGGCGATGTAGAATCCATCCATCCCGCCGCGATCCGGCCAATAATCGGGCCGCAGACGCAGGCCGCCTTCCTCGGTGATCCACTCCGGCTCGACCCCATCGAGGGTCAGCGCGTCGCGATCCACGGTCATGTCCGGGTACATGTCCAGCGCCTCTTCGACCTGCACCTCGCCCTCGTCAGGCAGCAACGAGCAGGTGCAATAGACCAACCGCCCGCCCGGTTTGAGCAGGCTCCAGGCATGGGCCAGCATCTGGGTCTGCAACTCGATCAGACCGCCGAATTCCGAGCCGTCCTTAGCAAAGGGCAGATCCGGGTGGCGGCGGATCGTACCGGTTGCAGAACAGGGCGCGTCCAACAGGATCGCATCATACTGACCCTGATGGTCCAACGCGTCGCCCGCGATAACGCTTGCCTTCAACCCGGTGCGCGTGAGGTTTTCGCGCACCCGGTCCAACCGCTGCTCCGAGATATCCAGCGCCGTCACCTCGGCCCCAGCAGCGACCAGTTGCAGCGTCTTGCCTCCCGGCGCAGCGCAGAGGTCGAGAATTTTCTCACCGGCCTGCGGGGCCAGCACGCGTACAGGCATCGCCGCCGCCGCATCCTGCACCCACCAATCGCCCGCGTTGTAGCCCGGCAAGGCCGAAACCTGCCCCGCATCCTGCACCCGCATTGACCCGGTCGGCAGGGCCTGACCCGGCGCATCCGCCCCCGGTTTGGCCGTCAGATCCAGTGGGGCGGCTGCGAAATGCGCTTGCTCCATACCAGCAACGGCCTCTGCCCCCCAAGCCATGACTAGCGGATCACGCAACCAGTCCGGCAGACGCGCTACGCGCATCTTGGGCCAAGCGTCTGGCCCTTCGGCGGCTACCTTGCGCAGCACCGCATTCACCAATCCCTTGAGACGCCCATGCTTGCGCGAGCGGCCAACAATCTCCACCATGGAATTCACCACACCATGCGCGGCCTCGCCATGGCACAGTTCGACCGCGCCCAGACGCAACGCGTTGTGGACGGTCAGCGCTGGGGTGCGGTTTAGGTGATTGTCGAGCAGCCGGTCCGCACGCTCGAGCCCGCGCAGGGTTTCCAGCGTCAGGCGTTGCGCCCGCGCCCGGTCTTCCGGGGCCAGACGGTCCAGCGCGCCTGCGGCCAGACATTCGGACAAAAGCCGCCCTTCGCCCAAAATCTGATCCAGCAGGTAGATCGCGCTGCGTCGCGCCGCCGTTGCATTGTCGGACATGGAACCGCCTTTTGATGTGCTTGTGGTCCGCATTGCCTTTGGCGGACGGTGGCGTATATCAAGACCGTGACCGGAAAGGAACCCGATGTCATGAGTGACGATACCAAAGATCTGCCGCCCGCAGCCCAGCGCGCTCTGGCCGAGGCCGCCGAGCGCCGTCGCAAGGCCGAAGCCAATGCAAAAGACATGCCGAAAGAGCTGGGCGGACGTGACGGACCAGACCCAGCGCGTTACGGCGATTGGGAGAAGAAGGGCATCGCCATCGACTTCTGATGGGTTACCCCCGCAGCGCTTGCAGGAAATCATCCAACAACGCGCGTTGCTTTTTCGATTTGGCCCGCTCCTCAGGCCATGTCAGCCAATAGCCATCCTTGGTCTTCAGCTCTGGCAGGTCCAGCCTGCGCAAACGCCCGTTCTGCAAGCTTTCAGCAGCGAGGGGCACTGATCCCAGAACAACCCCCAATCCCTGCCGCGCCGCCTTCATCGCATGCCCGACGGAATCAAAGCTGATCCGACCCTGCGGCAGGTCCTTGATCCCCGCGCCCTGCTCCCAGTCCTGCCAGCCGGGCCGCTCGCCCCGCAGATCAATCACCGGCGCGCCCCACGACACACCTGGCGCAGCCATCGGGACCAGCACCTCGGGCGCGATCAGCTTGGCCTTGCGCCCCGGCCAGACACCGCGACCGTAGCGGATTTGCAGCCATGTCCGCTCTTCCTCCAGCGACGTTCTACGTGTCACCGAATCCGTCATCACCCGCACCTTGGGCCGCATGGTCAGAAAGGCTGGCAAGGCCGGCAGAACCAGCGCATGGATATGGGAAGAAAGCCCCGCGACCCTCAGCTCTCGCGGGGATTTGCCGAACAGGTCTTCGGTGTTGCGCTCCAGCGCTTGCAGGCTGTCTTGCACCAGCGGCAGATAGCTTTCGCCTTCGATGGTCAGCGACACGCCCCGCGCCTCACGCACAAAAAGAGTGCGCCCGAGCCATGCCTCAAGGTTGCCGATCCGCTGGCTGACCGCGGCCTGTGTCAAACCGAACTCACGCGCAGCGGCCGAGAAACCGCCCAGTCGACCAGCCGCCTCGAACACCCGCAGCCAGTCCAGAGGCGGCAACCCGATCTTTTCCTTAGCCATTAGAAAAACCAACCCTCAGACAAAATATGCATTAATTGTGGTAATGGCACGAGGAGCGTATCCCTTTCAAGCAAAGCCCGCGCTGAACAGGAGAGACCCCATGCTGCGCACCGCTACCTTTGACCCTTCGGTTGTGACTGTTGAATTCACCAACGGAACCTCGGCCCGATTTCATGCCATCTGGTTGCGCGACAACGCGCTTGACCCGGACACCCGCGCGCCGGGCAACGGGCAGCGTCTGATCACCATTGGCGACATTCCCGAAAACACCTCGGTCAGCGCGGCCGAGGTGATCGACGGTGACCTGAGCGTCACCTTCCAGCCGGAAGGTAAAACCGTCACCTTCCCCGCCGCATGGCTGGCCGATCACGTCTACGATCATGATCAAAGCGCCCCGTTCGGTCGCATAGCCCCCGGCATCACCACATGGGAAAGCGGCATCGCAGCCCCCAGCGGCGACTGGAGCGCGGTGCACGCCGACCCCAGCGCCAAACGCAACTGGCTGGCGGCTGTGGCCGAACATGGTTTTGCCAAACTGACCGACGGCCCGACCGAGCCCGAATCGCTGCTGAAAGTGGCCGACCTGTTCGGCTATGTGCGCGAAACCAATTATGGCCCATATTTCGAGGTCCGGACCGAGGTGAACCCGACCAACCTCGCCTATACCGGACTGGGATTGCAGGCCCATACCGACAATCCCTACCGCGATCCGGTACCGACGCTGCAAATCCTCTACTGTCTTGAAAACAGCGCCGAGGGCGGTGATTCCATCGTCGTTGACGGGTTCCGCGCCGCCGGAAAACTGCGCGACCAGAATCCCGAGGGCTTTGCCTTGCTGGCAGGCTTCCCGGCGCGGTTCGAATACAAAGGCTCGGACGGGGTTTACCTGCGCTCACGCCGCCCGATGATCGAGCTGTCTCCGGATGGCGAAATCATCGGCATCCGGTTCAACAATCGCTCCTCCGCGCCGTTTGTGGATGTGCCTTTCGACAAGATGGAGGCCTACTACGCCGCCTACCGCCAATTGGGGGACATCATCGACGACCCTGCGATGGGCGTGTCGTTCAAACTTGAACCGGGCGAGAGCTTCATTGTCGACAACACCCGCGTGCTGCATGCGCGACTTGGCTACTCGGGCGCAGGGTCGCGGTGGCTGCAGGGCTGCTACGCCGATAAGGACGGGTTGCTTTCCACTCTGGCCGCTATGGACATGGCACAGCCGGAGGCGGCGGAATGAAACCCGATTTCACGACCCTGAACCGCGACAATATCGTGGCCTTCATCGGCGATATCTTCGACCGCCGCGGTGGCGAGGAATATCTGGGCGAGCCCGTGACCATGGCCGAGCACATGCTGCAAGGGGCCACCATCGCCGAACAGAACAACATGCCCGAAGAGATCATCGTGGGTGCCCTGCTGCATGACATCGGCCACTTCACCTCGGAATTCGGAACTTATCACCCAGATGACACCGAGGACCGCCATCACGAAGATGCAGGCGCCGAAGTGCTGGAGCAGTTCTTTCCGTCGGTCATCACCGATTGCTGCCGCTACCACGTGGCGGCCAAGAGGTATCTTTGCGCCACAAAGCCGGAATATTTCAACCGGCTGTCCGCCGCCTCGGTCCACACGCTGGAACTGCAAGGCGGCCCGATGAGCGCCGAGGAAGTGACCGCGTTCGAGGCCAACCCGAACCTGAAAGAGATCATTCAGGTGCGATATCTCGATGAGGCCGGAAAGCGCGCGGATATGGAGGCCCCTGATTTTGCACATTTCGCCCCGATGGTGCAGCGTATGGTCGACAAGCACATGGGTACGCCATGAACGCCCCTGAATATATTTTTGAAGCCAGCACAAAACCCTCGCTGCCGTGGCAAGAGGTTCCCCTTATCCGCGCCACGGACGCATCGGTCAAAGGTTATGGCTGTCTGGTCGATGACCCTGAAGGCTTCGAGATCGAGATCACTCGCTGGCCGCAGCAAGGCTGGCGGCCCATCGACGAAGGCACCGGAGATGAAGCCGGCTGGGTCGAAGGCACGTTCCATGGGCAGTGGAAAGGTGATGTCCTCTATGGTCGAAACGAAGCCGTGGGCGGCCACTACGTTCTGGGTTGGTCAACTGATCCTCAGCAGGCACAGGTCGAGCGGCAGAGCGCACCGCGCGATCAGGTCCTTTTGTGGCACATGAACTACCACCCGGATGGCGGGCAAATGTTCTGGCCGCTGGACAACAAGCACTTCATCGTCCCCGCCGCCCTGCCGGGCGACAATCTGACACCGGAAAAGGTGGTGGCGTTCTGGTGCGATGGTTCAAAGGGCCTCTATATCCATCCCGGTATCTGGCATGAGGGGATTTTCCCGGTCGAAGACAACCAGCGCTTTCTCGACCGGCAGGGTGCGGTTCACGCCCGCGTCAGCGCGGATATCGGCAAGGAATTCGGCGTCTATCTCGCCTGCCCGCTGCGCGCGGACAAGGTTAAGGATCTTTGAGGATCACTCGAAGACAAGCTCGGTAATCGCCGTGTCCTGATAATGCGTGCCGGGGTAGACATCGGTGATCTCGAACACGACCCAGGATACGGCACCATAGTTGGCCAAAGCGCTGGTCTCTTGCCAGTCTGATGTGTCGTCGATGGTGAAAGATGTCGTGGAACCATTCGAAAAGCTCAACTTCAGTTCGCGCACACGACTGTTGCGGACGAAAGTCCGTTCCGATTTGGCATAGCCGTTCCGAATTGCCCAGCGGTTGATCTGCGTGGGTGAATCAAAAGCCAGAACGAATGCTTCACCGTACCCATGCCCCGGCGCGCCTTCCACCCAAGCGGTGCGGTGATCCTGGTCCGTCACATTTCGAGGGCCATAGTTGTTGCTGCCCTGAGCCTTCAAAACTGAACTGAAACACAAATCCGCCCACTGCCCGGCAACAGAAATACCGGTGCAGCTGTTCATAAGCCAACCCGGCGGCGGCGGCACTTCGGGTGCAGGCGGCTCAGCCGTTGGTGTCGCCGTGGATTGCGCCTGCCCATTGCGTCGCAGCCATCCGCGCTCAACCGCTGCAAGGCGCTGATGGCGGGGCGGATGGGTCGCTGAACCTTGTGCAGGCAAAGTCTCCCACAGGGATTGAGCCTGCGTCAGGTTGGCCCCAAGTGCAGCGAGAACGAATCCGGCATATTCATCTGCCTCCAATTCGGTGGGCGGGCGCGACCCTCCTTCGATGATCGTATGTCCCTGAAGATGATGACCGACCTCATGGGCTATCACACCATATAGCTGCCAATAGGCGTTCGGGTCCGACTCGTACTGCGCCAGCCAGTTCGGGTTGAATGCCAGATACCGTTGTTCTTTGAAGATTACAGCCGCTGCGTTATCGACCTCTGTGGTTTCAAGCACCTCGAAATTCGGCAACAGGCCGGACACGGCCAGGATGCTGTCCACCACACCCCAAACTTGCTGCACCGAAAACGCGCTAGATTCGCTGAAGCGGGGCTTTTGCAACGTGATTTCCTTGCAGCCCTCGACCGTGCAAACAACCTGTTGGTCCTCGGCCAAAACGCTGCCAGCGGCCAGCGAAAGCAGAAACGCCCCTGCAACAGACTTGACCAAAGCACTCTTCCCCCTTGCCTTACGAAGCAAGCATGGATCGAGTCCCGGCGTCAGGTAAAGCCCATGTTCAAAAAATCTCATTGGTTGTGTTGGTTTAGAGCCCCAACACATCCACCATGTCATATTGACCCGGTGCCTTGCCCTGCCCCCACAGCGCCGCCTTCAGCGCGCCGCGGGCAAAGATGGCGCGATCAGTGGCCAGGTGACGCAGGACGATGCGCTCTCCCGGCGCGGCGAACAGGACGTCATGTTCGCCTACGATGTCTCCGCCCCGAATGGCGTGAAAGCCTATATCTCCGCGCTTTCGCGCGCCGGTGATACCATCGCGGCCCCGGTCGGCCACGTCCGACAGCTTTACGCCACGCCCTTCAGCGGCAGCTTCACCCAGCATAAGCGCCGTGCCCGAAGGCGCATCGACCTTGTGGTGGTGATGGCCTTCGATCACCTCGATGTCGAAATCCTCATCCAGCGCAGCTGCAACTTTTTTGGACAGTTGCACCAACAGATTCACGCCAAGGCTCATATTTCCGGCTCGCACAATCACGGCATGGCGCGATGCTGGTTCCAGCGCGGCGATCTGTTCATCGCTCATGCCTGTGGTGCCGATCACATGAACGCAGCGCGCCTGCGCTGCAAGTGCCGCAAACTCCAGCGTCGCTTCGGGCGCGGTGAAGTCGATCACGGCCTGCGCCTGTGCGAACGCCTCCAGCGGATCGTCCGTCACAGTCACGCCCAGCGCGGGGCCGCCCATGGCGGTGCCCACGTCCTGACCGATCCAGTCATGGCCCGCGCGTTCGACCACACCGACAAGACGGGCCTGATCGCTGTCAGTCACGGTCTTGATCAGCATCTGCCCCATACGGCCCGAAGCCCCTGTGATGACGATCCCCGGAATATGGGTCATTGCTTTCTTCCCCTAGATATAGTCGGCTCAAAGCCTCCTACCCGGTTCGCGCCCGCTTGGCAAAGCCCTGCTTTGCGCTTAGATCGGGGTTTATGGCAAAGAACAAATTCCACGATGGCCCCGGCCCGTCCCAACGGCAACTGCGTGTCGGCGAACTGATCCGCCGCACCCTGTCCGAAGTTCTGGCGCGCGGAGATGTCCACGACCCCGACCTGAACCGTATGTCGATCACCGTGGGTGAGGTCCGCACCTCGCCCGATCTGAAGATCGCCACCGCCTATGTGCTGCCGCTGGGCGGCAAAGGCCAAGAAGATGTGATCGACCTGCTCGCCCGCAACAAAGGCGAACTACGGCGCATGATCGGCAAAAAGCTGAACCTGAAATTCTCGCCCGATCTGCGGTTCCGTCTGGATGACACGTTTGACCGTCTGGACGACACCCGCCGTATGTTCGAACAGGACGCGGTGCGCCGCGATCTGGACGAGTGATCCGGGCATTCGTAACAATAGGCGCGGTTCTCTGGGCCGCGCAGGCCCATGCGGTCACCTGTGAAAAGCTGACCCATGAGGACAGACGGTATACGGTCTGCGAGGTCGATGCCTCGGAAGACATACGCCTGTTTCTGAACGATGACGAAGGCGATTTGCTTGGGCATTTCTCATCAGTGAACGACACGCTTGCGCCCGAAGGCAAACGGCTGGCCTTTGCGATGAATGCGGGCATGTATCACGACGACCGCTCGCCCGTCGGCCACTATGTCGAAAACGGGCAAGAGAAGATGCGAGTGATCCCGAATGCCGGGCCCGGCAATTTCGGATTGTTGCCCAACGGGGTGTTCTGCATCCGTGAGGACCGCGCTGACGTGTTCGAAACGCTCACTTTCGTGGAACAGGCCCCACAGTGCCGATTTGCAACCCAATCGGGCCCGATGCTGGTGATCGATGGCGAACTTCACCCCCGGTTCCTGCCCGATTCGACCTCGCGCTTCATTCGCAACGGCGTGGGCACCAGTGCCGATGGCACGCGCACGGTCTTTGCGATCTCTGAGGATTACGTGACCTTCCATGAGTTCGGCAGGCTGTTCCGCGACGTGCTGGAAACGCCGAATGCGCTGTTCCTCGATGGAAATATCTCGCGCATGTATGAACGCGCCAGCAACCGGTCGGATATTGGGTTCTCACTGGGGCCAATCGTAGGCGTTGTCGAAGACGCGCCCTGAGTTTGACAGCGGCAAAACGATCCGCTAACCCGCGCGCCTTAGCAAAAGGCAAGGTGCAAGATGGGACGCAAACGCAAGGGCCGCGACATTTCCGGTTGGCTGGTGGTGGACAAGCCTGCGGGCATGACCTCGACCGCGGTGGTCAACAAGGTGCGTTGGGCGATGGACGCCAAGAAAGCGGGCCATGCGGGTACTCTGGACCCTGAGGCGACCGGCGTTCTGGCCGTGGCTTTGGGGGAGGCGACCAAGACCGTTCCCTACATTACCGATGCGCTGAAAGCCTACACTTTCACTGTGCGTCTGGGTCAAGCCACCAACACGGACGATGCCGAGGGCGAAGTGATTGCGCAAAGCGATGCGCGCCCGTCGGATGACGATATCAAACAGGCACTCGCCCCGTTTTTGGGGGATATCATGCAGGTCCCACCCAAGTTCTCGGCCGTGAAGATCGACGGGCAACGCGCCTATAAGCTAGCCCGCGACGGCGAAGAGGTGGAGCTGTCCGCCCGCCCCCTTTGGGTCGAGGAACTGATCCTCGTCGACCGTCCCGACGAAGATCACGTGGTGCTAGAGATGACCTGCGGCAAAGGCGGATACGTCCGCTCGATCGCGCGGGATCTGGGTGAGACGTTGGGCTGCCACGGCCACGTCAAGGAACTCCGCCGCATCTGGTCCGGCCCGTTTGAGGCCGAGGATGGCCTGTCCATCGAACAGATCGACGAGATGGCCAAGACCGAGGCGCTGGACGACTACCTGCATCCGCTGGAAATTGGCCTCTCCGACCTGCCCGAGCTGAAATGCACACCCGAAGGCGCCACTCGTCTGCGCAACGGCAATCCGGGCATGGTACTGGCCTCGGACGTGGAATATGGCGATGAGGCATGGGCCTCGCTCGACGGCAAGGCCGTGGCGGTGGGCATCTACAAATCCGGCGAGCTGCACCCAAGCCGGGTGTTCGTCACCTGAACTCCGTGTTAGGCGAAGGGCATGATTACCCGAACGCATATCAAGGGCGACGCGCCCTCGACCGCCGTCTACTCGGATTGCGAGAAATACCGCTATAGCCTGACCCGTGTTTGGGATCCGGCGGGGCGCAAGGCACTGTTTGTGATGTTGAACCCGTCAACCGCGACCGAGGTGCAGAACGACCCGACCGTCGAGCGCTGCGAACGCCGCGCACGGGCACTGGGGTTCGGAGCGTTTCAGGTGACCAACATCTTTGCCTGGCGCGACACCGATCCGCGCAAGATGCGCGCCGCCGCTGATCCGGTCGGTCCGGCAAACGACGCGGCCATTCTGGAGGGCGTCCAATGGGCCGATCAGGTCATTACCGCTTGGGGCACCCACGGCGCGCATCTGAACCGCGGCCCGGCGGTTGAGGCGCTGCTGCGCGGCACCGGGCAACCTCTGTTTCATCTGGGCCTGTCCAAAGCCGGGCACCCCAAACATCCGCTTTACATTGCGTATACCCAGCAGCCCGAACCCTGGTGACGAAGGGTTAACCACTCGGCCAGCTATGCTTTGACCGATGAACCGTTCGAATGGGACAGTACTGCCAAGGCGTCTCATTTCTTTCGGAGGGTTCGATATGTTTCTGGCCGGGTTGATCGGATTGGCCGCCGTCGGCGGCGCGGCATACGCCATTGGGGATGCGTTCATCGAAGCAGAAGATGAGCAGGACGAGGGCGCGGAGGACGAAAGCCAGACCGAAATCAGCGAAGGTGAGTTCCTTGACGTAGGCGAAAGCGTCGAGCCTCCGCAGGGTGATGACGACACGACCACCGGCGGCACGGTGATCTCGGAACACGAAGGCGATCTGGTGATCGCCGGAAGCGACAACGCCGATGTCATAGCCGGGCAGGACGGCACGGACCAGATCAACGGCTATGGCGGTGATGACCACATCATGGGTGGCGATGGCGACGACGTGATGCACGGAGCCGAAGGTGAGGACACACTGTACGGCGGTCAAGGCGATGACCTACTGCGTGGCGAGGCAGACGATGACACCCTGTTCGGGGACGAGGGCGATGACAGGCTATATGGTCATTTCGGCGAGGACCATTTGCAGGGTGGAGAAGGCAACGACGCGCTGTATGGCGGTCAGGGTGACGATGATCTGAACGGCGGAGAAGGCAATGATGCCCTGCATGGCGGCTATGGTGATGACACACTGACCGGCGGCGCGGGCGAGGATACACTCTTCGGCGGCGATGGCGACGACCTGTTGCTGGGTGATGAGGATAAGGGCGAGACGGATTATCTGAACGGCGGCGCGGGAGAAGACACGATCCTGGCCAAAGACGGCGATGTCGCGACCGGAGGCGCAGGCGCGGATGAAATCATCGCCGACACGGAGAAATCCGAAGTCACCGTGATGGGCTTTCAACCCGGTGAGGACCGCCTGCTGATCACCTGGGAAGATCAGGACCCACCCGAGATCGAAATCGAACAGGACCCCGAGAATGAGAACCTGACCCGCGTCAGCCTCAACGGCCACGAGGTCGCGCATCTGTTCGGGGCCGACGGGTTGACGGTGGACGATATCCAGTTACTGACCGAGGCCGAGTTGGCGGAATACCTACCCGCTGGCTGAGCCGTCAGAATCCCTTTGCCATTCGCGCCAAAAGCGCCTATACGCGCCCATCCGCATCGGAATCAGTGCGGTTTTCTCCATGGGCCTGTGCTGGACGACATCCCGGCCTGCGCCATTAACTCTAACCTTTGAAGGAGACCCCGATGTCGATTACTGCCGCTGAAAAAGCACGCGTCATGAAAGAATTCGGCACCAAAGAGGGCGACACCGGTTCGCCTGAAGTCCAGGTTGCCATCCTGACCTCGCGCATCACCACCCTGACCGAGCACTTCAAGACCCACAAGAAAGACAACCACGGTCGTCGCGGTCTGCTGAAAATGGTCGCCCAGCGCCGTAAGCTGCTGGACTACCTGAAGGGTAAGGAAGAAGCACGCTATCAGGACCTGATCAAAAAGCTGGGCATCCGCCGCTAAGATCAGAACTGATCAAACTGATATCAAACGCCCGCCGAAACAGCGGGCGTTTTTTTGGCATTGCCATGTAGCTAAGGCTGGAAAGCCCTGCATGTCTGATACTTGGCTACATCTTGGCTTTTTCCGATTTAAGCGCCAGCCACAGGCAGTAGCACATCATCAGAACCACCAATGTGAACGGGATGCCCGTTGACACCGCTGCGCCTTGTAGAGCCGCAAGACCGCCGCCCAAGAGCAAAGCGATCGCGACCAAACCCTCAAGCGTGCACCAGAACACCCGTTGGATCACCGGTGCATCCATCTTGCCTCCGGCGGTAATCGTATCAATCACCAACGAGCCTGAATCCGACGAGGTCACAAAGAACACGACGATCAATATCAGGGCGATCGGCGCGATGATGCCATAGAGCGGCAGTTCCTTAAGGAAGCCGAACAGGGCGCCCTCGGGGGCATAGCTGTCAATCACGGTGGCGCGCACGCCTTCGGCTCCGCCTGCGTTCAGCATGTCGATCGCCGCGCCGCCGAAGGTCGACATCCACAGGGCGCAGACTGCCGTGGGGGCCAGTAGCGCACAGAGGATGAACTCACGCACCGTGCGACCCTTGGAAATGCGGGCGATGAACATGCCCACAAAGGGCGACCACGCGATCCACCAGGCCCAGTAGAAAGTTGTCCAGCCGTGGAAGTAACTGGTGTCTTCTCGCCCGAACGGATTGGAGAGTGCCGGCAGATGGGTCACGTAATCCACCATAACGTTGAAATACCGCGAAATAGCTGTACCCACACCGGTGACAATGATGACGAAAAGGAACAGACCAACAGCCATGATCATGTTGATCTCACTCAACCGTTTCACTCCCGCATCCATACCCAGCAAGACTGAGCCCAGCGCGATCAGCGTGATGCCGATGATCAGCAGGACGGTGACGGTTGGGCTAGGCTCGATGCCAAAGACCTCGTTCAACCCAGCAGCAACTTGCTGCGCCCCAAGACCCAGAGAGGTGGTAAGACCGAACAGCGTGGCAAACACCGCCAGCGTGTCGATCAGGTGACCCCACCAGCCCCACACACGCTCACCCAGAAGCGGATAGAAGGCCGAGCGCAAAGTCAGAGGCAGGTCAAGGTTGTAGGCAAAGATCGCAAGGCTCAGACCAACGGCGGCATATACCGCCCAGCCTTCAAGACCCCAATGGTGGATCGTGCCAACGATACCAATATACTCATTGCCGGGCACTGCGATGTCGATACCCAGGGGCCGGGCGTTCCCACCTTCGGCAAAGTTGTAGTAAACCGGTTCCATGACGCCGAAAAACAGCAGACCGATACCAATACCGGCGGCGAACATCATCGCGATCCATCCGGCATAGGAATAGTCAGGCTTGGCGTCCTTACCGCCGATCCTGACTTTGCCGACAGGCAGAACGATCAGAACCAGACAGAACAGGGTGATGGCGTTCACTGACAGGACCAGGAACCAGTCAAAAGTGCTGGTGAGCCATGGTCTGAGCCAGCCAAAAAAGGCGGCAGCAGCCTCTTGGTTGGCCAATGCGATCAAAACGAACGCAAAGATCAAAATACTCGAGATCAGGAAGACCGGGTTGTGGATATCCAAACCGAATGGCCGGACATTGTCCTGACCTAGTTCATACTCGGTTTCGAAATCGTAGATCCGCGGATCCGGATCCAGCATTTTCTTGGTTTGAGCCATACTTTGCCCCTTTGCTCGCAAGCTGCAAACGCCAAGGTAGTCGGCCGGCTGACGGTTATGAGTATGTTACCCCCTTGGCGTATTCCCGTCTCTTCGACCGTGGGTTCAGTGTTAACAGTCTACACTGCATACAGTTTTTTCAAAACTCATTCATTTTTTTGAATCTTACGCCCCTTGGGAACTGACGTCTCACAGCCTCAAAAATGGTGCTGCGGAGGGTGCTCAAATACCAGTCTGCACGTTTCTGCCAATCGCAGCGGTTCCCCTTTCCTTTCAAAGCATTCTCATGTATGCGCGCGGGTATCTGAGACGTTGTGCCCTGACCCCGGCACTCGAATGGAAGATAAAGTGGGGTCGGCGGCAATGGGGCCGCCATGCAAACCGGAGACCCGCAGGGGCGGGAGTGCTCCGTTCTAGGATACGCATATGTTTGATGTAACTAAGAAATCTATGCAGTGGGGCGAAGAGACGCTTACACTGGAAACCGGCAAGGTTGCCCGTCAGGCGGACGGCACCGTGATCGCTACGCTGGGCGAAACCAGCGTCATGGCCAACGTGACCTTTGCCAAGAGCCAAAAGCCCGGTCAGGATTTTTTCCCGCTGACGGTCCACTATCAAGAGAAATACTATGCCGCCGGCAAAGTTCCGGGTGGCTTCTTCAAGCGCGAGGCGCGCCCGACCGAGAAAGAGACGCTGACCGCGCGTCTGATCGACCGTCCGATCCGCCCGCTGTTCGTTGATGGCTTCAAAAACGAAGTTCTGGTGATGTGCACCGTGCTGAGCCATGATCTGGTCAACGACCCCGACATCGTTGCAATGATCGCGGCGTCGGCTGCTCTGACCATTTCCGGCGCGCCGTTCATGGGCCCGATCGCCGGTGCCCGTGTTGGTTTCGTGGATGGTGAATACGTCCTGAACCCGACCGTGGACGACATGCAGGACCTGCGCCTGAACCCCGAACAGCGTCTGGACCTGGTTGTTGCCGGTACTAAAAACGCCGTGATGATGGTGGAATCGGAAGCCTACGAACTGTCCGAGGCTGAAATGCTGGGTGCCGTGAACTTCGCGCACGAGCAAATCCAGCCGGTTCTGGACCTGATCATTGATCTGGCCGAAGAAACCGCAAAAGAGCCGTTTGAATTCGCAGCCCCCGATTACTCGGACCTCTACGCCGCTGTTTCCGCAGCCGGTGAAGAGCAGATGCGCGCCGCATTCGCGATCACCGACAAGCAAGAGCGCACTGCCGCTGTTGCCGCGGCCCGCGAAGCGATCAAAGAAGCGCTGACCGAGGAACAGCTGGAAGACGCGAACCTCGGCTCGGCAATGAAAAAGCTGGAAGCTGGCATCCTGCGCGGTGACGTCGTCAAAGGCGGCAAGCGCATCGACGGTCGTTCGACCACCGATGTTCGTGCCATCGAAGCCGAAACCTCGCTGCTGCCGCGTACACACGGTTCCGCCCTGTTCACCCGTGGTGAAACGCAGGCGCTGGCCGTGACCACGCTGGGCACCGGCGACGATGAGCAGTTCATCGACGCACTGCACGGCAACTTCAAATCGAACTTCCTGCTGCACTACAACTTCCCTCCCTATTCGGTGGGTGAAGTAGGCCGCGTTGGTTCGCCCGGTCGTCGTGAGATCGGTCACGGCAAGCTGGCATGGCGCGCGCTTCAGGCGGTTCTGCCTGCGCCGACCGACTTCCCCTACACCGTTCGCGTGGTGTCGGAGATCACCGAATCCAACGGCTCGTCCTCGATGGCTTCCGTCTGCGGCGGTTCGCTGTCGATGATGGACGCGGGTGTTCCGCTGAAAGCACCGGTTGCCGGTGTGGCCATGGGTCTGATCCTGGAAGATGACGGCGAATATGCTGTTCTGACCGACATCCTGGGTGACGAAGATCACCTGGGCGACATGGACTTCAAAGTGGCAGGTACCGAAAACGGCATCACCTCACTGCAGATGGACATCAAGGTCGCGGGCATCACACCGCAGATCATGGAAACCGCTCTGGCGCAGGCCAAAGAAGGCCGGATGCACATTCTGGGCGAGATGGGCAAAGCCCTGTCCGAGACCAACGAATTCTCGGTCCACGCTCCGCGCATCGAGACCATGAACATCCCAACCGACAAGATCCGCGAAGTGATCGGCTCGGGCGGTAAGGTCATCCGCGAAATCGTTGAGGTTTCGGGTGCCAAGGTCGACATCAACGACGACGGCGTCATCAAGATCGCCTCGCCGGATGGTGAATCGATCCAGAAGGCCTATGACATGATCTATTCGATCGTGGCCGAGCCGGAAGAAGGTCAGATCTACACCGGTAAAGTGGTCAAGATCGTCGACTTCGGTGCCTTCGTGAACTTCTTTGGCAAGCGCGATGGCCTGGTCCACGTGTCCCAGATCGAAAACCGCCGCCTGAACCATCCGTCGGATGTCCTGAAAGAAGGTCAGGAAGTTAAGGTCAAGCTGCTGGGCTTTGACGATCGCGGCAAAGTCCGCTTGTCGATGAAAGTCGTCGATCAGGAAACCGGCGAAGAGATCGTTCCCGAGAAGAAAGAAAAGAAAGAAGACGCAGAGTAATCTGTTCTACTTTCAAATGATGAAGGCCCCGGTGAAACCACCGGGGCCTTTTTTGTGGTACAGTGCCGCCCAGCAGGAGGGTTGGCGATGTCTAACAAGGAGCAGATGGATGAACTGGCGCGGCTGTACCTACAAGCCATCGAAAGCGGTGACCTAACCGCGATGCTAAACCTGTTTGCCGAGGACGCGACGGCAACCTCTCCGATATCGGGCAAGCAACCGGCGCGTGACTTCTATACCAACGTTATGAACATCACGAGCGACCGGTCCACCCTTCACAAGAACACCTTTGCCGATACATCCGGTGCGCCGCAGATGGCGGTTCATTTCAACTACACCCGCACCATCCGAAACGGGCACCCTGAAACGATTGAATGCGTAGACCTGTTTGAACTGACCGAGGATCAAACCCGATTCCAATCGGTGCGGATCATCTACGACACCGCACCGGTTCTTGTGGATTTTGGAGAAGCCTGATCCTTAGTGCGCCACCCCCGACGGCCCGTGCTTCATAAGATGCCACTGCCCGTAACTGTCGTTCAGGTCCAGCTTGATCGCCGCGTCGGCCTTGGTCGAGGCACTGCCGATCTCGGCTAAAGTGAATTCAATCCCGCCGGGAATGTCGATCCGCACGCGATGTGGGCCACCACCATGCGGCGCTTCAATAGGACGGCCAGTCGAATTCAGCACATCACCGATAGACACCTTGGCCGCACGCTCCTCCATATCCATCTCGAAATCTATCGGCAGAAACAGAGTCTCATGCACGGTATTGCACATCGCGCGGAAGACGAACCAATGGGTCGCCATCTCTTCGGTCTCTTCCCCGTGAAAGACCTTTTCTAGTGCGGCCCTCTGAGCATCTGAGGCGCTTGGATCGATGATCACCTGCATTTCGCCTCCGCCCTCAAAGATCGGACCCGGCCAGGCATAGATCAATGCAGCCTTGGCACCCGCTAAGTCGGTATCTCCAAAATGGCCTTTCGAGACTTCAAGCACTTCGAACCCACGGCAATTGCCCTGTGTTGGAACTTCCTCGAACTGGCAAGGGCACGCGTAACCGCAATTACAGTTCCCAAAAGCATCACCTTCAACATACCAATCTGTAAAAGCCATCGTCTTCTCCTGTATTTCACAGTGTGATCGCCCGATGGTGCGGATGCCTGGTTCGTCTGCCTATCGCACCCTAGCATATTTCTGCCCTTTCAAGAACCGGTCGCCGACACCGCTCGCACTGGTTCGGCTTGCAGAAAATGAACGCCCATTTCTCTCGCGTTGCTCTTCCCCCTCACGCGCCCGTGTTCTATTCACGCATCATGCGATCCTTTGTCATCCATATGTCTTCCAGCACGGCTCGCCGCGCCAACGCAGACCAGCTGTGCAAGGACCTGCCGAATGCCGAACTGTTCGAGGCGACCAATGGGCGCGACCCGGACCAGATCGCAGATGTGCGCCTGCATCCCGGTATTTTGCACAAACCGCACTACCCGTTCGACCTGCGCCCGGCAGAAATCGGCGTATTCCAAAGCCACCGACGTCTCTGGCAGAAACTGGTGGATGAAGAGATCGACCTGGCCATCATCACCGAGGATGACCTGCGCGTCGCTCCTGACAAAATGGCCCAAGCCATCAAACTGCTGCACGCCATCGCCACCCCGGATCACTATATCCGCATCCCCGTCAAACAACGCGAAGTCGCGACCCAAACATTGGCAGAAGAGAACGGCCTGAGCCTGATCCTACCCAAAGTGATCGGCCTGCAATGCGTCTGCCAGATGGTCGGCCGCAATGCCGCCAAACGGCTCCTGAAAGCGACCGATCAAATCGATCGCCCCGTGGATACATTCCTGCAAATGCACTGGATCACCGGTCAGCCAATCCATGCCCTTCTGGGCAGCGGCAACCGCGAAGTAGCCCGCGATATCGGCGGCTCGACCATCCAGACGAAACCACCCTTCTCAGACAAATTGACCCGCGAAGTCAAACGCGCCGCTTACCGGGCACAGCTTCACCTGCACCCGCAGCGCCCGCCTGCTTCATCTGGCTGAAAATATCCTCGGGGGGAATTGCTCCTCAGGCGCGATGGGGGGCAGACAGCCCCCCTGACCCGGCCTAAATCAGGACGGAGCCTTGGTCTTCCGCAGATAAGGGAAGATCGTCTCGAACTCACCAAACTTCGCCTTGGCATCTTCGTTCGAAACGGTCGGCGGGATGATCACATCCTCACCCGGTACCCAGTTGGCGGGAGTCGCAACACCCTTCGACGACATCTGCAATCCGTCCAGAGCCCGCAGTATCTCGGCAAAGTTCCGGCCCACGGTCATCGGATAGGTCATCGACAGCTTCAACTGCTTGTCGGGTCCGATAATGAACACCGAACGCACGGTGGCGCTATCCGCAGGGGTGCGGCCGTCGGGCAGGTAGGCCTCGGCGGGCAGCATGTCAAAGGCCTTGGACACCGCCAGCCCGTCATCTGCAATGATCGGGAAACCGGGGTTTGCCTTACCATAGGCTTCGATGTCTTTCTTCCACTTCTTGTGGTCCTCGACCCCGTCGACCGAAACACCGATCACCTTGGTATTGCGCGCCGCCCATTCGTCGTTCAGCTGAGCAACAGCCGAAAACTCAGTGGTGCAGACCGGGGTGAAGTCCTTGGGATGCGAGAACAGGATCGCCCAGCTGTCACCAATCCAATCGTGAAACTGAATGGTGCCCTGATCCGTCTCTGCGGTGAAATTCGGGACCGTGTCGTTGATACGCAAACCCATGGTGCAACTCCTTCTTTGGCTACTGACCGAGTCGAATGCTGTGAACCTAACCACTTTGCGCCAGAGTTAAACCTTCCGCAAAAGTCTTTTTCCGAGGCATCGCCAAACAAATTTGATCAAATTACCCCCTTGCCGCGCCTCAGAGCGAATGACAGACTGCGCGACAAAACCAGTCTTTGACATCACGGCCCGGAGGATACGCCATGATCGAAAAACGCGATTTCTACATTAACGGTCAATGGGTTGCCCCGTCTCAGACGAATGATTTCGAGGTTATCAACCCCTCGACCGAGGAACCCTGCGCGGTGATCTCCCTCGGCGCGCATGCCGACACTGACGCTGCTGTTGCCGCGGCCAAGGCGGCTTTGCCCGGCTGGATGGCCACGCCGGTCCAAGAGCGTATCGCCATGGTTGAAAAGCTGGCCGACCTCTACATGACCCGGTCCGAGGACCTAGCGCAGGCCATGTCGCTTGAGATGGGCGCGCCGATCGACATGTCGCGCACGGCTCAATCCGGTGCCGGGATCTATCACCTGAAGAACTTCATCCGCGCCGCCAAGGCGTTTGAATTCGAGCGTCCCTTGGGCGATCACGCCCCCAATGATCGCATCATCTATGAGGCCGTGGGGGTAGCCGGTCTGATCACGCCGTGGAACTGGCCGATGAACCAGATCACCCTCAAAGTCGGCGCGGCGGCCATCGCGGGTTGTACCATGGTTCTGAAACCGTCCGAGCAGAGCCCGCTGAATGCGATGATCTTTGCCGAACTGATGGACGAGGCTGGTTTCCCACCCGGAGTATTCAACCTGGTGAACGGTGATGGCGTGGGTGTCGGTTCGCAACTCTCTGCGCATCCGGATTTGGACATGATCAGCTTCACCGGCTCGACCCGCGCGGGCACTGCGATTTCGAAAAGCGCTGCAGATACGCTGAAGAAGGTGCATCTGGAACTGGGCGGCAAAGGCGCCAACGTGATCTTTGAGGATGCGGATGAGAAAGCCGTGAAACGCGGTGTGCTGCACATGATGAACAACACCGGCCAAAGCTGTAACGCCCCCAGCCGGATGCTGGTGCAGCGCCCGATTTATGACAAGGCGGTGGAGACCGCAGCCGAAGTGGCCAACGCTGTCACGGTCGGCCCGGCCACGGAGGAAGGCCGCCATATCGGGCCCGTTGTGAATGAGCTTCAGTGGACCAGGATTCAGGACCTGATCCAAGTTGGTATCGATGAAGGCGCGCGGCTGGTCGCAGGTGGCACCGGGCGGCCCGAGGGGCTGAACAAGGGCTACTATGTGCGCCCCACGGTGTTTGCCGATGCCAATAACCAGATGACCATTGCGCGGCAAGAGATCTTTGGCCCGGTCCTGACCATAATCCCCTTCGACACCGAAGAAGAAGCCGTCGAGATCGCCAATGACACGCCCTATGGCCTGACCAACTATGTCCAGACACAGGACGGCGCGCGCGCCAACCGTATGGCGCGGGTATTGCGGTCCGGGATGGTTGAGATGAACGGTCAGTCGCGCAGCGCGGGTTCTCCGTTCGGCGGCATGAAGCAGTCCGGCAATGGTCGCGAGGGCGGCGTATTCGGTCTGGAAGACTTCCTTGAGATCAAAGCCGTCGGCGGCTGGGCCGCAGAATAGCCATATGGCCTGATCCAGAAAGATTGGTGAGGCTAGGGCAGAGCCTCACCCTTTTTTAGGCTGGACGCACAACCAGCTGGGGTTGCCCGTCCGATGTCTTTTGCGCTGAGCGTCCATCCCAACCGATCACCCCGGTTACACGTTGGCGGTACGAGGAAAAGCTCTCGAACTGCACCACATCAACTGGCGTTTCAAAATGCAGGGTAACCCTGCGGTTGGATCCGTCACCCAACAGGGTCATGCCGCGTATTTCGGCTGAGAACGGCTGCCCCAGATATCGCCCTTCAACCCGATCTCCGACACGCAAGTGCATGCGGTTTTCAGCTTTGGCGTGCAGTGTATTCCAATCCCGAACGCCATATTGATGGGCCAGCATCTCCAACGCGTCGCTATGTGACAGGGTCATCTCTCTGGCGCGTAAATCTTCACGCAAGCGCTTGGCCTGCGCTTTCAACTCGTCCACAGGTGGGATCGTCTTTTGTATCGTCATCATGTGCCTCGTTTCCTTAAACGGGCGCGAAATCAGGACGGGGTTCGCATTGCCATCCTCGCGCCGTTAAAGTGGCAACAGATGTTCATATTCAGGGTTTCACCAAAGCCAAAGCCCGCGAACGGCAGGGGACCCAAACCTTGCGCGTCCTTTTGCACTAGTTGGTTGCAGAGTCAATCAGGCATCCGCTTGCGCGGCCTCATAGGCCAGCATCGCGCGCTTCACCGGCAGACCCCAATGGTATCCGCCCAGACCGCCCGACTTGCGCAAGGCCCGGTGACAGGGGATCAGCCAGCTAACCGGATTGCGCCCAACCGCTGTCCCCACCGCGCGCACCGCCTGAGGCGACCCCACCCGCTGCGCGATCTCTGAATAGGTTGTGACCTGACCCGAGGGGATGTGCATCAGCGCCTCCCAAACCTTGATCTGCAGGGGCGAGCCGATCAGATGCAGTGGTGTCTCGGACCGGTCCGCGCCAAAGGAGGCCTCGACCCAAGGACGCAGCTTTTCGGTATCCTCGACGAAATTGGCCTTGGGCCAACGCGCGGTCATATCCTTCATCGCGGCGGCCTCGCCGGTTTCGGCACCGAAGGCAATTCCGCAAATGCCCTTGTCAGTCCCCATGACCAAGGCTGGTCCAAAGGGACAATCGAACCACCCCCAGTAGACCGCCAGCCCCGCGCCTTTTCGGGCGTATTCACCGGGGCTCATGGATTCCCATTTCAGGAACAAATCATGCAGCCGGCCACTGCCGGACAGGCCGACATTATGGGCAGTCTCCAACGTGGTGAATCGTTCCCGCAGCAGCGCCTTGGCATGGCCCAGCGTCAGGTATTGCTGGTAGCGCTTCGGCGATACCCCAGTCCAGCGCGAGAACAGGCGCTGGAAATGGGCGGGGCTCATGCCCATCTGACCAGCCAGCTCTTCAAGGCTGAGGGTTTCGCCGCCCTGATCAATCAGCTCGATCGCGCGGCGCATGACGTTGTAGTGGTATCCGCTTTCGGGGGTCTGGACGTTCATGGCTTTCACCTCATCTGTTGATCTGAACCATAACGCGCAGGTCACGCCCCCGCGACCCGGAACTTGCGCATTGGCTTTGGGCTTGTGTCATTGGCCCTTGGGCGGCATTAAGGCTCGGATGGCAAAGCAACTCGATTACCACACGATCCGCGAGATCTTTACGCGCTTTCAAGAGGCCGACCCGGAACCCAAGGGCGAGCTGGAGCATGTGAACGTCTACACTCTGGTCGTCGCCGTGGCGCTTTCAGCGCAGGCAACCGATGCGGGCGTCAACAAAGCCACGCGCGCGCTGTTCAAGATCGCGGACACCCCGCAAAAGATGCTGGATCTGGGCGAAGAGGGCCTGATCGAGCATATCAAAACCATCGGACTGTTCCGCCAGAAGGCGAAGAACGTCATCAAGCTCAGCCGTATTCTGGTCGAGGACTACGATGGCGAGGTTCCCAATTCCCGCGCGGCGCTGCAATCTCTGCCCGGTGTGGGTCGTAAGACGGCCAATGTGGTTCTGAACATGTGGTGGCGGCAACCGGCGCAAGCGGTAGACACGCATATCTTCCGTGTCGGCAACCGCACTGGTATCTGCCCCGGCAAGGACGTAGATGCCGTCGAACGCGCCATCGAGGACAATATTCCAGCCGACTTTCAACTCCATGCACATCACTGGCTGATCCTGCACGGGCGCTATCACTGCAAAGCGCGCAAGCCGCAATGCCCGACCTGCATCATCCGTGATCTCTGTCAATTCGAGGACAAGACCCTATGAAAACCTACCAACTGACCGGCATCGGAAATGCCGTTGTGGATGTCATTTCCCAAGCCGATGACAGTTTCCTGGAACTGATGGGCATTGAAAAAGGCATCATGCAACTGATCGAGCAAGAGCGCGGCGAAGTGCTCTATGCCTCGATGGAGGGTCGGGTGCAGACACCGGGCGGCTCGGTCGCAAACACCATTGCGGGCGCGGGTGCGCTGGGTCTGGATGCTGCCTTTATTGGCCGTGTACATGACGACGCGCTGGGTCGCTTCTACGCCGATGCGATGAACGAAGACGGCGTGGATTTCGTGAACCCACCTGTGCCGGGCGGCGAGCTGCCGACCTCACGCTCGATGATCTTTGTCTCGCCCGATGGCGAGCGGTCGATGAATACATATCTGGGGATTTCCTCGGAACTATCGTCTCAGGATGTCTCGGACGAGGTTGCCGGAAACAGCCAGATCATGTTCCTCGAGGGGTATTTGTTCGACAAGGAAAAGGGCAAAGCTGCGTTTCTTGAGGCCGCGCGTGCCTGTCACAGAGGCGGCGGCAAGGCCGGTATCGCCATTTCCGATCCTTTCTGCGTGGAGCGTCACCGGGTCGATTTCCTGCTGCTGATCGAGAACGAACTGGACTTCTTGATCGGCAATGAGGCTGAGATCAAATCGCTGTTCGAAACCGATGATCTTGAGGACGCACTGGCCAAAACCGCCGCAATCTGCCCTCTGGTCGTCTGCACCCGTTCGGGCGACGGCGTGACGGTTCTGAACGGCGATACCCGTCACGATGTTGCCGTCGAAAAAGTAGTGCCCGTGGATGCGACCGGCGCAGGCGATCAGTTCGCCGCCGGGTTCCTGTTCGGCATGGCCACCGGCCGCGACTATGAGACCTGCGCCAGGATCGGCAACGTCTGCGCGCGCGAAGTGATCAGCCATATCGGTCCGCGCCCCGAAGCCAACTTGCAAGAATTGCTGCGGGAAGAAGGCCTGCTGTAAAGCGCTGAGCCGAGACAGCGCCGACCCGCGGGAAGGCGCACCCGGCCTCGGATGTAAAGAGCTTTATGGCAACCAGATACTGATAGGTTCGGTAAACACCCAACGCTGCAAAAGCGCCGCCCCGAGGGGGGGTCGGCGCTGGCGCGGCGGCCTACGGCCTTTGCTCCGCGCCGTTAGAAACCGACCCCTGCATCGTTCAACGCCCAATCATACTCATAGGCATTCACCCGTCGCGCCTGTTTGAGGCGCTGTTGCAACTCCGGGTCAGCTGCTGTTTCAAGATAGGCGATCACAGCCTGTTCATTCGGCCCGAAATCCTCGCGGAACCAGATGTAGATTTTCGACACGATCAGACGCCCCTGATCATCGAACTGCACTCCGCGCGGATCGTTGACATAGGCGCGCTCGGCTGCGGCGAGATCGCGTTCCAGCGTCGTGGCCTCCCAGGCGCGGGCCATCAGGTTCGGGCACCCGACCGCGGCACAATTCAGCGCGTAGTGAATGCGCGGCTCATTGAAAGTCGGTCGGATGATGCGGTGTTCGATGTCGTTGAGGGTCAGGCTCTGACCCGACACCACGGCCAAGGGGCGACCCCACGGGCCGATCGACAACAGCCCATCCTTGATGTCCCGGATCGAGGCGACCGGATAGGCCTCGAGCACCACATCCACCGTCAGCGCGTTATAGAGGTTGATCCAATAGGCCAGCTGCTGATCACGGGTCAGATTGGCCGGATCCACGGCCTGCAACTCGGTCAGATAGGCATCCAACACCGCGTTGTCTGCCGCGCTCACCTGTCCATAAGCCACCCGGTTCACGCCGCGCGCACCGGGGGCCACGTAGCGGGTCAGAAAGCGGGTCCAATCGCCATGATCTACCTTCTCACCCGGAGGGGGCGCGGCGCGGGTCAGGGCCGTGTCGGGCAACGGCGTCGCGGCAGGCAAGGCCAGCCTCTCGACGCTGGCGCAGGCGGCCAGAAGCGGCAGCAGCATCAGGATCAGAACCTGTCTCATGAAGCGTCCTTTCGGCTTTGACGAGCAGCGCGCAACTGCCCTTTGAGGCGTTTCAGCGGAGCCGCCTCGGGATCTTTCAACGCCGGCAAGTCCGGACGAGTTGACAGGCCGCGCGTCGCCGAGTTCCACCAATAGGTGCCCATCGGACGGTCCACCCGATCCGGCGCGGCCAGATGCTGATCGCGCTGTGCGTTGTGGACGCACATGGAGAGCGGCCCATTGGCTGTCGCAACCATGAACACGCAAGAGGCGCAGCGGTCTTCCTCTAACGCATCCGCAGCCATGAAATTGTGGATGAACACGGCCTGCCGCCGTACCGGGCCGCGCAGCACCCCCGACCCCAGCCGCAGAAGGCAGCCCACCAGATGGCCAAGCGCCCAAAGGGCTAGCAGTGGATGGCGGCGGATCAGGCGTCCCACGCTGGGGCGGATGCGGATATGAGCGTCCTGTCCGGTATCCACATTTTCCAGCGCCGCTATCACCCGCTGAACCAAGCGCTGGTTCGACAGCAACGACACGGCCTTGCCCCCCGCAGAAACAACGCTGCCATACCGGTTGCAACTGGAATGCCCGACGGCCGCCGAGTCGAAATGCAAAGACGTGCCATAGCCTTGCTCGACCGCGCGGATGACGCTGTCTTGCGTGATTGCATCGGGTCGCGCCCGCAACACACCGCGCCCGGTATCCGCTTGCATCTGGAACGAGACAAAACCGACCTCGGGTTGATCCCGCAGAAACCGGGCCAAAGAAGGGATTTCAGCAAAGTTGCCGCCAAAAACGGTCGTGTTGAAGAGGATACGCAGCCCCAAACCACGCGCCCGGTCGATATAGGTTTTGCGCACGCGGTTGAGCTCCACCTCGGAGGCGAACCCTTTGCGCTCTTGCGTCATGTCCACGTGAAAGGCCACGTCATCCAGCCCCGCTGCCGCCAATCGCGTCAGCATCGCCCGGCTGGCGCGGATACCGTTGGTCATCAGGCAGGAGCGCATGCCCAGCCGCCTGATCTCGCGGCAGAGCGCCTCAAGATCGTCAACCTTACGCAGGGTCGGGTCGCCGCCGGTCAATTGAACGGAAATACCCCGGCCATAGTGGCTGCGGATCGTGGCAATCCGCGCAAACAGGACCGAAAGCGGAGGATCATAGGTCATCTCGGCCCGGTCCGAGAGGTAGCAGAGCGTGCAGTCCAGATTGCAGCGCTGCGTCACCTCAAGCGCGACACAGGCCATCGGGTAGAACCGCCCTGCCGTCTGAGAGGGACCGAACTCTCCGCAACCGCGTAATCCCTCACGCAGAGGCGCGCGCCGGTCCAAGCCCTGAAATCGCCGTCCGGCGGGTTTGATTGTGATGGGGTCTGGCAGGGTGTCTTTCATGCCCACAAGCTAGAGGCACGCCTTGACCCGAACCACGCCCCCTCACGGCAACGTGCAGGCTGGTGATCAGCTCAGATGATCCGCAAAACCCGCAATCACCTGCTCGTAGACCGCGCGCTTGAACGGCACGATTTCTTCGACCAGTTGATCCGGGGCCTGCCATTTCCAGCTGGTGAATTCGGGATGATCCGTTGCAATATTGATCTGGTCGTCATGGCCGTTGAAGCGCAGCAGAAACCATTTCTGCTCTTGCCCGCGATAACGGCCTTTCCAGATTTTTGGGACGATGTCGTGGGGCAGATCATAGGGCAACCAGCCGTCAGTCTCGGCCACGACCTCGACCAGATCAGCAGTCACGCCGGTTTCTTCCCATAGTTCGCGCAGCGCCGCATCTTGGGGGTCTTCGCCCTTGTCCACCCCGCCCTGAGGCATCTGCCACGCGTCCTTGTGGCGGTCATTGCGCTGCCCCACGAAAATCTTGCCCTCGGCATTCATCAGCATCAGCCCCACACAGGGTCGATAGGGCAGTTTGGCGATCTCTTCCTGGGTCATGCGAGGCCTCTTGGACATGGTTCGCCATCTCTCTATCAAGCCTCACGACGCGCGCAAAGGGGATGACGTTAGGTTTCGCGTGACAATGTTTACGCGAACGTCAATCTATTCCTCAACTTCGTAAGGGAGAGTTCGCCATGACTGCGTACCCAAACATGCTGGCCCCGCTGGACCTGGGCTTTACCACGTTGAAGAACCGCGTGCTGATGGGCTCGATGCATACCGGGTTGGAAGAGACCGGCGACTGGAACCGCGTGGCCGAGTTCTATGCGGATCGTGCCCGCGGGGGCGTGGCGCTGATGGTGACGGGCGGGATCGGCCCGAACCTCGAAGGGTCTGTCCTGCCGGGCGCGGCGATGATGACCACCGACAAGGACGTGGCGAACCACTCGGTCGTGACTGACCGCGTGCATGAGGCGGGCGGCAAGATCGCGATGCAGATTCTGCACGCCGGACGTTATGCCTATGGTCCCAAATGCGTGGCGCCCAGCCCTGTGAAATCCCCGATTTCTCCGTTCCCGCCCAGTGAGCTGGACGAAGACGGGATCGAGAAGCAGATCAGCGACATCGTGAACGCGGCTGTTCTTGCCCAGAAGGCGGGCTATGACGGGGTCGAAATCATGGGCTCTGAGGGGTATTTCCTGAACCAATTCCTCGTGACCCACACCAATAAACGTGAGGATCGCTGGGGCGGCTCCTATGAAAACCGGATGCGCCTGCCGATCGAAGTTGTGCGGCGCACGCGTGAGGCTGTGGGCACGGATTTCATCATCATCTACCGCCTGTCGATGATCGATCTGGTCCCGAATGGCTCGACCCATGAAGAGGTGGTCGAACTTGCACAGCGGATCGAACAAGCCGGTGCCACGATCATCAACACCGGCATCGGCTGGCACGAGGCGCGGATTCCCACCATCGCCACCAGCGTACCGCGTGCGGCCTTTGCCTGGGTGACCAAAAAGCTGATGGGCAAGGTTGGTATCCCGGTGATCACGTCGAACCGGATCAACACGCCCGAGGTCGCAGAAGAGGTTCTGTCGACCGGCTGTGCCGACATGGTCTCGCTGGCGCGTCCGATGCTGGCGGACGCGGATTTCGTCAACAAGGCGATTGCGGGTCAGTCCGCGCAGATCGCGCCGTGTATCGCCTGTAACCAGGCCTGCCTGGACCACACGTTCGGCGGCAAACTGACCTCTTGCCTGGTCAACCCACGTGCCTGTCATGAGACCGAACTGGTCATTGGCAAGGCCGAGACGCGCAAGACCGTTGCCATTGTGGGCGCTGGCCCGGCCGGCCTGTCTACCGCTATGACCGCCGCCCAGCGCGGCCATGACGTCACGCTGTTCGACCGCGCCTCGGAGATCGGCGGACAGTTGAACATGGCGAAACAGGTGCCGGGGAAAGAGGAGTTTTGGGGGCTGGTCGGTTGGTACCGCACCATGATGGACGATCTGGGCGTGAAGGTGGAACTGAACCGCGAGGTAAGCGCCGACGACCTGACCGGCTTTGACGAAGTCGTCATTGCCACCGGCGTTATCCCGCGTGATCCGGAAATCCCCGGTCAGGACCGTGACAACGTCATCAGCTATATCGACGTGCTGCGCGAGAAAGCAGAGGTCGGCAAATCCGTCGCCGTGATCGGCGCTGGCGGTATCGGCTTTGACGTATCCGAGTTCCTGCTGGAGGACGGTCACAGCATCACCACCGACCTGCCAGCCTGGATGAAGGAATGGGGCGTTACCGACCCGGAACAGCACCGCTCGGGTCTGGCACCGGAAGGCCCTCAGCCTGCAGCCCCGGCGCGTCAGGTGACTCTGTTGCAACGCAAGAAACAGGCGCATGGCAAAGGCTTGGGCAAGACCACCGGCTGGATTCACCGCGCGACACTCAAGATGAAAAACGTCAACTTCGTGGGCGGCGTGAATTACGAGCATATCGACGATGACGGCCTGCATATCAGCTTTGGTGAAGAGCGCGCCGACCCGACGGTGATTGCTGCGGACACCATCGTTCTGTGTTCCGGTCAACTGTCCGAGCGCAGCCTTGCGGACGCCCTGATCGAACGCGGGATCACGCCGCATGTGATCGGTGGCGCAGATGTTGCGGCGGAATTGGATGCGAAACGGGCGATCAATCAGGGCACCCGTCTGGCCGCCGCAATGTAGGGGCGCTGAGGTCTACATGGTATAAGTCAGGCCTGTCTCTTTCTCGAATCGGGCCATGTAGGTTTCGTAGTCACGGTAGGCGCGATGGAACAGCAGGCGCGCCATTCGCGTCGCGCGCCAAGGTTTTTTGCCACCGACATAGTGCCAGATTTTTGGAGTTCTGTTTGCATCACTCAGATGCTGGCGGAACGTCTTGGACATTTTGCGGTATTTCGGACTGTGCGCGTCAAACCAGATCTGAGGGCGCGTGTTCCACTGAATAGGCAAGCGAAACCAGCGACCGTGAAACAATTGGTTCATTCTGTCCTGCTCGGGCAAGTAGGGAATGTGCGGAACCAGCTTCTCGAAATCGCTGATCTCGCGCAATTCGCGATCACCGTGAATGGCTGAACAATCCATGACCATGATGCCGGCATTGAAATACCCTTCGCCAGGTATGAACCCCAGCCGAATGCTCTTGCTCACACGACTGAGCGACTTTTTATGCTCGCGTCCCGGTCTGAAAATCTGCTGCAGGGAAGGGCGCAGGAAATCCCCTCCGCCAAGCGTCACCAACCCCATATCCACACAAGCAGCAAAGGGTTGGCCTTCAAGGTCCATGTCCAGCAATTCCCAAACATCCGAAACAACCAGAGTGTCCGCATCCACAAAAACGCAGCGCTTTTCGCAAAGCTGGGGCAGAAACAAAGGCAGCATCGTGATCGCAGGGAACTTCGATTTGTACTCAGAAAAGCCTGGCAGATTTTCCAGATCGAATTTCCGGTAAGAAATCGTCCCTCCCGTGAGGGATTGATTGACCTGCTCAACAATCGCAATGTCTTCGTCTGTGAAATCTTGCCCGAAGATTGTCACATCCAAAGGCTTGCTGGCGTTTTTGACAGCGGAATATGCGGAAAGCAGAGCGGGGAACAGAAAAGACCTGTTCACGCCATAGACCACCTGCATCGCGCCCCCCTCGATCACGTCAATGTGATGAGAAGGAATAGCAGCGAAGAGCAGGCACTTCAAACCCTTAGCGGCCCTCAAAACTCCTGGTTTGCGGCGTTACCCGGCGCCCCCTTATTCGACCGAAATCGTAATCACTTCGGATAAAATGGGCGGGTTGTGCGGCACGTGTCCAGCATCGCCCAGAACCAGTTGTAGCGAGTGCTGACCTGCGGGCAGATCCAGAGTGACCTCGGTCTGGCCACCGCCGAAATGCATATGGTTGTCGTCTGCGGGCAAACCGTAAAGCAACTCATCCGCGCCGTCTTCGCCTTGACCCAGTGGTGGGCGGTTGATCAGCAGGTGGTGGTGGCCGGTATTGTCCGCTTCGGTCCCTGCGGGTGCGACACCCATGCCGCTGAGGCCAAAGACCACCGTGACCGGCGATTGCACCTTGTCGCCATCCGCAAGGTTCGCGAAATAGACCTGCGCACCCGGCGCGGATGGCGTTTGTTCCTGCGCACCGACAGCTGTGGCAAACAGAGCAACTAAAATGGCAGTGAAGATGGCTTTCATGATCTCCTCCCTCGTCACAAAAATGCCATTCTAGATCTAGCACATCTTGAGTATTTTTCAGAAAACGCCCGTTTGCAGGGCGATCACCATCGCGGGAAACAACTGTTTCCACGTTTCTGATACGCAAACGATCCGATTCAAAACCCTGATATTATCCCATGTCCGCCCCGATTCCGCCCAGATTGAGGGGCAAAGTCGTTGCAAGTAGCAAGACCTGGGGAACGAGAATGGATCGACTGACGGAAATGGAAGCCTTTGCCAATGTGGTGGACCAAGGTGGCTTCACCGATGCGGCCAAGAAGATGGGTATCTCCAAATCAGCCGTTTCTAAGCACGTGTCCAGCCTGGAGTCGCGGCTGGGGGCACGACTGCTCAACCGGACCACACGCCGCGTTTCTCCGACCGAGATTGGGTTGGCCTATTACGACCGCGCCCGCCGGGTGTTGAACGACGCGGGTGAGGCGGATTCGCTGGTCACCGCGATGCAATCGGCCCCTTCTGGCCTGCTGCGGATCAGCGTGGCGACGGATTTCGGGGTCAATCACCTGTCGCCTGTGCTGTCGGATTTTCTGGCCACCTATCCCGACATTACCGTGAACATGGTGCTCAATAACCGCTACGTGGAACTGATTTCCGAAGGCTTTGACGTCGCCGTTCGCATCGGAGAGCTGGAAGACAGCACTTTGCGCGCCCGAAAGCTGACCGAGACCGTCAAACGCATGGTCGCGGCCCCCAGCTATATCGAGAAATACGGACGTCCGCAGAAGATCGACGATCTGAACGAACACAAGCTGCTGCACTATTCCAGCCAATCCTCGGGCAATGTCTGGCGCCTAACTGCCCCGTCGGGCGAGAAACGTCAGGTGCGCACGGCCGGTTGGCTCAGCGTGAATGATGGCCAATCGCTGTTAAACGCGGCGGTCTCGGGCCTCGGGATCGCCTATCTGCCCAGCTATCTTTACGCTGATGCGCTGAAATCCGGTGAGGTTGTGGATGCAATGCCATCCCTGCCGGATGAGGTGCAAGGCATCTACGCGGTCTATCCTCCAGGCCGCTTCACTCAGCCCAAGGTACGGGCCTTCATAGACTTCCTCGTTGATGCGTATTCCGAAAAAGGCGCGATGGACTGGTAATTCTCCCGGTGAACTGGATCGGCCCGTGCGTTCTGCGTGCGGGTCTTTTTTTTGAAGACGCGTCAGTTGACCAGCAAGACAGCCTCAACCCTGCGATTCAGGTCGCGCCCTTCCGGCGTCGCGTTCGAGGTCAGCGGCGCAAGATATCCCACGCCCTGTGCTTCGATCCGGTCCGCTGCAACGTCATGCGTGTCGATCAAACGGGCGCGCACGGCCTGCGCCCGTTCGGTGCTGACCTTTGTATTGGCCTGCAACGTGCCGGTATCATCAGTATGCCCGACCAACGCCAACCGAGTCGACGGGTTGTCGGCCAGGAACTGCGCGAGCAACGACAAGGAGGCGAACGGGCCGTCGCCCAGCGCCACCTCGCCGGTGCGGAAATGTAAATCGTCGAGAATCACATGGCCCGACTGCTGCAATGCGGCCAAAAGGCCCTCCGTTCCGCTGGCGGATTGCTCAACGACCACAGGCGTTGGAGCCGGAGCATCAACGGGTGCAACGCGGATCAGTTGCACATAGCCATCCGGCGGGTTACGGCTGACCAGCAGGCTGAGCGCCTCGTCGCCCTTGGTGGCAGACAGAAAACGATAGTCGCGAATGGCGACATACATATCCGGTGTTGGAACCACTTCGGTTCCGAAGCGGAAATCGAACCCGCCGCAGGTCCGAGCCTCACATTCAAACAGGATATCAAAGCCCTGCGCCACGAGCTGATCCCGCAGCGGAGCCAGCAATTGCAGCGTCGTGCTAGAGCCCGCCTGCAAGCGCCATGTCAGCCGCTCGACCCGCCCCTCGACGGTGCGGGACGGGACTATGCCATCCGCAACGGGCCCTGTGGGCAGCTCATAGCTGTCCAGCGGCGAGGTCCTCTCGCTGATCTGACGGGCGCTGGCGGGCAGGGTCAGATCTTGCGCCAGACCCGGCCCGGCCATCAGACAAAAGGCAAAGGCGAGGCGTCGGATCATCGGGCTTGCGCGTGATATTCGGGGTTGGGCGCCATCGCCGTGGCACTGGCCACCCGGTTGGACATGTTGAAGAACCCTGTGACGTTGGCGATGTCCCAGATATCCCGGTCACTGAAGCCCTGATCGCGCAAGTGCTGGCGGTCAGCCTCTTCAATCGCGGCGCTTGCGGTGGTCATCTTGGCCGCGAAATCCAACATCGCACGCTGGCGCGCATCCAAAGGGGCGGTGCGGTAGTTCATCACCAGCATCTCGCCCAGTTGCGGATCACCGGACATCTGCCGCACTGCTGCACCATGAGCAACAAGGCAGTAGAAGCACTTGTTGATCGAGGACACGACCACCGCGATCATCTCACGTTCGAGCTTGGACAGTCCGCTATCTGCCAGCATCAGGTCGTTATACATAGCCGTGAAGGCGTTCAGCTTGTCAGTATCGAACGCGTAGGCTTTCAGCACATTCGGCACCATGCCCAGCTTTTCGAGGCAGACATCAAAGTATTTCTGCGTCTCAGGCGGCAAAGGGTCGGCCATGGGCAGGTTCAGCGCGGTGGGCAGATCAGTCTGGGTCACGGGCTTTCTTAACTCCTTAGACACGTTGACGATAATGGTATTCCCCGACAATCTCCATCCCGAGCGCACGGTAGAGGCCATTCGCCCCAGCATTAGCCTTTGTGCAGATCACGCTGAGCGTTTTCGCCCCGTTGTCCCGCGCCCAGAAGGCTGCTGCCCGCATGGCCCATTGACCTAGGCCCTGACGGCGGTGATCTGGCAGGATCTCAAGCGCATGTACCATGGCCACATCGCCTTGCATGGCCATGAACACAGTTCCCGCGGGGCGATCAGAATGCCGTAACAGGAACGCGGTCTTGGGGGTCGCAGCACGCGCCATCACGGCCAGACGTTCAGGGCCGATACCGCCCTTGGCCCAGATCTCCTCCATGACTGCAAGCGGTGGCCAGATGCCGAACGCGGTCACGCGGGGCAGAGGCTGATCGGTCAGCTGTTCCGGCGGGCAGGCGTAGATGTTGACCGGGTCCAGAACTTCATAGTCACGTGCATCCAGTTGAGCGTCGAGCTTGTGGTCATCGGGCCACAGACAAAAGATGCGTTTCTGGCCCATGACCCGCATGGCAACCTCGGCCGCGAGAATATCGGCCTCGGTCGCGTCACCCAGCGCATTGGCGGCAGACACGCGCGAACCACCCCCCTGCCCTTCGCGCAGGCGGAAGGGGCCAAGGGCCTCATAGCGCGCAGCGGGCCATGTTCCGTCAACGATGTCGGGCCAGTTGATGCTCACAACTCGAGCTCTTTTGCCAATTGGGTCATGGCCGCGTCGATGCGCGCACCCTCGGTGCCCCGGACCACCACGTTGGCTCCGAAGACCCCGTTGATCTGAAACGGATAGCAGCCGATGGACAGGTCCGAGAACGCCTCAGCCAGTGCAGACAACGTGGCAGCAATGTCGCCTTCGCCCCGATCCACCCGCAATGTCTGAGACAACAGCGGGCTACCGCCCGTCAGGCCCGGCAAAACACTGGCAACCATGGCTTGAAAGACCGAGGGCACCCCGGCCATCACATGCACGTTTTCGATGGTAAATCCGGGCGCGGTTGAGACCGGATTGTCGATCAGCGCGGCCCCATCAGGAATGCGGGCCATACGCAGGCGGGCCTCGTTCAACTCCAGCCCCGACTTGTCGTAATGCGCCTGCAACAGCGCCCGCGCATCGTCGCGCACGTCAATCGGGGTGTCAAAAGCACGGGCGATGCAATCGGCGGTGATATCGTCATGTGTCGGCCCGATGCCACCACTGGTGAAGACATTGTCGTAGGACCCCGACAGCGCCTTGACCGCCGCTTCGATCGCCGGGGCGTCATCGCTGACAATACGCACTTCTTTCAGGTCGATGCCATGCTTGGTCAGTTCACCCGCGAGGTAGTGCATATTCGCATCGCGCGTCCGGCCCGAGAGGATCTCATCCCCGATGACAAGCATTGCAGCGGTTGGATTGGCCATGGCGCGCGCCCCCTCTTGATCGGCTGTTGGGGCAGGTATAGGCCGTGGGGCATGAGATTTGAAACCCCCCTTGTCCCCGCCCGCCTGATCCGCCGCTACAAACGCTTTCTGGCCGATTGCACGCTAGAGGATGGGCGCGAGGTGGCAGCCCATTGCGCCAATCCGGGCTCGATGATGGGGCTGGCAGAACCGGGTGAGAAAATCTGGTTGGAACCCAATGACGATCCGAAGAAAAAGCTGAAATACGGCTGGCGGCTGGTCGATCACGAGAATGGCCATTTCACCGGCGTCGATACTTCGGTGCCGAACCGGGCACTGCGCGCGGCACTAGAGGGCGGCGAGATCCCCGAACTGGCCGCATACGAAACCCTCCGGGCCGAGGTGAAATACGGCGAGAACAGCCGCATTGATTTCCTGCTGACCCAACCCGGCCTGCCGGATGCCTATGTCGAGGTCAAAAGCGTCACGCTTTCCCGCCAGCCCGGTCTGGCCGAGTTTCCCGACAGCGTCACCGCTCGCGGCACCAAACATCTGCATGAACTGGCCGCCATGGCCGAACAGGGCCACCGCGCGATCATGCTGTTTCTGGTGCAACGCACCGATTGCGACCGCTTCGCGCTGGCGGCCGATATCGACCCCGCCTATGCGGCGGCCTTTGACGCGGCGCAAGCGCATGGGGTTGAGCGGTTGGTTTACGGGACGCGGATGTCGCCAGAGGGAATCGAGGTCGATGCGGCGAAGGCCTGGGCTATCGGCTAAGGCAGGAGAGTGAACTCTCCCAGATAAGAGCCTCGCCCCGGTGTGTAACCGCGATATGTGCCATCCGCGACCTGCCCCACCACAGCGCAGAGGTCCTGATCTTTGCGGAACGTCTCCCAGCGGCTGCAGATCCTGTCGCCCTCGAACCACCAGACGCCAGTGTCACGGCCAAGCCGAGGAATCTCAACGACAAAGCTTTGGTCGGCGTTCACGCGTGCCGTGCCGGTGACGCCCGCGCGGTTCAGTGCAATCTTGCGATCCAGTACCAAAAGCGCCGCAAGCTGATCCTGCGTCAGCATCGTCACCTCTTCGCGGCAACCGCAAGTCAGAACGACCAGAAGAGCAGCAATCGCTCTGACCATCTCAGCCCCTGTTCCCGCTGATGCATCCTCCGTGGCACCGTGGCGCAAAGCGGCGCGGATGGCCACGCGCAGACGGGATGATCAACGAAACTTGAACCTCTATTTGTGAATTTCAGGCCAAAGATCGGCGTCCAACCCCTTCACAAACGGTGCGAAGTAATCGGCCACAGCCTGCCACCCCCCGACCGAGGCGGTGTTGACCGGTCTCCGCGCCTGCAGATTGCTGGCCGTTTTGATCGCATCCGAGGATTTGTCGGGCGACAGCATCGCCTGTTCAAAAGGCAGGTCGCAGAGCTGGGCCAGCTCCTTGGCACCGTCCTCCAGATTATTCACCAGATGCTCGTAGCTTATGTCATGGACCCGCCCCGGAAGGACGGCATGCCAGTGCTGAATATAGCGGCGATAGCGGTTGGCTTCGGCTGCCATCCAGCTCAGATCATGCGTATAATACAGGCCACCCGCTCCGAAATGCGTCCGCCACATCGACAGCGCCACATCGCGTGGATCGCGCGTGACATTAAGAATCACGGCATTTGGAAAGGCCTGCGCAATCGCCCCCAGAAAAGCGTAGTTTCCCGGCGCTTTGTCGACAAAGGCGCGCGTTCCTTCCGCCGTCTGGGGCAAGTTATCCGCGTAGTAGTCGGCCAGCTCCTGCACGTCACTTCCAGCGCTCGATTGGCTTTCGGCCTTGCGGGCCCAGTGGTGCACGCCTGCCAACTCTCCCAGCCCTTGCACGGCGGAATGTGAGGCCAGAATCCGCTCGATCAGAGTGGTGCCAGAGCGCGGCAAGCCAACCACGAACACCGGCCGCGGGATATCGGTGCGCGGCGCTGAGGCAGGGTCGGGCAGAGGCGTGCTCAGACGCTGGCGGCAGGCTTTCTCGGCCCGGGTTTCCCAGCTTTTGAACCCATGCTGCAACTGATCATGCGCCTTGCGCAGCTGAAGCATCTCGGTCGCGGTATCGCCCTCCTGTTTCGCAAGGCTCGCGGCGGCGAAATGCACGGTGGCTGCGGCTTCCCGATTGGCATTGCCCGCCTCAAGCAGTTTAGAGGTCAGAGCCTGCAATTCCGCCCTATCCTCAGCCGACAGGTTCGGCAGAGTTGCAGCGAACTCCAGCGTTTCGGGATCCTCGGGCGCCAGCGCAAAGGCGGCGCGGCCATGGGTCAGCGCCTCAGACATACGCCCCAAACCGACCAGGCCCTTGGCCAGTCGCAGCTGACCATAGTGGAATTTCGGGTGCTTCTCGGCCACGGCCAATAGGACGTCGATGGCCTGATTCCACTGATGCATCTCATCCAGAATATCGGCTTTAAGGCAATGAGCCTGCAGATTGCCGTTTTGGTGACGCAGTACCTCATCAACGTCCTCTAACGCCTCGCTCAGTTGACGCTCCTGCAACAGGGCCATGGCGCGCACATAGCGTTGCGGTGGGGTCAGAGGGGCCTTGGCAGCGACTTTATTCATCAGGGTCAGAGCCTTGCCAGCATCGCCGCCCTGAACAAGGCTCAGCCCGAAATTCTGGATCAGGTCGGGGTTCTCCGGCTCCATCTTCCAGGCGCGCTCCAGATGGGTCTGTGCCTGTTTGAAATCTCCCTGGTGAATGCATGCAAGACCTGCCATCTGCGGAAACGCGGGCATTTTGGGCCATTTCTTCCCGGCCTTGACCGCACGCTTCAGCGCCCGGTCCGCGCGCCCGGTCTTGAGCATTTCACTAATGGTGGCAATCTCGGTCCTCAGCTGGTCGGCTTTCTGCATCTGACTGCCCTTCTTCTAATTTAACGCCCGAGAACTATCTTAACCGTGCTAGTTTATATCGCTGTACGCGTCCACCTGTGATCGGATCATCATCCATCCGAGATACAGGCCTGCGACGCTGCACCCTCTGGAACTTTCTGCACAAGCAGCGTAAATAGAACACTGCGCGAAACATTTGGAGCCTCGCATCCATGAAAGAACACCGTGGCCGTCTGACCAAAGACGGTATCCGCATCTATGAACAGGGTGACTTTGCCGGCATGCATGCGGCAGGGGCTTTGGCTGCGCGGATACTGGATGACATCGCGCAACATGTCTTCCCCGGCCAAACCACCGGCGCGATCGACGGGATCATCACCCAGATGGTCGAGGACGCGGGCGCGACTTCGGCGACGATTGGCTACAAGGGCTACCAGCACGCCAGCTGTATCAGTGTGAACCACGTGGTGTGCCACGGCATTCCCGGTGAGAAAAAGCTCAAGGACGGGGATATCCTGAACATTGACGTCACTGTCATCGTGGACGGCTGGTTCGGTGACACCTCGCGGATGTATGTCGCAGGCAAACTGCCGCGAAAAGCCGAGCGTCTGATTCAAGTCACCCATGACGCGCTTTTCAAGGGCATCGAGATGGTCAAGCCGGGCAACACGTTCGGCGATATCGGCCATGCGATCCAGTCCTATGTCGAAGCGCACCGTATGAGCGTCGTCCGCGATTTCTGTGGCCACGGGCTTGGTCGAGTGTTCCACGCGCCGCCAAACGTGCTGCACTATGGCCGCCCCGGCACCGGTTCCGTTCTGGAAGAGGGAATGTTCTTCACCATCGAACCGATGGTTAATCTGGGCCGCCCTGAGACCAAGACTCTGGCCGACGACTGGACTGCTGTGACCCGCGACAAGTCGCTCTCGGCACAGTTCGAACATTCGGTCGGTGTAACCGCAAATGGGGTCGAGATCTTTACCCTGTCACCCGGCGGCAAGTTCCATCCGACCTATTCTTCGTGATCGGCAGCCTGATCCCGTAGAACTTTCAGCAGCATCGTCTCAGCCCCCCACGGCGTGATCGCGTCGTGGATGAACACCGGCGCGCATGCAGGTTTGCGCGGCGGGCCGGTTTCTGTGTCAGTGTCCTGAGCCAAACCCCAGAACAAGGGCGGTAGGGCGCGGTACATGCCAGAAGCCTAGCACAAACCGGCTCGCGCCTCAAAACCGGATCACGATGGCGTACAGCTGCCTCTGTCAAAACGCTGCGAAGTGCCTTTGATCATCATGTCATATTCGAGACTTACAAGATCAACGGCAAAGTTGACGACCTGACCATCCTGAATCAGCAAAAACGTCAGGTTGTCCAAACCCGGCAGGATGTCCGCCTCGCCCTGCAGATCTCCGACAGTGATGTGCCCTTTGTTGGACCCGCCCGAACGGGCCAACGTCACGTTGGATTGATCCACAGACGAGGTGCAATTGGCCATAAATTCATTCGCATCTAGTTTTGTTTGCCCTGCAACAACAGGGGAGGAGCCCAGCACGATGGCTGAGGTCAGGGCAGCTCTGAGAAGCATAGAGAGTCCTTTGAGGGTTGTTCCGCGTTTCTACGGCGCCTAGAGGCGAATTTGGCCGCAATTTTGGCGGAGATGCGTCAAATTGCTGGCCACCCTAATTCAATTTTAAAACGAATTAAGACTGTCAGGATCAACCCACATGATCAAGTGGTTTAAGCATCAGCGAGATATACGTGTCGCCGTATTTTCGACTGTCCACCAGCTGGAAACCATCCGGTGCCTGCATTGGGGCGTTTTCTTCCCACACGATAAACGCTCCCTCAGCGATCCATCCAGCCTCGGTCGCCTTAGCCAGCGCTTTTTGGCCCAGAGACTTGCCGTAAGGCGGGTCCAGAAAGATCAGGTCATAGTGCGCGTTCGGGTTTTCACTCAAACGCGTCGCGTCCCTGCGGATCAGATCGGCCCGATCTGTGCTGCGGGTCAGGTCGATATTCTTGCGGATCAGGCCCTGCGCGACACGCCCGTCATCCACAAAGGTGACGTAGTCAGCCCCGCGCGACAGCGCCTCAAGCCCCAGCGCGCCAGTGCCTGCGAACAGGTCCAATACACGCAGACCGTCAAAATCGATCTGATGGCTCAGGACGTTGAACAGGCTTTCACGCACTCGGTCGGTGGTGGGACGCAAATGGGCACCCGTATCCCCTTTGCCGACCGAGGCCAAGGCACGACCCCGGAACTCTCCGGCGATGATCCTCACGCTTTGAGCAGCGGTTTCAGATCCGCAGCCGGATCGGCCACCACGGCAGGATCAGCGGTTTTGCCCGCGTCGATCAGGCGCTTGCCAACCATATAGGCGCGCGGGTCGTTCATCGCGTCGACTGCAATCAGCTGGTCACCCTTGTAGTACCAGAACGACACGGTCTGACCTTCGCCCTGACGGGTGACAACCCGATCATAACCCGTATTCAGACCTGCGATCTGCAGTTTCACGTCATACTGATCCGACCAGAACCACGGCGTTGCTGTATAGTCCTTGGCAGCCCCCAGCATGTTCTGAGCCACGATCTCAGCCTGATCGATTGCATTAGGCACGCTTTCCAAACGAATACGCCCCGCGCCATGCGGGAAGGAGGCGCAATCCCCTGCCGCCCAAATCGACGGATCAGATGTGCGGCCATGCGCGTCGGTTTTGATGCCGTTGTCCAGTTCAAGCCCAGCCAACTCGGCCAGTTGGGTGGACGGCGCGATGCCCACGCCGACGACCACAAAATCAACCTCGATTTCGGTTCCATCTGTCAGAACCGCGCCGACCACCTTGCCGTTTTCACCGATCAGACGATCAAGGCCCACGCCCTCGCGGATGTCCGCTCCATGACCCGAATGCAGCGCGCGGAAATAGTCGCTGGTTTCCTTGGCGGCGACGCGTTGCAGGATACGCTCGGCCATTTCTACCAGCGTCACCTTGACCCCGCGCTTGGCGCATACGGCTGCGGCCTCAAGCCCGATATAGCCGCCCCCGACGATCAGAGCGCGCGCGCCTTCAGTGACCCGAGGCTCCATCTCGTCGATATGAGCCAGATCGCGCACCACATGAACGCCCTGAAGATCACCGCAGATAGAGGCAGGCAGATAGCGCGGATCCGACCCGGTGGTCAGCGCCAGTTCATCGTATGAGATGACTTCATCTCCCAGGGTCACGGTCTTGGCCTTGGGGTCAATTACGCTAACGCGTTGGCCAAGACGCAGGGTGATGTTGTTGTCGGCATAGAAGCTTTCGGGGCGCAGGAACAGACGCTCCAGCTCCATCTCGCCCAGCAAATAGGCCTTGGACAAGGGCGGGCGCTGGTACGGCAGATGCGGCTCGGCCCCGATCAGGGTGATATCCCCTTCAAACCCATCCTTGCGCAGTTTCGCAACAAGCGACGATCCGGCCTGCCCGGCGCCGATCACGACAATATGGCTCATGTTCATCACACCCTGTCGAATTCTCATGGTTACTTTTGTCCGACCACCTATATTGCGGCATAGCCCGACTCTGCAAATCCAAACGACAGGAGCTGAAAAATGATTACAACAGGTGAGATGCTGCCCGACGCCACGCTGACCCAAATGGGTGCGGAAGGCCCAGAAGAGGTTCGGATTTCAGACAAAACCGCGGGCCGCAAAGTGGTGATCTTTGCAGTGCCCGGCGCGTTTACACCGACCTGTCATTCGGCACATGTGCCCAGCTTCATGCGCACCAAGGATCAGTTCGAAGCCAAGGGCGTGGATGAGATCATCTGCATCTCCGTCAACGACCCGTTCGTGATGAAAGCCTGGGGCGAAGCGACCGGCGCGACCGAGGCCGGCCTGACCCTGTTGGGCGATGCCGCGTCCGAGTTCACAAAGGCGATCGGCATGGATTTCGACGCCCCTCCAGCCGGGCTGCTGGCGCGTTCGCAGCGCTATGCGATGCTGGTCGAAGACGGCAAGGTCACTGCGCTGAACCTGGAAGAAAGCCCCGGCGCTTGCGAGATTTCAGCCGGTGAAGGCTTGCTCGAAGTAATCTGACGCTGTTCGGCCCCGGCTAAACCGGGGCCGTCCTAACCCTATTTAACTTGATACAAAGCCCCAGTGTGCGATTATCAAAGGCACATAGCTGGGGAGTATGTTTATGTATCTCAAAGCCATTTCACTCATTCTGGGCGGCGCAGGCCTTCTTGCAGCTTGCGGCCCGGCCCCAACACCACAGCAACAAGCGGCACGGCAACATGAAATCGCCTGCCTGAGCGGCACCTTGGGTGGCGCGCTGATCGGAGGCGCAATCGGCAATCAGTTCGGAGGCGGTTCAGGCAAGTCCATTCTGACGGGTGCAGGTGCCGCTACCGGCAGCATCAGTGGTGCAAGATTCGCATGTTGAGGGGGACAGTGATGAAACGAATAATCTGTATCGCCGCGCTTGTGATGGCCAGTGCCGCAGCTGCGGACGACGTGGCTGAGCTGAATGAAAAAGAGCTGACAGCCATCGACTCGAACAATGATGGCTTTCTGTCCAAGGACGAGTTCAATGCCTTTTCAGACTACGCCTTTCAGGCGATGGACGAAGACAAGAACGGCACACTCGGCCTGTCCGAGGCCAAACCCTTCCTGGACATAAAGCAATTTCAGGACGTTGACCAGAACGGCGACAGCCTTATCTCACGGACGGAATACGACGCGCAGATGAGCAACGATTTCGACTCTGCGGACAAGGATGGAAACGGCCGGTTGGACTAACCCCGGAGGGTGAGATGAACAGATGGATCTGGATCGGCGCGCTGGCCGTGTTGGCTGCTTGTGACGTACCGCAGGCCCCGGTTGTGACCGGCCCAGATGGGCAGGCCCGCATCCAGATCAACACCAGCGGGCTGACCTGCTATGAGAGGCGGTGTCTGGACATCAACCCAGCGGCGCGCAGTGTTCGGTCTATCGGCAACAAAACGACCCGCATTCCTGGCAATATCGACGTCAGTAGTGGCACAGTCACGCCGGATGAGTTCCGCCAGATGGCGATCACGGCATCCTTGGCTGGCGGAATTGGGTCCGGACAGGATCGCGACTAGACCAGACCGTCCATCTTGCGCGCCAGTTTCGCATCCAGCGAAGACAACCCGCCGACGTCATGGGTGGAGAGCACGACCTCGACCGTGCGGTAGACGTTGGACCATTCGGGATGGTGGTTCCATTTTTCGGCCCAGATCGCCACTTGCGTCATCCATCCAAAGGCCGCGACGAAATTATCAAAGATGAAAGTCTTGGTGATCGCATCCCGGCCCTCAACCATCGTCCAGCCATTGTTGAACAGCGGATCAAGAAGGGGGCCACGGGTCTCGGTCGACAAAAGCTCGGTCATTGCTGTTCCTCCGGGTTCGATTTTCTGAACGGACCGTAATCCGTCAGAATCTCAATCTCTTCTCCCACCGCGCGGCCTTCAGCGTCCAGATATTTTTTGACGGCATCGGCGAATCCCGGATCGGCAATCCAATGAAGGCTGTGCGTGCGTGTTGGCAGGTAGCCACGTGCAAGCTTGTGTTCACCTTGCGCTCCGGCTTCGACCCTTTGCATGCCATGCGCGATGGCAAAGTCGATGGCCCTATAATAGCACAGCTCGAAATGCAGGCAGGCATGATGTTCGACACAGCCCCAATAACGACCATAGAGCGTCTCACGCCCGATGAAATTCAGCGCCCCCGCGATGGGATACCCATCGCGTTCTGCCAGCACCAAAGCCATATCAGCGGTCATCGTCTCCTGCGCCATATCAAAGAACTGGCGCGTCAGGTAAGGTGATCCCCACTTGCGCGCGCCGGTGTCCTGATAGAACCGCCAGAAGGCATCCCAATGCTCGGGCCGCAGGTCATCACCGGACAAGGTACGGATCTCACCACCGAATGCGTTGGCCTGAGCACGCTCCTTGCGGATGTTCTTACGCTTGCGCGAGGACAGCGCCGCCAGAAAGCCGTCGAAATCCGCGTAATCGTCATTCAGCCAATGAAACTGTTGTGAGCTGCGCAGCATCAGGCCCATCTGCTCACCCGCCAACGCCTCGTCCTCGGTGCAGAAGGTCGCGTGAAGTGACGAGACCTGATTGTCTGCCGCCAGTTGAACGGCGCCCTGCACCAGCGCGGACATCCCAATCCCTTCATATCCCGGACGCACCAAAAAGCGCCGCCCTGTGGCGGGCGTGAAAGGGGCCGCGATTTGCAGTTTGGGATAGTACCGCCCGCCCGCGTTTTCATATGCATGGGCCCAGCTGTGGTCGAAGATATACTCTCCCTGACTGTGCGATTTGGCATACATCGGCGCCGCCGCGATCAGCATCCCATCCAGATACGCCGTCAGATATTGAGGCTGCCACCCGGTGCCCCGCCCAACCGAGCCGCTGCTTTCCAGGGCCAGCAAAAACCGGTGCGTAGTAAAGGGATCCAGCGGACGCCCGCCATCTGCTGTTTCGGGGCAAGCGCAGGCATCCCACTCGGCCGCAGAGATTTGCGAGAGTGATCCAAGTATTTGAATTTCGATCTGCGCCTGATCCATGTGCCCTCCGCGTCTGGTCTTTATCTGTGACGAGGTGCGACAGGTTCAACCCGGATGCTTGGCCAGATACCCCTCAAAGGTCACATTGTCGGCAACGGCGCGGGCCTCTGCCTCTTGTTCAGGCGACTTTACCGTCCAACACAGGATCGGCACACCGCGCGCTTTCAGCTCGGCCACGCGCGAACGGTCCAGATCATGAACCTCATGGCTGATGAAACTGGCCCCAACCCGGTCGAAATCGGGAATATTGCGCAGGTGATCGCACACCGATTGCGGCAGCAGCTCGACACTCGGCTTATAGGAACAAGTCACGATCCCACGTGGCAGATGCGGGGCCAGGCGGGCAAGCTCGGCCACGCTGTTGGGGTTGAATGACATCAACGCCACTGGACCGTCGTAGCCTTCTAGCGCCCGCACAGCGTCCGCCTCAAGCGGGCCGACATTGGTGCCCATGGCTCCGTCCTGATCCTTGAGCTCAATCAGCAGCGGGACTTTGCCCGCGACCATCTCAAGCACAGCGTCGAGGGTGGGAATGCCATCCTCGGCATGCAGCAGCTGCGTGGCCTGCGCCCGCGCGGCCGAGACCTGCTGGATCGGTCCAGACTGCCCGGTCAGACGCGCCATGTCGTAGTCATGAAACACCATCGCACGGTTGTCCGAGGTCCGCTGCAGGTCAATCTCGATCCCGTAACCGGCATCGATCGCGGCACGAATGGCCGCCCGGCTGTTTTCCGGGCGGTTATTTGTTTTGTCATGCAGCGCCCGGTGCGAGATCGGGGCCTCAAGGAACACAGGCGGCAGAGCAGGTGTCATTGGACTTCGAAAATACCTTCGATTTCGACAGCAACACCCAGCGGCAGTGATGCAGCGCTAACCGCCGAGCGGGAATGACGACCCGCCTCGCCCAGCGCCTCAACCAGGAAATCGGACGCACCGTTGATCACCTGCGGCTGCGCGGTGAAATCAGCAGTCGAGTTCACAAAACCGGTCAGCTTGATCACCCGTACCAGCTTCTCGATATCCCCATCGCAGGCCGCTTTGACCTGAGCCAGCAGGTTGATCGCACAGACCTTTGCCGCCGCTGCACCCGCGTCGACATCCATGTCATCGCCCAGTTTGCCGGTGATCAGGTCGTCCGCTTTGGAAATCTGACCCGAGACATAGACGATATTGCCCACGCGCACGAAAGGCACATAGTTTGCGGCCGGGGCCGGTGCGTCTGGCAGCGATACGCCCAGGCTTTGCAGTTTTTCCGAGATGCTCATGTGATTGTCCTCACCCAAAATCGACTCGGGCGGACGCTAACCGGGATGATGCCGCTGGGAAAGCCGGAAACCGATTTTTCTGACCGTCGCGTTCAGTGGGCATATCCTGTCCTATTTCGAACTGTTGAAGTCGTGTCACTTTACCTTCGTTGATTTACCGGGTTTAACGCTATGTGTTTCATTCAAGCTCTGAAACCTCTATGTGACAACAACTTGTGTCGGTTGGACACGCAGGTATTGATTGATCGCCCAAGCGTCGTGCCGGGCCGTATTGGAGTAGCTAAGACCGTGTTGAGCAAATTTGGCTTCAAACATCTTGTTGTTCTGTCACTTATGGCTGTGTTGTCGGCCTGTGCGACGCAACCCCCGGAACAGGCTGCTCGGGGAGAGATTTTCGACCCCTATGAAAACGCCAACAGGGGCATTCACAAGTTCAACCTTGGCGTCGACCGGTTTCTGTTTCGCCCGGCCTCGAAAGGCTATGTGAAGATCGTCCCTGATCCGATGGTGACCAGCTTCAGTACCTTTGCGGAAAACATCTCTCTGCCCGGTCAAGCGGTGGATTACCTGCTGCAGGGAAACCCCAAGCAAATGGGCAACGCCTTGTTGCGGTTCGTGATTAACATGACCGTCGGTGGCTTTGGCCTGTCGGCACCCGCAGATGAGCTGAACCTGCCCCCTGTCGATACGGATTTCGGCGAAACCTTGCACGTCTGGGGTGTTGGGGAAGGCGCCTATGTCGAGCTGCCTTTCTATGGCCCATCGACCACCCGCGACGCTGTAGGCGTTATAATCAATCTGTTCTCGAACCCTATCAACTTCACGCCGGTACGCCCTGCGGACAACCTGGGGGTTTATGCCGAAGTCGTACGTCGGATGGGGGATCGGGGTCGTTTTTCTGATACAGTGGACTCGATTCTCTACGAAAGTGCCGACAGCTATGCGCAGGCCCGACTGATCTACCTGCAAAACCGCCGCTTCGAATTGGCACGCGACGACGAGGACGCCTTCTTGGATCTCTACAACGATCCATATGCCGACGCCGGAACCGACCCTGTTAGTGACCCCCTTCTCGACCCCTACGAGGACCCTTATGCTGAGTAACGCTTTAAACCGAAGACATTTCCTGAAAACCTCTGTGGCCGGAGCAGCTATTGTTGCCCTGCCCTTGCCCGCTCTGGCCCTGACCGAGGCGGGCGCCAAACAGCTGGTCAACAGTGTTGTCGCGGATATCAACCGCGTGATCGCCTCGGGCAAGTCGGAAAAAGCCATGCTGCGCGATTTCGAAAAGATTTTCGTGCAATACGCTGATGTTCCGATCATGGCGCGCTATGCGCTTGGGGCGGACGCCCGTTCTGCCTCTCCGGCGCAGTTGAGACAATTCACCAAGGCGTTCCAAGGCTATATCTCGCGCAAATACGGACGCCGGTTCCGCGAATTCATTGGCGGCCAGGTGGATGTACGAAACGCGCGCCGAATCAAAGCCGGCTATGAAGTGCGCACCTCGGTCAAGCTGCGGGGATCGTCGCCCTTTGACGTGACCTTCCTGGTTTCTGACAAATCCGGTCGCGATAAGTTCTACAACATGTTCATTGAGGGAGTGAACTTGCTGCTGACCGAACGCACCGAAATCGGGGCGATGCTGGATGCGCGTAAAGGCAACTTGAACCAGCTGATCAAAGACCTCAACAGAACCGGGTAGCACCGCCTTTTTGTGTGCTTAAACGCCTCCGCGCTCTGTACGTCGGAGGCGTCTTCGTTTCTATACCCACATGAAAGTTATTTTACCTTGTGACCTAACACGCGCAGAAGTTGATGCGCCGCTTTCCAAAGCTCTCACTAAAACTAAGCTTGTACCCCGCTCCACGCCCAGCCCGCGGACCCTCTAGGGCATGTAACTTCGGACCAAAGCGCTGGCGATCAAAGCCCATCCATCTGCGATCACGAAAAACGCCAGCTTGAACGGCAGCGAGACGATTGCAGGCGGCACCATCATCATGCCCATCGACATCAAGACGGCGGCCACAACTAGGTCAATGATCAGAAAAGGCAGGAAAATCAGGAACCCGATCTGAAACGCCCGGGCGATTTCCGACAGCATGAAAGACGGCATCAGAATCGAAAGCGGAGCATCCGGGGACAGGACAATCCCCTCCCCTCCAGGGCGCAAAGCGGCCATGGATTGAAACGTCTCCACATCCAGTCGCGCGGCCATGAACTCTCGGAACGGGTTCAGGGCGCGTTCCAGAGCCGTTTCAACCTCAAGCGTTTCATGGATCAAAGGCTCAATACCAATAGTCCAGGCTTCGGTGAAAACCGGCTCCATGATGAAATAGGTCAGGAACAGCGCAAGGCTGACGATCAGCATGTTTGGCGGAGATTGCTGCAACCCGATGCCCTGTCGCAGGATCGCGAGAACCGTGATCAGAAACGGAAAACAGGTGATCATGATCGCCAGCCCGGGCGCAAGGCTGAGAACGGTGGTCAGCAAAATCAACTGGATCGTCCGGGCCGAGATGGACCCACCTTCCCCAAGCGACAGGGTCACGTCTTGAGCCGCAGCCAGCGAGGGCAGCGTAGCCACCACGGCCACAATCAGCCAGAGCCACAGGCGCATCAGCCGATTCCGTTCTGCAAATCCGCGATTTCGGTCAGACGTACGGCCAGTTGACCGGCCTGATCGCCCTCCATCTCTTCCAGAAGACCGCGAGCAACCAGTTGATCCCCGACATAGAGGTCCACGGGGTCTTCGATCCGTTTGTCCAGTGTCAGCACCGCATTTTCACCCATATTCAGCAGGTCCCGGATCAACGGGCGGGCACGGCCGACGGATACTGTGACTTCGATCGGGATAGCATCAAAGGGGTTGGTTTTGGGGGATTGGGTATCAGTCATGGGTCAAAGCCTCTTTCGCCTCAAACATGTAGGAGTCAAATGCCTGCTGCACCGAGGACAGCAGATCCACGCAATCCACCTCGCGTCGCGAGATACCGACCTGCAGCCTTGCTTGTCCTGGTTGCAGCGAGGAATCTTCAATCACACGTGGAGGCCGTGGCATATCCGATGACAACAAGTCTTCGACCTCTGCTGCGCGCTCTTCTGGCACAATTATCTGGATAGGTTGGTCGATCTGGGTTCGTGCCATGTCTTGCAGCTGTTCTGAAAGGCGGTGGGCGAAGCCCCGGTCGATAAAATCCGGCAGCACCAAGTGCACTAGGCTTTGGAACATCGGCTCCAGCGACAGGGTCATACGTTTCAGCGCTTCGTGATAGGTAAAGGACATGTCTTCCAACGCCTTGGCCAGCTCTGCCGAGACCTGGCCCCGGTTCTGCTCCTGCGCTTGAACAGCGTCTTCCCATCCGGCCCCGTAGCCTTGTTCAAAGGCGGCCAGGCGCTGTTCCTCCAGCGCGTCTTCGTCCAGAAGATGCAGCTTGCCGCCTTCGACCTGCGCGGTGAAATCCTCGAGAAGGTGAGCAATCGACATCAGACCCGCTCCTCGCCTTCTTCAAGCCAACTGCGCAGGATCTCGACCGTTTCTTCCTGTTTGTCGCCGATCATCGCCCGCAACCGATCCACAGAGTCTGCGGTGCTGTCCGACCCAAGCGCCGGAACGCCCGCCGGCTGCGCCTGTCCTGGCAGAGACGTAAACTCAGCCGACTCATCTGGCGCGATCTCACCGACCAGAACCTGGGTGTCCTGTGCGTCGCCACCACCTGCAGGCAACAAGGCGGGGGCGGCAACCGGTTTCATCAGGATCGGGCGAATGACGAACAAGGCCAGAACCAGCGAAACCGCTGCAAGCACAGCCATCTGGATCAGAGACATCGCGTCCAGATGAAAATTCTTCCACATGGAGGACGAAACTAGCGTTCCCTGCGGCTCTACCATCGGCAGATCAAGCGATTTCAACGTGATCACATCGCCCCTATCTGCGTCGAAACCAACGGCTGAGGCCACCAATTCCTCAAGCGCGTCAAGCTCGGTTTGAGGCAGGGGCTCAAAGCTTTCCGCCCCGTTTTCATCTACCGACCGGAGGCCATTGACCAACACCGCGACTGTCAGGCGCTTGATGGCTCCGGGTGCGTTGTGAACCTCAAGCTCCGTTTCTGAGACCTCATAGTTCACGCGCTCGCGGGTCTGCGTCGCATTCGAGTTCGATTCGTCCCCGCCCGCGCCGTCTCCATCCGGCAGGTTGGAGGCAACCGTCACATCGCCAGACTGATTGCGAGCACTGTCCGAACGTTCCTCGACATCCGTGCTGATCGCGACCCGCCCTTTGGGATCAAAGCGGCGTTCGCGGATGGATTCGGTTTTGGTGACTGTGTCGACACTGACCTCAACCACGGCGTTGCCGGTGCCCACACGCGCCTCGACAAGGCGCAGCACGCGTTCGCGTAGCTGACGGGATTTGTCATCCGAGGTGTCAGCCGCAACTGCTGTGTCCTGCCCACCAATCACGGCGCCGCTTGAATCCACAACCGTCACGTTTTCCGGCGCAAGTCGGTTGACCGCCGAGGCGACCAGAAAGCGAATCGCCTTGGCCTGATCGCCAGTTATCTGCGCGCCGGATGGAACCAGATAAACCGAGGCCGTGGGCGCAACGCTACGCTGAAACGGGTTGGCCGAGCCATTCGCGATATGCACACGCGCCTGACTGACATGAGGACCACCGACGATGGTGCGCGCCAGCTCACCTTCTTTTGCGCGCCAATAGGCGGCGTCGAACATCTGCGAGGTGGTGCCAAACCCGCTTAGCGAATCGAGCAGCTCGTAGCCACGATTGCCATTGGCAGGCAGGCCTTCGCTGGCAAGGGTCATGCGCAGCTCATCCCGCTGCGAGCCAGGCACGTAGATTGAGCCGCCCCTGATCTCATATGTGACACCGCGCTGATCGAGTGCACGCACGATATCGCCCGCGGCTCCGCTTTCCAGCCCTGCATAAAGAAGGGTCATGGACGGTGCCGTCACAAGACTGGACATCCCGAGAACCCCCAGAAACACCAGCGCAACCGCGCCGACGACTATGATTTGCTTTCGTCTGTCCAAACTTGCCCAGACAGTTCCGATCTGCTGCACGCTCACCTCCGACTCGCCGACATTCTGCCCGGCGCATCCCTTGTTTGAACGATTGCCCTTAACAATCGGTTAGTCCCTGCCGGGTTATGACAGCTTCAGATCGAATGAATGAGGACGTCATGACTGACGCTACAGCAGAAGAGGCAGAAGCCCCTAAGAAATCAGGGAAAATGGGTCTGATCATCGGGGTGATTCTGGCGCTCGTCGGGGCGGGTGGCGGCTATTACGCGACCACATCCGGGCTGTTGCCCTTTGGGGCTAAACCCGAAAAGGCGGAATCGATGGACGCTGAAAAAGACAAACCGGCCAAGGCCCTGCCGGATGTGGGATTCGTCGATCTTCCGCCCGTGATTCTGTCGGTGAATGCGGGTGAGTCGCGGCATCTGAAATTCCACGCGCAGCTCGAAGTTAACTCAGCCTACATCAGTGATGTGGAAAAAATGCAACCGCGAATCATGGATGTGCTGAACGGGTACCTTCGCGCGCTGGAGGTTTCAGATCTCGAGGATTCTCTGGCGCTGGTGCGTATCCGGGGACATCTGCTGCGGCGCATTGAAATCGTCGTCGGAGAGGGTCGTGTGCGCGACGTTCTGGTGATGGAATTTGTTCTGAACTAGGAGGCGAAATTGGAGCTTATTGCAGATATTTTGCTGGTCGCGGGCGCGCTAGGTGCCGGTCTGTATTGCTTTGTCCTGTCCCGCCGCCTGAAACGGTTCACGGATCTGGAACAAGGCGTGGGTGGGGCCGTCGCGGTGCTGTCCACCCAGGCGGAAGAGTTGAAAAAGTCGCTGGACAGCGCTCGGGCTGCCTCGGACCAGTCCGGGGATGAGCTGAAAGAGCTGACGGAGCGCGCGCAATCGGTTGCGCAGCGGCTCGAACTGATGATGGCCTCAATGCATGACGTCATACCAGAAGAAAAGGCCGCGCCTGAACCGCCCGCGCCGGAAGTATCCTTAGAGCCGGATGAAGAGGCTGAGGGCAAGGCCGAGCCTGAGAAAACGTCTGACACTCAGAAATCGGACGTGGTCGACACGCCTTCCGAGGGCAACCAGCCCGACCAACCAAACAAGGCACCTGAAGGTTTGATGTTCTTCCGGCACAAACGGCAGGGTGTGGAGGCCGCGGAATGAAACGCTCTGGCAATCAAAAAGGCAGGGCGCGACCCCGCGGCGGCGTGTTGGCGGTGATTGCTCTGCTGATGATCGGATCCGCCGCGATTCGCCTTGGGCTGGAAGCCGGGCCCGCATTGGCCAAGACAGTTGAGCCAACAAAGTCCGAAGAGCCGCCTATGTCAAAACCCGCTCCGGATTTGCAGGTGCTTTTGAACGAACTTTTGCGCCGTGAAAAACGCCTGAAACAGCGGGAAGAAGCCTTGGAAGAAAAGGAAAAGGCGCTTGAGATTGCCCATGGGGCCATCGAAACGCGCTTGGCCGCGCTACAGCAGGCCGAGGAAGACTTGCGGGAAACACTGGCACTGGCGAACGAGGCGGCGGAAACAGACCTGACCCGGCTGACGGACGTCTACCAAAATATGAAACCCAAAGATGCCGCCGCCCTGTTCGAGACGATGGATCCCAGCTTTGCGGCCGGTTTCCTGTCACGCATGCCCGCCGATGCCGCAGCGGGCGTGCTGGCCGGCCTCAGCCCCGAAACCGCCTATACGATCAGTGTCGTCATGGCAGGTCGAAATGCCAATGCCCCACAGGAATAATCGAATGCTTTTCAAAGCTATTTGGACACTTGTCGGAGATCGCAAATGATTGGAATTGTTGGAATTGTCGTCATCTTTGTAATGGTGTTCGGCGGCTATCTGGCTGCGGGCGGCAAGATGACGATTATTATGAAATCCCTACCGTTTGAGATGATGATGATCGGCGGTGCCGCTGTCGGCGCCTTTCTGATCAGCAACGATATGGGTGGGATCAAACTTACGATCAAAGACATGGGTAAGGTCTTCAAGGGGGCGAAATGGAAGCCCGAAGACTATCGGGACCTTCTGTGCCTTCTATTCTCTTTGATCCGGATCGCACGCGCAAACCCGGTCGAGGTTGAACAGCACATTGAAGACCCCGAGAACTCGAGCTTGTTTTCCACCTACCCGAAAATCCAGTCCGACAAGGAAGCCGTGGACCTGATCTGCGACACGATGCGCTCGGCCGCGATGAACTATGATGACCCCCATCAGGTCGAAGAAGTTCTGGAAAAGCGGATGGATGCCAATTTTCATCACGCCATGCATTCCAGCCATGCGCTGCAAACCGTTGCCGACGGCTTACCCGCCCTCGGGATTGTCGCCGCCGTTCTGGGCGTGATTAAAACGATGGGGTCAATCGACCAGCCGCCCGAAGTTCTGGGCAAGCTGATCGGGGGAGCTCTGGTCGGGACATTTCTAGGGGTGTTTCTAGCCTATGGTCTGGTGGGGCCCTTTGCTGGCAAGCTGAAATCCGTCGTGGAAGAAGACAATCACTTCTACCAGCTGATCAAAGAAGTTTTGGTCGCCAACCTGCACAACCACAATGCCGCCATGTGCATCGAAGTCGGCCGCCAGAACACACCAACCCACAACCGGCCTGGTTTCTCGGAACTTGAGGATGCTCTCAAGGAACTCAAACAGGCGGCGGCATGAAAGGCCTGGCTCTCTTCACGTCGATCCTCATCACAGTAGCAACCTCGGCCACTGCTGAAACGTTGGTTGTCCGATCGGGAGAACATGAAAGCCACACCCGCCTCGTCGTAAAGGTTCCGCCGGGCACCGAGTGGGTACTTGCACGCCGGAAAAACGGGGCGCGGCTGACCGTTTCAATCGACGACGTCCTGTTTCAAACAGAAGGCGTGTTCGGGCGACTGACATCAAATCGCTTGTCAGCCCTGTCTCAATCGGAACCAGGTGCCGCACTTGATTTGGAGTTTGGATGCGACTGCGTGGCCATGGCCTTTCTGTTTCAACAATCAATGATTGTCGTGGATATTTCGCAAGGCACTTTGCCTCCGCCTTTGACTGCCAACATCCCTTTGCCACCGTCTCTGCCGCCGTTGGGAGTAGAAGATTCGCCTGAACCCTTAGCTTTGCCGCTTTTGACGCTGAACCAACAGGGCTTCAAAGATCAACTCTCAGCCAGCCTACTGCAAGGTGCCGACCGAGAGGTCCTTGACCTGGACCTGGCCGCCATCGGCCCCCGCACGTCAACACCTCCGAACGACACGGACATGCTGCCGAATTTTGCAGCGAATATGAGTGTCTCAACGGTTGTGGACGAACTGGAAGGTCTTCTTGGCCCCGATATCCCCCAAATAGAAAAACGTCCTGCCTGTATCAGCAGCGCTCGATTGGGGTTCGACACATGGACCGACGCTCGCCCATTTGACGAACAGATCGCTGACCTGCGTTCTGGCCTGTTTCAGGAATTCGATCGCGTGGACACCGACCAGGCCTTCAAGCTGGCAAAACTCTACGCTTATTTCGGTTTCGGTGCCGAAGCTGTCTCCACGCTTGCTCTGGTTAAAGACCACTCCGAAGAGAAAAGCTGGGTTCAAGCCATAGCCGGGTTTGTGGATCACCGTGAGTCTTCAGAAGAAAGCCCTTTTCGGGGTCTTCAGCGTTGCAGTAGCGATGCAGCTTTCTGGTCACTGCTCAGCGAGCAGACGTTGAGTCCAGATGCCGATCTGGACGCGATAGAGCAGTCTTTCTCCAGCCTTCCCCGACATTTGCGCCGCAGATTGGGCCCAAGACTGTCATCGATTTTGGTTGAAGCTGATAAGCTGGAAGCGGCGCGGCGGGTGATGCGTTCCGTTGATCGCGTGGAAACGGAGGAACAGCCCAACGTTGCCAAGGCTCAGATCGCTCAGGCCGAAGGCGACTCTGAGGTGGCCGATGCCATCTTGGAAGAGGTGATTTCTAAGCCGGAAACCGCAACAGATGCCCCTCTGGCCTTGGCGCGCTTGATCGAGAAACGCTGGGCAGAGCGGGGGGCGGTATCCCCGCAGGACGTTGCCCTTGCCGCAGCCTACGCGTTGGAGTTTCGTGGATCTGAAACCGGACCAATGATGCAGCACGCACATATCATTGCGCTGAGTTTGAACAATGAGTTCGATACGGCCTACGACCTGATCCAAGCTCTTCCCGAGGGTGATGATCGCGCGGATGTTCTAAACCGCCACACACATCTGCTGGAAGAAAGGTCAAACGATGTAACCTTTCTGAAACAGGTGCTGTCCATGTCTGATAGCGACTCGATGGCTTTGACCACGCAAGCCGCTATTGCAGTGTCAGATCGGTTGGGCGCTTTAGGATTTGCGGCTCAAAGTTCTGCCTTTGCAAATCGGACACATGACACGACGGACCGATCCCAACGGGCCCGATTGCGCGCGCGCGCGGCACTGTTGGACCAAAAACCGCACAAAGCGATGCTGGAACTTTCCGATGATGCTTCAGTGGCCGCCGATACCCTGCGCGCTCAGGCCCTGGCGGCAACCGGTGATCTGGATGCGACGGCAGACTTGTACCGAGACCTCGGCGAAACCGAGGTTGCGAACCGGTATTTCTGGTTGGCTGGATTGCCCGAAAATATTGAGCCTGAAGGTCGATTTGCGAACCTGTCCGAGATTTCGGACAAGCTTGCCTTACCGCCTCGTCGTCTTATTGAGATGCCTCTGGCCGACGCCAACAGCCTACTGGCCGACAGTGAAGAGACCCGAGCGCATATTGCCGACCTTTTCGGTTTACTCTCCGACCCAGAACGCGCGCCTGACGAGGGAGCAGATCCCAACCAATGACACCAAAGGTCTAGCGCAGATTCCGATAATTCATTTTCAATCTAATAGCGTATTTCCCCTTAGTGCGACGCTGGATAAATACCTTGATGAAAATTCTGGCGGGACTTCGCGCGGTCCTTCGACCGTTAGCCACAAAGAAACATGACCAACTGTACGCCGCCGACTAAAGAGGTTGGCGACTTTCTGAGAGGTTCCGATAACAAGACTTTCCCCATAACGCCTCGGCTCAAGACATTTTGCTTTCCAAGCCTTTGCATGGTTCACGGCTTGGAAAACGATGTAAAGGTCCATGTCCAAGCGTGTTTATCTCTAATCCGTCGCTCTCGCCGTGACCAACATTACTGGGTTTGAATCCTGAGCCTCAATCCTGTGCGATTTGGGAAATGGGTTTCAGGCGCGCTTAGTCGTTCTGAAATAGAATGAACATCGGTGGTCTGCGAAACCCACGAAAAACGCAATTGCACCCCATGGCGATGCTCGGAAAAACAAGATTCCAGATCGCGATAGAACGGCGCTCTGCCACTCGTGTATTGAGAAGAGCAGAGCGCCAACAAGGCGGTTGATCAGTAAGGCGCCTCGACGTCGTTCATCGAGACGTAGACGGTTTTCATCTCGCTGAAATGGTTGATGGCGAGTTTTGAGTTCTCGCGACCGACACCCGACATCTTGGAGCCGCCAAACGGCGCCTCAACCGGGGCGAGGTTGTAGGTGTTGATGTAGCAAGTCCCGGCCTCGAACCCGGCGACGATGCGATGGGCGCGGGTCAGGTCGTTGGTGAAGACCCCAGCCGCGAGACCGAATTCAGTGTCATTGGCGCGGGCCAAGACTTCTTCTTCGGTGTCGAAATCCAGAACGGACATGACCGGGCCAAAGATCTCTTCGCGGGCGATGGTCATGTCGTCGGTGACGTCGGCGAACACGGTGGGTTGCATATAGAACCCCTCGCCCTCGATCCGTTCTCCTCCATAAACCAGACGCGCGCCTTCGGCTTTGCCCTTTTCCACATAGCCCAGCGCGATGTTCATCTGATTTTCGCTGACCATGGGGCCAAAGTTGACCTCTTCATCCAGCGGATCGCCGATCTTGGCGGTTGCCAGACGTTCGGCCAAGCGGGTCAGAAACGCCTCTTTGATACCTTTTTGAACGAACACGCGTGTGCCGTTCGAACAGACCTGACCCGAAGAATAGAAATTGCCCAGAATTGCGCCTGAGACCGCGTTTTCGATATCGGCGTCGTCGAACACGATCATGGGGGATTTGCCGCCCAGTTCCATGGTCACATGCTTCATGCCATCGGCGGCCGCGGCATAGACCTTGCGGCCGGTCGGCACCGAGCCGGTCAAAGACACTTTGGCAACGCGCGCATCAGTCACCAGCGATGCACCCACATCGCCATAGCCCTGAATCACGTTGTAAATGCCCTTGGGTGCACCTGCCTCGATCAGGATCTCGGCCACTTTTAACGCAGAGAGCGGGGTCGTTTCAGACGGTTTGAACACCATCGTATTTCCGCAGGCCAACGCCGGCGCGCCCTTCCAACAGGCGATCTGGGTTGGGTAGTTCCACGCGCCGATCCCGACGCAAACGCCCAGCGCCTCGCGGATGGTGTAGACGAAGTCTCCACCGCCCAGAGGGATGTGTTCACCGGTCAGGGATGCGGCCAGCCCTCCGAAATACTCCAGCGCATCCGCGCCCGAGGTCGCATCGGCCACCAGCGTCTCTTGCAGGGGTTTACCGGTGTCATGTGTTTCCAGAACCGACAGGTCGTAATTGCGGTTGCGCATGATGTCTGCGGCGCGGCGCAGAACACGGCCACGCTCGGTCCCGGACATGGCTGCCCATTCCGCTTGCGCCGCTTTTGCACTGTTCAAAGCCTGATCAACGATCTCGGGCGTGGCTGAATGCAGCCGGGCAATGACCTCACCCGTTGCAGGATAGATCACATCAATCGGCGCGCCGTTGGTGTCTTCGACATATGCGCCATTGATGAAATGGCTCGCCTTGGGCTGAAATTTCATGCCGGGTTCCTTTTCCGAAGCAATTTCCCAAGCGTGTATCTTTTGTTGATTGGTCAGTCAATAAAACTGAATCACGGCAAACTCCCGCTGATGTGAATCGCCGTGCCCTTGAAAAAAAGAGTTAATGTTCTATTTATGTTCCACATAGTCATAGGAACATTCCGATGTCTTACCACGCCCGAAATCAGGCCCTAAACGGCCCTTCGAACGACTACCACCTGCTGCCGGTCACAGATCGGCAGATGCGCTATGCCCGCGCCATCGCCGAGCAGACCGCACTAGAAATCCCGGTGGAGGCGCAACGTGACCGCAAGTCCATGTCTGCTTGGATCTCGGCTCACAAGCCCGAGGATTCATCGCCCTTTGCCAACTACCCGACCGGCAAACAGGTCGCCTTTGCTGAACGGATATCGCGCAGCAAACGTCGCCCGATCCCGTCCGAGTGCTTTCGCGACAAACAGTTGATGTCGCGTTGGATCGACCAGAATAAATAGAGCCTAATGCGCGTGGTTTCGCGAATAAAGCGACACAGCAGCCGCAACAAACATGCCCAAAAGGATATACCCCGTGACGGCCTCGGACACGGCCAATCCGCGGCACAGGCCTGTGGGGCTCATGTCGCCATACCCGACCGTGGTGAAGGTGACATATGAGAAATACAGGATATCGGCAGGGCCTTCCGCCCCGAGAACGCAATTGTCGTTGTAGCCAAAGGCCCCGTAGACGGCTGCAAACAGGAACGGCACGACCTGAATGAAGGATACACCCATCAGGAACAACAACCTGCGCGGCGATTTCACCTGGGTCATGTAGTACCACGACTGCGACACCAGCCAGATCAGCAACGCGACCGAGGCAATGGTGCCGATCGTGTCCCCAGCGGTGGTCTCACTCAACCGCGACAGGCCGAACCATGCCAGGAAACTGGCCAGCACCAACCCGGCAGCGGCCAGAAAGGTCGATTTCCATTCCGCCAGAGTTGTCGGTTTGCGGGTCATTGAAACTCCATCACAGCAATCCGGCAACAATCATCGGGATTCCCCGCCGACCTGCAAGCGGAATTCAGACGCTGCCCAGATGTTCATCGCCACGCGCGCGGGCCAGGAGGATCTGTTTCTGCCGCTCGCGGAAACGCATCTTGTCGGCCTCCGACGTCTCATCCACGCAGAGATGGCAAGACACGCCATGTTCATATTCCGGGCGCTTCACATCTTCGGGCAGGATCGGGCGGCGGCACCCGTGGCACAAGTTATGCGGCCCCTCGACCAGACCGTGGCCAACCGACACACGATTGTCGAAAACGAAACACTCGCCCTGCCAGGTGCTGTCCTCAGCGGGCATTTCTTCGAGATAGCGTAGGATGCCACCTTTAAGGTGATAGACATCCTCGACCCCCTGCCCCAGCAGAAAATTGGTGGATTTCTCGCAGCGGATACCACCAGTGCAGAACATCGCGACACGCTTATTGTGGAATCGGTCCTTGTTCTGCTCCCACCAGTCGGGAAATTCGCGGAAGCTGGCAGTTTCAGGGTCTATTGCGCCCTCAAACGTGCCAATCGCCACCTCATAGTCGTTGCGCGTGTCGATCACGACCACATCGTCCGAGCGGATCAGATCATTCCATTCCTCGGGTTCGACATAGTTGCCGACGCGGGCGCGCGGATCGACATCCGGCTGGCCCATGGTCACGATCTCTTTCTTCAGACGCACCTTCATCTTGCCAAAAGGCGGATGGTCGGCGGTGGCCTCTTTCCACTCCAGATCGGCACAGCCCGGCAGGGCCTTGATATGCGCCAGAACGGCGTCGATCCCGGAGCGCGGGCCAGCAATCGTGCCGTTGATCCCCTCTTGCGCCAGCAACAGGGTGCCTTTGACCGATTGCGCGCGGCACAGGTCCAACAGCGGCGCGCGCAGGGCGGCGTGATCAGCGAAACGGGTGAAGTGGTAGAGGGCAGCGATCGTATACATGCGCGCGGTCTAAACCTGACAGCGCAGAGTCGCAAGGGATCGGATTGACGCCCCCGGAACCGCGCCGTACCGATAAACCAAAGGAGAGATTGCCATGACCCATGCCCTGCTTGTCATCGACGTCCAGAATGATTTCTGCCCCGGCGGAGCGTTGGCAGTGGCCGGAGGGGACGAGATCGTTGCCCCGATCAACGCCATGATGGACAGGTTTGATGCCGTCATCCTGACGCAGGACTGGCATCCGGCGGGGCATTCCTCATTCGCCAGCTCGCATCCGGGCAAGGCCCCCTTCGAGATGACCAAGATGTCCTATGGCCCGCAGGTTCTGTGGCCCGACCATTGCGTGCAGGGCACCGATGGCGCGGGTTTTCACCCGGATTTGCGCACGGATGGCGACCTGATCATCCGCAAAGGGTTCCGCAGCGCCATCGACAGCTATTCAGCGTTTTTCGAGAATGATCAGGCAACGCCGACCGGGTTGAAAGGGTATCTGGACACTCGCGGCATTTCGAAACTGACCCTCGTGGGGCTCGCGACCGATTTCTGTGTTCACTATTCTGCAGTTGATGCCGCGAAGCTGGGCTTCGACGTCACCGTGGCTCAAAGCGCCTGCCGTGCGATTGACATGGATGGTTCACTGGCTGCGGCGCAACAGGCTATGCAGGCCGCCGGGGTTACTCTGGCCGACTAAGGCGCTGCACCCGTTTCTGCGAGATACTTAAACACCGCGAACAGAATCACCGCAACTCCAAGACCAACACCAATCCGCCCCTTTGCCGTCCTGCGTTTGGGCATGTCAGGCTGTGGCACCGGAGGGCGCTGAACGGGAATAACCCGGACAAGCCCATCAACTGCCTCGGCGCGGCGAATGTGGCCGAGGAATTGCCGTAGATCGAACTCACCACAGTATTCCCCCTGCACACCGCGGGTTTTGATGTTGTCGAATAGAGTGCGCAGTATCCGAGTTCGGTCGGGCAGGTCTTCGGTTGGAAACTTGTCCGGCACGATGCCACTGACATGGGAGTCGAGATCGAACCCCGCGTCCTGAAACATCGTGCGGATCCCTGGGGAAGCCCCGCGCAACGCGTCAGAGGTCTTCACATCTCTGAACCGCGCACAGACCTGAGCCGGAACATCCCCTTCCGCCGGTCTTTCAACCATATCAAAATCGTACAGCAAACTCATTAACAACCATCAGTTTTGTCTTTCCATCCCACCCCATCACTAATTGGTGAAAACACCGGACAATAAGCCCGCATTGTGACGCCAAACGGGCATTGTCACCGAATCAGCGACTCTTGCCATTCACCGTGCTGATTGATCTAACAACGGAAATTGCAGGAGTTCCCCATGGTCGACATCGCGACCCGTGTCTACAATCACAAATGGAAGATCGACCCGATTGTGCGGTCTTTGATCGACACGGATTTCTACAAACTGCTGATGTGCCAGTCAGTGTTTCGCAACAAGCCCCAAACAGATGTCGCGTTTTCCCTGATCAACCGCTCGAATCACGTGCCGCTGGCCCATTTGATTGACGAAGGTGAGCTGCGGGAACAGCTGGATCACATCCGTTCGCTCAGCCTCAGCCGGGGGGAAAGCACGTGGCTGCGGGGCAATATGTTCTATGGCAAAAGGCAGATGTTCCGTTCGGATTTCATGGAGTGGTTCGAGAATATGCGCCTGCCGCCCTACCATCTGGAACGTAAAGGTGACCAATACGAACTGACCTTCGAGGGCAAATGGCATGAGGTCATGCTGTGGGAAATCCCCGCGCTCGCGGTGCTGATGGAGCTACGCTCGCGCGCGGTGCTGAACCACATGCGCCGGTTCGAGCTTCAGGTGCTCTATGCCCGTGCGATGACGCGTGTGTGGGAAAAGATCGAACAGCTGGGTTCTATCGAAGGGCTTGGGATTGCAGATTTTGGCACGCGGAGGCGGCATTCCTTCCTTTGGCAGGATTGGTGCGTTCAGGCCATGATCGAGGGGCTGGGTAAATCGTTCACCGGCACCTCGAACTGCCTGATCGCGATGCGGCGCGAGGTTGAGGCTATCGGCACCAATGCGCATGAACTGCCCATGGTCTATTCCGCCCTCGCCGACACGGATGAAGCGCTGGCGCAGGCCCCCTATGATGTTCTCAGCGACTGGCATGACGAACATGAGGGCAATCTGCGCATCATCCTGCCCGACACCTATGGCACCAAAGGGTTTCTGGACCATGCCCCCGACTGGCTGGCCGGGTGGACGGGCATCCGTATCGACAGCGGCGATCCCGCAGCTGGTGCCGAGGTCGCGATCGACTGGTGGACGTCTCGTGGCGAGGACCCTAAGCAGAAGCGGATCATCTTCTCAGACGGTTTGGACGTCGACAAGATCAAAGAGCTGCACAGTCAGTTCTCAGAGCGCACCAATATCTCCTTTGGCTGGGGCACGCTGCTGACCAACGACTTCCGCGGCCTTGTTCCAGATGACGCGCTGGCGCCGTTCTCGCTGGTTTGCAAGGCGGTGTCTGCCAATGGGCGCCCGACGGTCAAACTGTCGGATAACCCGGAAAAAGCCATGGGACCTGCCGAGGAAATCGAGCGCTACAAGCGGGTGTTCGGCGTTGGCGCGCAGAAACCAATCGAGGTGATCGTCTAGCCGTGTAAGGCAGCCACCGTCTTGAGTTGCGAAAAGCCATAGAGCGCCTCGAACCCTTTTTCGCGACCGTGTCCGGATTTTCCGACCCCTCCGAATGGTAGCTCTACGCCTCCGCCGGCGCCGTAATTGTTAATGAACACCTGCCCCGAACGGAGGCGCTTGGCCAATCGCATCTGCCGCGCCCCGTCGCGCGTCCAGATGCTGGCGACCAATCCATAGTCGGTGCTATTGGCTATGGTTAGAGCCTGTTCTTCGGTCTCAAACGGGATCAAGACCTGCACTGGACCAAAGATCTCTTCCCGGGCCAGAGCGTGATCGGCAGGCACGTCAGAGAAGAGGGTCGGGCATACATAGGCCCCCGCCTTGGGCGCGTCGGGTGCGATTTGCCCCTGTCCTGCAATCGCCAAATCCGCGCCTTTGGACAAGAACCCGGAAACAATTGCCTTCTGGCGGTCCGAGATCAGCGGCCCTACGCGCAGGTCATCCAACGCAGGCCCAACGGTCAGTTGCGCGTAGGCCTCGGCCATCTGCTCCTTGACCTGCTCATACAAACCGCGTTGCACCAGAATGCGCGACGAGGCCGAGCAGGTTTGTCCCGCGTTCTGAATGCCCGCATTGACCAGAAACGGTAGGGCAGCTTCTAAGTCAGCGTCATCGAAAACCAATTGCGGAGACTTCCCGCCCAGCTCAAGCGTCACTGGAACCACATTTTTCCCGGCCGCTTGCTGCACCAAAGCCCCCGTCGCAACCGATCCGGTGAACGAGATATGGTCGACACCCGTATGCCCGGACAGCGCCGCGCCAGCCTCAGCCCCCAGACCTGGGACGACATTCTGCGCCCCGGCGGGCAAACCGGCCTCAACCGCCAGATGGGCGAAGGCGAGGGCGGTCAGGCAGGCCTCTTCGGCGGGCTTCAGAACGCAGGCGTTGCCCATGGCCAGCGCCGCCCCGACCGAGCGTCCAATGATCTGCATCGGGTAATTCCACGGCACGATATGCCCCGTGACACCATGCGGCTCGCGCAGGGTGTAGACGGTATAACCGTCGAGATAGGGGATGGTCTCACCCATCACCTTATCCGCCGCACCCCCGTAGAATTCGCAATACCGCGCTAAAGCGATGGCATCGGCGCGGGCCTGGGTCAGCGGTTTGCCGACATCCATGGCCTCAAGCCGTGCAAGGTCGTCCACCCGGTCCAGAACCAATTGCCCAAGTCTGCTCAGGATGCGCCCCCTCTCAAACGCAGGCATCCGGCCCCAGTCCCCGTTCAACGCAGATCGCGCGGCAACAACAGCCGCATCGATATCTGCCTGCTGACCACGTGCAATCTGGCAGAGTTCCGACCCGTCCGAAGGGTTCACAAGCGGCAAGTATTCCCCTGCTTCCGGTCTTTGCCATTCCCCGCCGATCAGGCATTGGCTGGGGTCGAACCAAATCGGGTTGGTCATTGGGAACTCCTGTGTTTAGGCTCTAATACGGAGCATATCATGCGATTTTACGCCCAATTTCAGCCAGCTGCGGCGCGGCAGAGATCAGCTTCTGGGTATAAGGGTGGCGGGGATTGGCAAAGACATCCTCAGTCTCGCCCTGTTCGACGATTTTCCCGGCCTGCATCACCATCACCCGATCCGTGATCGTACGCACGACGCTCAGATCGTGGCTGATGAACAGGTAGGTCAGATCATAGGCCGCGCAAAGCTCAGCGAGAAGATCGAGGATCTGCGCCCGGACCGACACGTCGAGGGCCGAGACTGCCTCGTCAAACAAGATCAGTTCTGGTCGGATAATCAACGCGCGGGCAATGGCGATACGTTGCCGCTGCCCTCCCGAGAATTCGTGGATGTATTTCCCAGCATCATCCGGGCTGAGGCCGACGGCGCGTAGCATCTCGGCGATCCTGTCCTGACGCTCGGACCCTGTCGGAGGAGTTTCCAGCAAGTGAAACGGTTCCGTGATCAACCGCGCGACGCGGTGGCGCGGGTTGAAGCTGCCATAAGGGTCCTGAAACACGACCTGCATCTTGCGGCGGACGTCGAGATTTGGCTTGTGGCCCGAGTAAACGGGGGCGCCATCCAGACGGATATCGCCGGATTGAACCTCCTCAAGACCAAGAATAGCCCGAGTTAGGGTAGATTTTCCACATCCTGACTCTCCGACCAGACCCAGACGCTCTCCGCGGTTGAGGGTAAAGCTGATCGTGTCCACCGCCCGCATATGGGCGGGCTTTGTGAACAGTCCCGTGCGCGGCAGGCGATAGTCACGAACCACGTCGGTGACCTCAAGCAAGGGCTTTTGCTCCTGAGTTTCGGGCAGAGCAACTTGATGGTTCGAGGCGTCAAATAGCATCCGCGTATAGGGGTGCTGCATGTTTCTAAGCAGATGATCGGTTGCTCCGCTCTCGACCACTTCGCCCCGACGCATGACCACAATGTGATCCGCCATATCGGCCACCACGGCTAGATCATGGGTGATCATCAGAAGCCCCATGTCGTATTCGCGCACCAGCCCCTTCAGCAGGTCCAGTATTTGGGCCTGAGTGGTCACGTCCAGGGCTGTCGTGGGCTCATCCGCGATCAGCAACCTGGGCCTGAGCGCAATCGCCATCGCGATGACCACGCGCTGACGCTGACCGCCCGACAGCTCATGCGGGTAGCGGGACAGAGGGAAACGGTCAGGAGGCAGGCCAACACGACTGAGAACCTCTTGCGCGCGGGCCTCAGCTTGCGCGCGGGACATCGCTTTGTGGATCAGGATGGTCTCCATCACCTGATCGCCGATGGTTTTGACCGGGTTCAGGGCGGTCATCGGCTCCTGAAACACCATTCCGATCGACGCGCCACGAAGGGCGCACATTTCTGTCTCGGGCAGGTTTAGGATCTCTTGCTCGTCCAGATGTATCGACCCGTCGGTGCTCGCTCCGTCTGGCATCAGTTGCATGACGGCCAGCGCAGTCATGGACTTGCCCGAGCCGCTCTCTCCCGTGACCGCCACGATCTGACCGGGCGCAATTGACAGACTGACTTGCTTCAGAATCTCAGCTTCATGAATGGCCAGAGACAGGTTTTCGATCCGCAACAAACTCATGCCCGCGCCACCCGAATGCGGGGGTCCAGCCAGTCGCGCAGACCGTCACCCAGCAAGTTCAGACCCAGCACCGTCACAATGATTGCCAGACCCGGAATTAGAGCCAAATGCGGGGCGAAACTGACCATTGTCTGCGCATCGGCCAGCATCCGGCCCCAGCTTGGCGTGGGTGGCTGTGCGCCGAGACCGACGTAACTCAGCCCCGCCTCGGCCAGGATTCCAAGGCTGAACTGGATGGTGCCCTGAACGATCAGCAGGTTGGCGACATTGGGCAGGATATGTTCCGCCGAAATCCGTGCCGCTCCCTTGCCCGAGACGCGGGCGGCGAGGATGAACTCACGCTCCCACAGGGACAGGGCCGCGCCGCGGGTGATACGGGCGAAGACGGGGATGTTGAAAATGCCGATAGCGATGATCGCATTGATCGCTCCGGCACCAAAAACGGCTGTGATCAGGATGGCAATGACCAGAGAGGGGAAGGCAAAGACCAGATCATTACCGCGCATGATGACTTCATCCAGCCAAGATCCCTTGCGTGCGGCCGCTGTCAGGCCCAAGGGCACGCCCAACGCCATACCGATCCCCACCGCCACCAACGCAACGGCGATGGACGTGCGCGCGCCGACCATGATCATCGAGAACATGTCGCGCCCGAAGTGATCGGTGCCGAACCAATGCTGCGCATTGGGTGGCTGCAGTTTCGCGGGAATGTCCAGAGCAGCATGGTCATAGGGCGTCCAGACAAACGAGATCAGCGCCGCCAGCAAAACCAGAGACGACAGCACTGCGCCAAGGATCAGGTTTCGGCTCATGTCCGGCTCCTCAGCCTTGGGTCAACGGCGGCATAGGCCAGATCGACCAGAAAGTTCACTGTGATGACGGCGAAAACCAGCAGCATCACCACGGATTCCACAACGATCAAATCGCGGGCTGAGATTGCCTGAAACACCAACCGCCCGAGGCCGGGCAAGTAGAAGACCTGCTCGATAATGATCGACCCGGCCAGCAGGAACGAAAATTGCAGCCCGATGATCGTCAGCACCGGAATCAGCGCGTTGCGCACTCCGTGTCTCCACAGCGCCTGACGGCGGGAAAGCCCCTTAGCACGGGCGGTGCGCATGAAATCCTCGCCAAGTATGTCGAGCAGCGACGACCGCATCACCCGCGCCAGAATGGCCGCTTGCGGCAGCGCCAAAGCGATGGCGGGCAGGGTCAGGGAATGCAGCCCGGGCCAGAACCCTTTGTCCCAACCGGCGAACCCTCCGGCGTTGAACCAGCGGAGGTTGATGGCGAAGATCAGCACCAACATCATCGCGAACCAGAAATTCGGCACCGCAATGCCCAGTTGCGTAGCCCCCATGACCGTCAGATCGCCCGGTTTACCGCGACGGGCGGCGGCGTAGATGCCCGCTGGAAAGGCGATCAGGGTGGACAGGGTCAGCGCATATAGCGCCAGCGGCAATGACACCCATAGCCGATCCGCGATCATCTGCGATACCGGCGTGCGATAGGTGTAGGAGGTACCAAAATCGCCGACCAGCATGCCACCAATCCAATTAAAGTACCGATCAAGTTTGGACATATCCAACCCCAACTCGGCACTCAGAGCGGCCAGCGTATCGGGCTGCGCGTTGACGCCCAGCATGAATGAGGCTGGATCGCCCGGTGCGATCTCGATCACGGCGAAGATCACCACCGAGGCAACCGCCAGGCTGATCACCAGCGAAATCAGACGTTTGAGGGCATAGCGAAGCATCAGCGCCACGTTAGGCCGCGCCGCGCTTTGGGTCCAGCACCAGTTCCATTGTCGAGAATCAGTGCGGGCCCTATTCTGAGACCATTGTTTGAAAGGAAATTGATGATGAGAATACCTGTACTTGCGGCTTTGTTTTTAGCCGCAGCGGGCACGGCGCCCGCTCAGCAACTGGATGTGGATTTCGTGATCACCGAAGACGGGCAAGCCGCAGGATGCGCGGCCAGTATCGTCTCGGGTCTGGATCCAAACGGTGATGGCTTTCTGGCTGTGCGCACGGGACCGGGGTCAAACTATTTCCAGGTCGACCAACTGCGCAACGGCGACACAGTCCGCACCTGTGCACAACAAGGGGAGTGGATCGGCGTCTACTATGGCCAGCCCCGACGCAAGGGCTGGGTTCATAGCAATTGGTTGATTGCCGGGGCGGGTTAGCCCCGACAGTTACTCAGCCCAGCTGATCGCGGTGAGATCAATGGCGGCTGTTGGCGCATTCTGCCACAGCCCCTGAACGCCTGCTTTCGCCACGCCGAGCTTGGCCAATTGGAACAAGTATCCGTTGACGTAGTCGCTGGAAATCAGCCGCTGTGCCTCACCCATCAGGCGGGTGCGCTCATCCGGGTCGGTTGTGGTGTTCAGCAGATCCATCAGCGCCTGAAAATCCGAGCTTTCATACTGGAAATAGTAATCGGGCCGGGCATAGATGCCGATATCCATCGGCTCAGTATGGCTGACGATGGTCAGGCCGAAATCCTTGCCCTTGAAGACCGATTCCAACCACTGCGCCCATTCGACATTGATGATCTCGGCCGTGATTCCGACCTCGGCCAATTGAGCGGCGATGATCTCGCCGCCACGGCGCGCATAGGACGGGGGCGGCAGATGCAGTGTGGTTTCGAACCCGTCTGCCAGACCGGCCTCGGCCAGCAGGGATTTGGCTTTTTCCGGATCATAGGCGGATTGCCCGGTCAGATCGACATAGGCCGGGTGATGCGGCGCGAAATGGGTGCCGATGGGGGTGCCATAGCCGAACATGGCACCGTCAATGATCGCCTGACGGTCGATCGCGTGGGCCAACGCCTGCCGAACGAGGATATCGTCAAAGGGCTCCTGCTTGTTGTTCGTAGACAGGATCGTCTCCCCCTCGGTCGAGCCGACAAGCACCTGAAAGCGTGGATCGGCCTCGAACTGAGGCAGGTTTTCCGGCGCGGGGAAATTGTCGAACACATCCACATCCTCGGCCATCATGGCTGCAAAAGCGGCGGTCGGATCCGAGATGAACTTGAACGTAGCCGTCTCTAACGCTGGCTGATCGCCCCAATAATCGGGATTGCGGCTCAGCGTGATGCTGTCGCCCTGCACCCATTCGCCAAAGGTGAACGCCCCAGTTCCGACCGGATTGGTCTTGATGTCGTCGATACTGTCTGAGGCCACGATCACGGCGTCGCCCCAGGCCATGTTGAACAGGAAATTCCCATTTGGCTCGGACAAGGTCACCTTGACGGTCGTCGGGTCCACTGCTTCGACGCTTTCGATGCCAGCGAACAGCGCCTTTTGCGCATTCGCACTGTCCTCGGCCATAGCGCGATCCAGACTGAACTTGACGTCCTCGGCATCCATCGTGGTGCCATCGTGGAAGGTCACCCCATCGCGCAGCTTGAAGGTATAGACGGTGCCGTCATCGGAAATCTCCCAGCTTTCCGCCAGCCCCGGCACGACCGAGCCGTCGCCCATGAAACGGGTCAGACCTTCGAAAATATTGGTGTAAACAACCGAATCAATGGCCTGTGCGGCGGCACTGGTCGGGTCCAGATGCGGTGGCTCCAGCTGCATGGCGATGGTGATGTCGGATTTCGCCAATGCCTGCGTCGCCAGCACACTGGCGCTTAGCGCCAATATGGATCCGAAGGTTCGAAACATCTGCTTTGTCATGAAAATCTCTCCCCGTTGATGTCAACGTAGCCGCGTGTTTTTGGGCCTATCGGAGGCCAGTGTTCCCTTAAACCTAGGGTCATTCAAGGAAATGTTCGCGCAACCGGGGTTTCGCGGGCCCGGTCAGATCTGTTATGCCGCGCTGCAACATGAACCGTGCCGGAGCCGAGCATGAGCGCCACAGCCCGCAAAAAAGCCCCGAACGCCGAGGATATCCGCGCCCGTAAAGGCGGCGATCCTTTGGTCAGTCTGACGGCCTACACCACGCCGATGGCCCGACTGATGGACGCCCATTGCGACTTTGTCCTTGTTGGCGACAGCGTCGGAATGGTGCTGCACGGGCTGGAATCGACCCTTGGCGTGACGATCGAAATGATGATCCTGCACGGTCAGGCCGTCGCTCGCGGCCTGGACCGCGCGATGATGGTGATCGACATGCCCTTCGGCAGTTACGAGGAAAACCCAGCGCAAGCCTTCCGCAATGCCGCCCGCCTGATGGCGGAAACCGGGGCGGGTGCGGTGAAACTGGAAGGTGGGGTCGAGATGGCCGAGACCATCCGCTTTCTGGTCAAGCGCGGCATTCCCGTCATGGCCCATATCGGCCTGACGCCGCAATCCATCAACACGCTGGGCGGCTACAAGGTGCAAGGCCGCGACGAACAGGCCGACGCGGTGCTGGCTGATGCCGCCGCCGTGGCACAAGCAGGTGCGTTTTCCGTTGTGTTAGAGAAGGTTCCGCAAGGATTGGCCGACCGGATCACGGCTGAGGTGGCAATTCCGACCATCGGCATCGGGGCCTCGGCAGGCTGTGATGGGCAGATCCTTGTGGTCGACGACATGGTTGGCTTTTTCACCGCGTTCAAACCGAAATTCGTCAAACGCTACGCCGAACTTGGCCGATTGGCCGAAGCCGCCATTGCTGAATACGCCGCCGAAGTACGCGCCCGCACCTTCCCGGCGGATGAGCATGTGTTTGCGGATCAGGCCCCCAAAGGCGCCAGCACATGACCGCTCCTATTCTGCGCCGATTGGCGGACCTGCGGGCTTTGACCACGCAATGGCACCGTGACGGAGAGGTCATCGGCGTCGTCCCCACAATGGGCGCGCTGCATCAGGGGCATTTGTCACTGGTCGAGGCGGCCAAGGCCGGGTGCGACCGCGTGATTGTCACGATCTTTGTGAACCCCAAACAATTCAACAACCCCGAGGATCTGGCCAACTACCCGCGGACCGAGCGTGAGGACGCCGAAATACTGGCTCCCTATGGCGTTGACGCGATTTATGTGCCGGATCCGGATCAGATCTACCCCGAGGGGTTCTCGACAACGGTTTCGGTCGCGGGCCTGACCGATGTGATGGAGGGGCCCTTCCGCCCCGGTCACTTCGAAGGCGTCGCCACGGTGGTCGCCAAACTGTTCCTGCAAACGCAGGCGGATCGAGCCTATCTCGGGGAAAAAGACTATCAACAGCTGTTGGTCGTGCGGCGCATGGCCCGTGATCTGGATATCCCGATCGAAGTCATCGGTTGCCCCACCGTGCGTGAGCCGTCGGGCTTGGCGATGTCCTCGCGCAATCTACGCCTCTCAGCCGAAGGGCTGCAGATCGCGGCGCAGAAGAACCAGATCATGCGCAGGATGGCAGAGGCGCTGTCAGAGGGCGCGGATTTCGCGCCGCTTGCGCAAACTGCACGGAATAGCCTGATTAAGGCGGGCTTCGCCGAGGTCGAATATATCGACCTGCGCTGTGCCGAAACGCTGCAGGCCCTGCCTCGCGCCGACCGCCCGGCCCGCCTGTTTGTCACCGCCTGGGCGGATGGCGTTCGGCTGATCGACAATATCCCGGTCACTGCAGCCTGATTTCTGCTCTGGCCCCTGCGCGAGTGTTTGCGCTAAAGTCCCGCAAAACACCACCGGGGGAGGAACGCGGGCATGACATATATTCTGGCTATTGATCAGGGCACGACATCATCGCGCGCCATTTTGTTTGACGCTCAGATGCAGCGTGTGGGAACGGCCCAGCAGGAATTTCCCCAGCATTTCCCGCAGGAAGGCTGGGTCGAACATGATGTTGAGGATATCTGGAACAGCGTTCTGAGCGTTTGTCAGGAGGTGATGGAATCCACGGGCACAACGCCTGCGCAGATTGCCGGGATTGGTATCACCAACCAGCGTGAAACCACCGTGGTCTGGGACAAATCCACCGGCAAAGCGATCCACAATGCCATCGTCTGGCAGGACCGCCGCACAGCCGATATCTGCGCCCGCTATAAACAGGCCGGGTGCGAGGATGACGTGACCCTGCAAACCGGGCTGCTTTTGGACCCCTATTTCTCGGGTACAAAAGTGAAATGGCTGTTGGATACCGTTCCCGGCGCGCGCGAAAAGGCCGAAGCCGGAGAGCTTCTGTTCGGCACCATCGACAGTTTTCTGATCTGGCGGCTGACCGAAGGGCGCAAGCACGTCACCGATGCCACCAACGCCGCCCGGACCCTGTTGTTCGACATCCACAAAGGCGCGTGGAGCGCTGAGATCTGCGATCTGCTGGACGTCCCGATGGCGATGCTGCCAGAGGTGCTGGATTGCGCAGCTGATTTCGGCGCGACAACGCTGCTTGGCGGCAATGTCCCTATTCTGGGCGTGGCCGGGGACCAACAGGCCGCCACCATCGGACAAGCCTGCTTCCAGCCGGGCATGATGAAATCGACCTATGGCACCGGCTGCTTTGCCCTGTTGAACACCGGCACGCAGCCGGTTGCCTCGAAGAACCGTCTACTCACCACGATCGGGTATCAGCTGGATGGGCAACGGACCTATGCGCTAGAAGGCTCGATCTTTATTGCCGGGGCCGCCGTGCAGTGGCTGCGCGACGCGCTACAGATCATCGACTCGGCCCCGCAGAGCGGCGATCTGGCCGCGCAGGCCGATCCGAACCAGCATGTGGTGCTGGTGCCCGCCTTCACCGGGCTGGGCGCGCCCTACTGGAAACCGGATTGCCGTGGCGCTATGTTCGGACTGACCCGCAACTCGGGCCGGGCCGAAATCACCCGCGCCACACTGGAAAGCATCGCCTTCCAGACTCGAGACCTGTGGCACGCCATGCAAGGTGACTGGGGCGCCGAGGCCGAAGTGATCTTGCGCGTCGATGGCGGGATGAGCGCTTCTGACTGGGCCATGCAAGGCCTCTCCAACATTCTGGGCGCACCGGTCGATCGCCCCGTGATGCAGGAAACAACCGCCTTGGGGGCGGCTTGGTTGGCGGGCACGAAGGCCGGGATCTATCCCGATCAGGACGGTTTCGCCGAGACATGGCAGCTGGATCAGAGATTCGAGCCTGACATGCCGCAAGAGGACCGCGACGCGGCCTATTCCCGTTGGCAACGCGCCGTTCAGGCGGCCATGGCGTTCTGATAAGCCGATCAGCAATCACCGTGTAGGCCGGGCTTAAGCCCGGCACCGCCCTCAACAGCGTTTCGAGTTAGCTGTGATCTTTCATCAGCCGCTGCTTCTGCCGCGACCAATCCCGCTTGGCCTGCGTTTCGCGCTTGTCATGCAGCTTTTTACCCTTGGCGATCCCGATCTTCAGCTTCGCCCGGCCCTTGTGGTTGAAATACAGCACCAGCGGCACCAGCGTCATTCCCTTGCGCTGGGTTGCATTCCACAGGTTCGACAGCTCTTTGCGCGACACCAGAAGCTTGCGGCGGCGGCGTTCTTCATGCTTGAAAACCTTGGCTTGCTCATAAGGGGCAATGTAGCTGTTGATCAGCCATAGCTCACCGTCATCGACCGAGGCATAGCTTTCGGCGATGTTCGACCCACCCACCCGCAGGGATTTGACCTCAGAGCCCTCCAGCATGATGCCGCACTCGATATCCTCTTCGATTGCGTAATCGAAGCGGGCGCGCCGGTTCTCGGCGATGACTTTATAATTCGGGTCTGTCTTCTGCTTGGCCATGACGCGATGATGTAGGCGGCTTGGGCCGTCCTTGCAAGGCGCAGCGCCTACCTCTTGGCCGAGATGATCAGATCTGGGCCAAAAATCGTGTCGGCATGGTTGGCGAGGTAGATCTTGAGCCACGGCGTGAAACGGGTGGGATGGCGACGTACTTCGGCCAGCAGATCGTGATAGTCGATCCAGCGGATATCCATCACTTCGTCCGGATTAGGCTCGATTTTCAACGGTCCGCGGACATGGGCGAGAAACACGTCAACGACCTCATGTTCCACCATGCTGTTGCCGACATCAGCGTGATATTCCAGCCGGTGGCGGTATTCCGGGTAGAGGCCGGTGATCCCCAATTCCTGACGCAGACGACGCACGGCACAGGCCGAGGCGCTTTCGTTCCAGTCAGGATGCGTGCAGCAGGTATTAGCCCAAAGACCCGGCGTGTGATATTTGCCCATGGCGCGGCGCTGCAGCAGAATTTCGGTGCCCCGCACGACAAAGACGGACACGGCCTTGTGCTTGAGGCCCTTTTCATGCGCCTCCAGCTTGTCGACGGGGGTCAATTGGCCATCAACCCAGGCCGGAATCATCAATCCCATCTGTCATCTCCTGATGCCGATCCGCCGGAACGGCGGGAATTTGGGGTTATGCAATGGCCAGATCGGCGTGGCGGTTCGGTGTCATGGGGCTGAGCGCGGGCACCGCATGGAACGAAGGTGGCAATGATAAGTCAGGTAATCAATCGCACGAAAGGCCGCAGGTGTGCGGCCTTTCGTCATGTCCAACAGGATTTTTGGCCGATTTTACTCGCCGGAGACGCTCACGATGTAGGCATAGACATCCTCGCCGCCATTTTTCAGACGGAACGACATCTTGGACTTGGCCGCGGTTTCGCCCAAGTAGTCCTTCAAGAACGCTTTGGGGTCCTGCGAATAGGCGACGAAGGTCTCTTCGTCCCAGACCAGCCCGTTTTCACCGGCAGCAACGATGCTGTCGCCGTATTTGAACCCTTCATAGGTGCCCGCAGTCCGACCTGCGATGCCGTAGAGGTTCGGCCCGGTCTTGCCGCCCTTGACGATCACTTCACCCTCGGGATCCGCGATCATGTGGCAGGATTTGCACTTGTTAAAGGCTTTCTTGCCAGCTTCGGCGTCGCCTTCTGCATAGGCTGGCAGGGCCAGCAGGCCGATGATTGCTGTAGCTAGGATGCGATTCATTTTTTGGCTCCGATACTTGGTGGCTTGCGCAGATGGTGCTTTGGAACGGCCCAGAGTCAACGCGCAGATTGCCGCGCATACGCGCCTCTGGGCGTTTGTACGGGCGTTTCTAATCTGTTGCGTTCAGCGTCGACCAGCAAGGTAGCAAATCGTCGTAGACGGGTGTCGCAAGATAAATCGCCCGTGCGATGGCCCGCGCGAGGCAGAGAGAGGCCGCATGGCCGATCTGCCCAAGCTCGGCCTCGGAGGTCATGGGCTTTGCTCCGTTGCTGACACCAAACACCAGATCGCCATCGCCCGGCGTATGCGCGGGAAGGATTGCGCGCGCGATCCCATCATGGGCGGCGACCGCAAGTCTCTGACATTGAGGTTTGGAGAGGGCCGCGTCGGTGGCGACGATGGCGATCGTCGTGTTGGCTTTTTGCGGATCGGCACGCATGGCCTGCGACTTGCGGCTGACTTGCGGCTGGCCCAGTCCGCCGCGTGAATCAGGCCCTAAACCGCCGAATTCATCGCCAATCTCGAACGGCGCGGCCCAGAAATGGCGATCACCCGGCGTTGTCACACTTCCCAGCGGGTTCGCCGCCACCAAAGCGCCAACGATCACACCGCTGTCCAAAACAAATGAGGCCGAACCCAGCCCGCCCTTGTGCATCGCCGCCAAGGCCCCGGTCCCGGCCCCAGTTGTGCCTAGGGTGAAATCCTTGCTGGCGGTTTCGAAAGCCTTGCGTCCCAAAACGCGGTAAGGGTTTTCGTCCCACGACTTGTCACCGCCGTTCAACAGATCGAACAGGATTGCGCCGGGAACGATTGGGACCTTGATATCGCCGACAGGAAATCCCCGGTCTTGTGCCCGTAGCGCGTCCGAGACGCCCGAGCAGGCATCCAGACCAAGGGCCGATCCACCGGACAAAGTGATGGCGTCGACATGGGTGACGGATTTGTCGGGGGCCAGCAGGTCGGTTTCGCGCGTGCCGGGGGCCCCTCCCATCACGTGGACCGAGGCGGTGAATGGCGTGTCGGCGGTCAGGACTGTTGTGCCAGACTTCAGCGCAGTGTCCTGCGCATTGCCGACCTTCAGGCCGGGGACATCGGTGATCAGGTTTCGGGGTCCGGGGGTCATTTTCGCCTTTTTTGTTGGGCCGAAAGCGCGCTAGCGCGCGCTGCCTCCGGCGGGGATATTTTTGGCCAGATGAAGAACGGATCAGATGCAACGGCCACCGTCGACCTCGAGCGCTGTGCCGGTGATCATGCTGGCCTCGTCTGAGCAGAGGAACAGGGCGGCGTTGGCCATGTCCTGTGGGGTTGAGAAGCGGCCCAGCGGGATGGTCGAGAGGAACTTTGCGCGAATCTCGGGCGTGTCTTCGCCCATGAAGGATTTCAGCAGCGGCGTTTCCCCTGCAACCGGGCAGATAGCGTTGACGCGCACGCCGGAGGGGGCCAGTTCTACCGCCATTGTTTTCGTCGCGGTGATCATCCAACCCTTGGAGGCGTTGTACCAGTTCAGATTGGGGCGCGGCGACAGCCCGGCGGTTGAGGCGACGTTGAGGATCGCCCCGGTGCCGCGCGCTTTCATCGCCGGGACAAAGGCGCGGGCGGTCAGGTAGACGGATTTCATGTTCACGTTGAAGACGCGGTCAAAATCCTCTTCGCTCACGTCTTCCAGCGGGGTGGGCAGATGGGTGACACCCGCGTTGTTGACCAGAATATCGAGTTGCCCAAAGGTGGCCTCGACCGCGTTGGCCATGGCCTGAACCGACGCGCCGTCGCTGACATCCACCTGCTGCGCTATGGCAGCGGAGCCCAGTTGCGCCGCCAGGTCCTGCGCCGCGTCGCCGTTGATGTCAGCGATCATCACGCGCGCGCCTTCGGCCAGAAACGTTTGTACGATCCCGGCCCCGAATCCAGATGCCCCTCCGGTGACGATTGCCGTTTTCCCCTCCAGCCTCATGACGTTACCCTCCTGCCGCTTTTGCGGGTCAGAGTATCAACGGGTCGGCAAGATACCAGATCAATCTTCTGATACTTTCCCGCGCAGCGCCTTGACGTCGCCACGAGCCTTTTTCGCGGCCAGACGGCGCTTGACCGAGCCGTAGGTGGGCTTGGTGGCAATCCGCCGCTTGGGTTTGACCAGCGCTCGGGCGATCAGTTCTGCCAAACGCGCGCGCGCAATCTCGCGGTTGCGGGCTTGAGAACGGGTTTCTTCACATTGAATGATGATCGCGCCATCCTTGGTCCAACGCCGTCCGGCCAGACGTTTCAGGCGGTTCTTCACCGGATCCGGCAGGGATGGAGAGCGCGCGGCCTCAAACCTAAGCTCGACAGCGGTCGAAACTTTGTTAACGTTCTGCCCACCGGGACCGGAGGAGCGGACGAAGCTTTCCGTCATTTCCCAATCCTGCAGGGCGATATCATCGGTGATGCGCAACATGGGGCGGACCTTACAAGGCGTGGTTGGAAACAGAAAGGGCCGCCCCGGTGGGGCGGCCCTTCGAAAGTTCAGGAGGTCGGGTCGGTTAGATCAATCGACCAGCCGGAGCGAGCGCTCCGCCAAGGGCTGCCCTAGCAGGCTTTCCCCCCGGTTGTTCCGACACCTCTCTCCAATCTCTTTCTTGACACTGGATCACCTCCTTTTCTATCTGTTGCGGTTAGTTTTGAGCCTGACACAAGATGCGCCATTCTCAAAGCTCTTTTTTACGCAGGCTGTGCGGCAGTCAGACGGGCGACGATCACCTTGAACGGGATCAGGGCGATCAAAGCCAATGACAGCTTCACGAGCCAGTCGGCAAAGGCCAGCGTGACCCACAGCGGAGCCATCGGGCCGGACAGCATGAACGGCACAGGCTCCCACGCCCAGTTGATCGCGACATCCGCGTTGGCACCGAAGAAGGGGACCGAGGCCGAGAAGGCGAGAGTGAAAAAGATCGCCGTATCCAGCGCCGAGCCAACCAGCGTCGAGACCAGCGGCGCGCGCCACCAGCGGCCACCGCGCAGCGAGTTGAACACGGTGACGTCTGTCAGCTGCGCGATCAGGAAAGCGGTGCCCGACGCAACAGCGATCCGCAGCGGAACGGCGGCATATTCGAACCCGTCGCCCTGAAGCATGATTTGGCTGCCGATCAGCGAGCAGATGATACCGGTGACAAACCCGGCGAATACGACCTTGCGGGCCGGACCCACGCCATAGACGCGGTTCATGATGTCAGTGACCAAAAAGGCCAGCGGATAGGTGAAAGCACCCCAGGTCAGCAGTCCGTCGAGGATCAGGAACTGAACCAGAATGTTCGAGGCCACAACAATGGCGGCCATGGCAAGGATGCCGGGAATATAAGAGCGTTGCATTTTCAGATGCCCGTTTTGACAAGGTAGCGGCGACTTGGCCAAGGGCTCATCCCAAGGCAAGCCGTGCGTTTAGACCCTTGGTCGCGACGTGTCAATCGGGCAGGAGGTATTCCACTATTTCGGTCCGCTGAAGCGCCAGAAAGTTATCGTCCGAGATCATCGTGGCGCGCAGGCGGTTTTGATCGTCGCGCCAGACCGACAGACCTTCGAGGTTATCATGTGTGCCGGTTTCGGTTTCCAGCAGAACCTCCTCGGCGCGTGGTGTGTCGATTGAAACGTCCCATCGACGCAGGCGGGTCCGAAATCCGATGAATGCGACCGAACGCTCAAGCACATAGAAGCGCCCATCTGGGCCGAAATCAGCGGCAACGGGCAGGAAGCGATCCCGTTGTGGCAGGGTAAAAGGGGTCGACCAGGTGGTCCCGTCCCAGCGAAAAACCGGAATATCGCCGCGCGCCGTGCGGGTTTTCTCCGGCAGGGTATAGAGATGCCCTTGCCCGTCAATCGCCAGCCCTTCGAACGAGCCGTTGTGATCCAGCTTGCTGAAGGCGTGAGGGCGCGGCAGAACCTGCGCGTTGGCCTCCGGAGAGCTATAATTGGCCACGCGATGAACGCCTTCGAAGGACACGAAAAAGGCGCCACCTGGCGCAAGGGCGATTCCTTCGGAGTCCCCCGCCCGGCCACTCAGCTTACGCCCCATGCTGGACAGAAGCGGCCCATGGTTTTGCACTTCGATACCCGATATCGCACCTTCTTTGCGCGTGATCCGGGCCGCGGTGAGGGTTGCCCGGTCGCTCAGAATCGTAGCGTAGGATCCATCGTCGCTCAGGTGTATGGCCGAGAAGCCACCGAACCAATCGGTGGCCTCGACCCATGTATAGCTGCCCAGAAATGCGGCGCTCTTGACCTCAACCGCTGCGACCTGACCGGCCCAAAAAGCGGCTGAAATCAGTTGGACGACAAAACGGCAGCGCATTGCTGGGGAAGATCGGCCATTACATATTCACGACGTTTCTTTGGAGCAGGTGCGTTCGGATCTGGTGGCGGAGGGTTGAGGATATTGTTGACCCACTCTTGCGCCTGTGCGCAGCCATCACCCTTTGGCGGCGGGTCCTGATTGACGCAACCTTTCGACCCACGCGGACATTTCAGGCGCACGTGGAAGTGGTAGTGATGCCCCCACCAAGGCCGGATCTTGCGCAGATAAGCCCGGTTGCCCTTCTCTTCCTTGCACATCTGAACCTTTGCACCGGGGAATACGAAAATCCGCGCGACGCGCTTGTCCTTTGCGGCTGCGCGCAGAACGGCATGGTGCTGTTTGGTCCAGTTGCCGTTCACGAAGGCTCCGTTCGAGCGACGCAGGGAAATGGACGAGATATTCTCACGCGCGTTACGCGACAGCCGCATGTTGTCTCCGGGCAGCATCCAGATATCGATATCCAGCCCCAACTGGTGCGAGCGATGGCCTGAGGTCATCGGCCCGCCCCGCGGCTGGCTGATATCCCCGACATAGAGACCATTCCAGCCCGGCTGCTTGGCCGCAAACCGGCTGAGGTCCTGCACGTAATCTATCGCCTCGGGGTGGCCCCAGTTGCGATTGCGCGACAGGCGCATGGCCTGCCATGTGGGCCCGGTTTCAGGCAGCTGCACCGAACCGGCGGCGCATCCGCGCGAATAACTGCCGAAAGCGGCTGGTTTTTGTTGTGAGCTTTGCTTTTGCGCCCCGAACAATTGCTTGGCCAGTGGCTGCGCCCCCGCCGTGCCTGCCCATGTGATCGTGGCCAATAGTGCCAAAAAACGTAGTAAAATCATCTGCTCTGATCCCCTTCCGGCTTTACCCAGCGCATCAGGAATAGACCCAGAATAAACAACAGAATGATTGGTGACACCCCTAGTCTTGCACTACCGGTCACAGTTGTTGCCACTCCGATCAGCAATGGCGCGGCGAAGGCGGTTGCACGGCCGGACAGGCCATAGAGCCCGAAGCTTTCAACCGGAGCTGCGGGATCGGTATGGCGCACCATCATTGAGCGGCTGGCGGATTGCAGAACCCCGCCCATACCGCCGATGAGGATGCCACAGCCGAAAAAGACTATGTCGGGCAGTCCGGACCCTTCGGGCAGTGCAATGCCGTAGATCTGCGTCCGGTCCATCGAAACGACGGTGATACAGACAAAGATCAGCACCCAGATTGCAACCAGAATGACCGGTTTAGGGCCGTATTTCCGATCCAACTTGCCCCCGATCCACGCAAAAATGGCGGAGGCCAGAACGCTGACAATCCCGAAGACACCGATCTTGATCAGATCCCACTCAAGAACCAGCCGCGCATAGACTCCACCAAAGCTGTAAAGCCCGTTCAACGCGTCGCGGTAAAACATCGACGACCCGAGATAAGTCGCCAGACTGACCCGATGCCGCAGGTTCGAGATTGAGTGCCCCAGCAAGCGTAGCGCCTCGGCGAAACTGCCGGTTTTCTCGGCTTTTGGGTCATCACGTACCCACAGGAAATATGGCACCATGAACAAAACGAACCACGCGGCGGTGAAAGGCCCAACAAAACGCGTGCCCTCGCTGGTGGCGGCATCCAGACCCAAAGCAGGTTCTATCCCGATCAACGTCTTGCCGTTGGGCTGTTCGACAAATAACGCCAGCATGATCGCCAGCGATATCAACCCGCCAAAGTATCCGAAGGCAAAACCTGAGCCTGAGATCTCACCCACCTGATTATCATCGCCCAGATCGGGCAGCTGCGAGTTGATGAAGATCAGCGCATACTCTGCCCCGACAAAGCCCAGCCCAAAGGCCGACAGCATCAGCCACATGTTCGAGCCGTCGGGCATCGTGTGCCAAAGCGCAGCGGACCCCACCGCATACATGACCGAGAACGCAAAAATCCACGGTATGCGGCGACCCGAAACATCTGCCATCGCCCCCAGCAGGGGCGCGCCAAATGCGATGATCAGCCCGGTGATGGTCAGGCAATTGGCCCAGACCGTCTGCGCCCGTGCGGCGGCGGCTTGCGGGTCCAGCCCGGCATCGGTGAAATACCCTGCGGCGACCCCGGCGAAATAGGGGCCGAAAACAAAAGTGACCAGCAGCGTATGATAAGGCTGCGACGCCCAATCAAAAAACCACCAGCCCCAGATGCGCTTGCGATTGGAAATCTCTGCCATGACTGCCCCAGTTATTCTTTTGTCCAATAAGACGGGTGTTTGGCCCATTTCGCAAGCTTTCAGTTGGCGCAGGCTTGCTCTTTGCGGCGTGTGTGCTTAGGTCTTTTTCGGTGAAAGAACGGAGTACCCATGCTGTCGCTGATCCAAATCCTGCTGCTGATCCTGGACATTGTCTGGTTCATCATCCTCGCCCACGTGATCATGAGCTGGCTGATCAATTTCCAGGTGCTGAATCTGCACCAACAGCTGGTCGCGCAAATCTGGTACGGCCTGAACCGCATTCTCGAACCGATCTACGGCCCGATCCGCCGTATCCTGCCGAATATGGGCGGGCTGGATCTGACCCCTCTGGTCGTGCTGATCGGGGTCTATGCGGCACGGATTATCCTGATCAACAATGCGGGCTATTTCGTCTGACCTCTTGTTCACCGAATCTTAGTATGTGATTGTCCTTTCTTAAGAGCAGATAAACCTTAAAACAGGGCAACCCCGCACATGTTCGACGCCGCACCCCTGCTGCGAGATGTCTTTGGATTCGACGACTTCCGTCCCGGTCAGGAAGAGATCGTCGATGCCGTGACCGCAGGTGAAAACGTGCTGGCCATCATGCCAACAGGCGGCGGTAAATCCCTGTGTTATCAATTGCCTGCGCTGCTACGCGACGGTGTGACGGTAGTAATCTCCCCTTTGATCGCTTTGATGCGCGATCAGGTCCGTGGCTTGCAGGAGGCCGGGGTTGAAGCCGGTGCGCTGACCTCGGGCAACACGCCCGAGGAAACCGATGCGGTGTGGGAGGCGTTAGAGGCTGGCCGGCTCAAGCTGCTTTACATGGCGCCCGAGCGTCTGGCGGCCGGGTCGGCGCTGGGCATGTTGCGTCGGATCAATGTCAGCCTGATCGCTGTCGATGAGGCGCATTGCGTCAGCCAATGGGGACACGATTTCCGCCCCGACTATCTGCGGATCGGAGAATTGCGGCGTGCCCTGAACGTGCCTCTGGCCGCGTTCACCGCAACGGCGGATGCTGAAACGCAAGATGAGATCGTCGAGAAACTGTTCGACGGAGGCGCCCCGCGCAAATTCCTGCGCGGGTTCGACCGGCCCAACATCCATCTGGCCTTTGCCGCCAAGGATGGTCCACGCAAACAGATCCTCGACTTCACCGCTGCGCGCAAAACCCAATCCGGCATCGTCTATTGTGGCACACGCAACAAGACCGAGGTGCTGGCCAAGGCTCTGCGCGACGAAGGGCATTCGGCCTGTCACTATCACGGCGGCATGGACCCCGAAGACCGGCGCATCGTCGAAACCCGTTTTGCGCGCGAGGACGGGTTGATCGTCGTCGCTACCGTCGCTTTTGGCATGGGCATCGACAAACCCGATATCCGCTGGGTTGCCCATGCAGACCTGCCCAAATCCATCGAAGCTTATTATCAGGAAATCGGTCGCGCCGGGCGCGATGGCGGCCCGGCTGAAACCCTGACCCTGTTCGGCCCCGATGACATCCGCCTGCGCCGGTCGCAGGTAGATGAAGGCCTCGCCCCACCAGAACGGCGCATGGCGGATCATGCACGCCTGAACGCACTGCTAGGTCTTGCCGAAGCGCTGGTGTGCCGTCGTCAGACTCTGCTGGGCTATTTCGGAGAAACAACCGAACCCTGCGGAAAGTGCGATCTGTGCGACACCCCACCCGAGGTTTTTGATGGCACAACCCCCGTCCGTATGGCGCTGTCGGCGATCCTGCGGACCGAGGAATGGTTTGGCAGTGGCCATCTGATCGACATCCTTCTGGCCAATGAAACCGACAAGATCCGCGCGCGCCGCCATGATACGCTGTCGACCTGGGGTATCGGCAAAGACTGGTCGCGCCCGCAATGGCAGGCGATCTTTCGGCAGATGATGGGCCATGATCTGGTCCGCCCCGACCCCGAACGCCACGGTGCCCTGCGCATGACCGAGGCCGCCAAACCGATCCTGAAGGGTGAGGCGCAGATCAACCTACGCAAGGATACGATCCGCAAAGCCGCGCGCCGCCCGGCAGTCAAGGCGATGGTGGCCGAGGAAGACGCTCCGCTGCTCTCTGCCCTCAAGGCCAAGCGCCGCGCTTTGGCCGAAGCCGCGCGTGTGCCCGCCTATGTCATATTCCCCGACCGCACCCTGATCGAAATGGCCGAGAAACGCCCGCAAACGCTGGACGACATGGCCCGGATCGGAGGGGTCGGGGCCAAAAAACTTGAACGCTACGGTGACACCTTCCTTGAGGTCATCGCCGGGGCCGTAGAAGCTGTCCACCCCGCCCGCCGCAAGCTGGCCGGTCGCGAGCAGGGCGAGATTTACGACCGCCTGCTTGAGGTGCAGTCGCAATTGTCCCGCGGGCCAGAGGGGATCGACAAGCCGCTGAGCTGTACGGCCTCGCAACTGGCGAAGGTGGCGCAGTTGCGACCCGATGACTCACGCGGGGTCGAACAGGTTTTGGGCGATCGTCGTCACGAAAGGTTCGGTGCAGCCTTTCTGGACGTGCTGCGGCAAGAGGGCTAAGTACGCCGTATCAGGCAAGGAACGAGGGCGGATATGCTGGTAGTGATTTCCCCGGCCAAGCGGCTGGACTGGGCAGAACGGGATGTTGAGGCCACGCAGCCGGATTTTCAGGACGATGCGATCCGTCTGTCCAAGACCGCGCGCAACCTGACACTGGGCGACCTCAAGAAACTGATGGACCTCAGCGATGATCTGGCCCGGCTGAACCGAGCCCGCTATCGCGCCTTCGCCGACGCGCCCGGGCTTGAGGCTACCCGCCCCGCCGCACTGGCCTTTGCCGGTGACACCTATCAGGGGCTAGAGGCAGCCTCGCTGGACGCTGATGAGATGGCATGGGCGCAGGACCACCTGCGAATCTTGTCCGGCCTTTACGGCGTACTACGCCCTCTGGACGCGATTCAGCCCTATCGGTTGGAAATGGGCAGTAAGCTGAAGACGCGGCGCGGCAAGAACCTGTATGAGTATTGGCGCGATCAACTCAGCAAAGCACTGAATGCGCAAGGAGCTGAGGTTGGCAGCGAGGTCTTGGTTAACTGTGCCAGTCAGGAGTATTTCGGGGCGGTCGATCTGAAGGCGCTGAACCTGAAAGTTATCACTCCGGTATTCATGGAGGACAAAGCCGGTACGCCCAAAATCGTCAGCTTTTTCGCCAAAAAAGCGCGCGGCGCGATGGCACGGTACATCATTCAGCATCGCCTGACCGATCCGGCCGGTTTGCTAGATTTTGACAGCGGCGGCTATGAATACCGCGCCGATCTGTCCGAGGACGACAAGCCCGTTTTCGTGCGTCCTTACACGGCTTAGAGGGCAGGAAGCGAGGGGCCAGCCCTTCGCGCTCCCCGAGATATTTTTAGCCCGAAGAAGGTGGGATCCCTTTTCAGGGGCTTTGCCGCTGCTTAACCGGGCTTGGGCGTGACAGGTTCAGCGCCCTCGGGGCAATGGTCCAGGATCATTTGCTGGATGAGGTTCTTGTGCAGCGGTTTGGTCAGGTAGTGATCCAGACCGGCCTCCAGAATACCTTGATCATCCCCCGCCATGGCGTGCGCCGTCAGGGCGACGATTGGAACGTGGCGATTTGTTTCAACCTCGCGGCGGCGGATTTCGGCGGTGGCTTGTTTGCCATCCATGAGGGGCATCGAAATGTCCATGAAAATCAAATCGGGTGAAAATTCTTTATGGAGGTCAACAGCCTCTTGCCCGTTGCCTGCGAAACGCAGGTCGATGTTCAGATCCTTGACCATCTTCTTGAGGATAAGCTGGTTGGTCCGGTTATCCTCGGCGGCAAGAACGCGCATGATGCGGTTCCCGTTCGGCTGAGCCTCTTGCGTAGGCTGAGGCGACGTATCTGGCTGGGATGCGGCACCCCCCAAGGCGATCAGTCGGCTGTAAAGCTCGGACCGGGGGATGGGTTTTTGCAGAACACCTTCAATCAAATGCCGTGCAGGGCTGGCGTGAATGACACCCGGATTGGTGGACATGATAGCCACTGGCAACTCGGTCCAGCCGCGGTCGTGCAGGATGGACGCAAGCTCCATCCCGTCCATGTCGGGCAGGTCATGATCGCATAGTAACAAATCAATCGAGGGGTCCAGTTTCGACAGCGCTTCCCCTCCTGAAGCGCAGAGGGTGACCTTTGCCCCAAGACGCCCCAGTTGTTTGGCAAGGATGGCCCGGTTGGCCGCCATATCCTCTACCAGCATCACATGTTTCAGGCACCCTTGCAGGTCAGGCGGAGAGGGTTGTGGCCCCTCGGCGGTGGGCAGAGACACCCGGAAACCAAAACACGACCCTTGTCCAACTTCGCTTTCGACCCAGACATTGCCCCCCATCATGGTGATCAGTCGTTTGGTGATCGCGAGGCCGAGCCCTGTCCCTTCGAATTGACGATTGCGCTCATCTTCGACCTGATTGAATTCACCAAAGATGTGGTTGATCTTGTCGTCCTCAATCCCAATACCGGTGTCTTCAATTGCGATGTGAACGTCGCAATCCTGGCGGTTCGAGTGGGGAACACCGGTCACCCGGATCAACACATGACCTTCGCTGGTGAACTTGACGGCGTTGCCCACTAGGTTGGTCAAAACCTGCCGCACGCGCCCCGGATCACCCACGAACAGCGTCGGCAGGAAGAGGTCGTAGTCCACCAGCAGCGCTAGGCCCTTGTCGCGGACGTTGGGCTGCAGCAACATCGCGACCTCAAGGATGCAGCGTTCGAGATCGAATTGCTCGGGGTGCAGGATCAGCTTGTCCGCTTCGATTTTGGAATAGTCCAGCACGTCGTTGATGATGACCAGCAAAGCCTCACCCGAGTTACGGATCGTGTTGACATAGAGGCGCTGTTCTTCATCCATCGGTGTTTCGGACAGCAGCTCGGTCATGCCGACGATGCCGTTCATGGGCGTGCGGATTTCATGGCTCATATTCGCAAGAAAGGCCGATTTGGCGCGGTTCGCAGCCTCGGCCCGATCGCGTGCGGCCTGCAATTCGGCCTCATGCCGGACGGATGCGGTGATGTTCAGGGCAAGGCTGACCATATCGCCGCCGCTGCCACGCTGGTCGACTAGGCGGATATATTGACCATTCCACAATTGGATCACTTCGGGTGGCGGATTGGCCCGTGCCCAGCGTCTTTGCATCCGGGCCTGCCAGTCCCCAGCCTGTTCCACGCCGGTGTCGACGATGCCTTCGTTGGTCAGCAATTTAAGAATGCGCGTATACGAGATACCCGGCGCGACCTCATCAAGACCTTCGAACACGCTCAGATAGGCGGTATTGGCCCCGATCAGGCGACTGTCACCGTCGAAAAAGGCAAACCCGTCTTGAATGGTCTGGATCGAATGCCACAGGCGACGCTCGGCCACTTCGACCTTGGCATGGGCCTCGGTCAGATCTGATTTGACCTTTTCATTCTCGCCCCGGACGGTTTCAACTTCGGCCTGAGTCTCGCCAATTCGTTTGGTCAACGCCATCGCATGAAGGCCCAGTTTGCGGTTGGCCGAAGACAGCTCAGCCTGTTTCAGCGCCAACATCCGTTCCGCCGCGAGGCGCGCGCGCCGTTCCTGTGCCAGTTTTTGTGCGAGGCTCATGATGCGTAATTCCGGTCTGCTCTGCCGTCAGCATCCGGGCAATCGGTGAAAAAGTGTTTAAGCCGTTGCCTGAGGGGCACCGCACGTGTCAAATTGACCCCAAACAGGAGGTCAAAATGCACCGCTTTGTATTTTTTTCAATAACTTACATCATTTCCACTTTCGCCCTGACCTTGGGCGCTCTGGCCCAGACTGCCGTGCCCGAGTTCCGCTATATCACGACCCGAGATGCGGATTTTTATGGCTCGGATCTGGATGCGCTGTTCGATACGGATCTAAAGTCCTGCATCCGCGCGTGTTCGGCCAATCAAAGCTGCACGGCCTTTACCTATAACACTCGGTCGGATGCCTGTTTTCCTAAAAGCGGTGTGAACCGGCAGGAGCCATATCAAGGCGCGGTGTCGGCACAGAAAGTATTCATCCCAGAACAGACCCTATTATTGGGGAAAACGCGCGCTGAGTCCCTCACATTCCTTCGCCAGAAAGACCTGAACGAAGCGTTTCAACAGGCCCGCGACCTTGGGTTTCGCCACTCTGCCGGAGGGCGTGACCTGCAGACTTTGCTGGAGTCAGCGCTGAACGCAGATACGGATCGGCTTGCGATGTTGTGGACTGGGGAGGCCGTGACCCTCAGCGATGCGTCCGACCTATGGGTTGAATACGCCCGGCTGCTGCTGCGCCTGAACCCGAACGGATATCAGGAGCAGCAGGACTTCCGCACCCGCGCGTTGAACGCCGCCATCAACGGATATCTGCGCGCGGACGCACCGGGGGCCCAAATCGCGGCGCTGATGGTGATGTCAGACGCGCTGGAAGCGGTCGAACGCGGTCGCGATATGGTGTCGGCACTGCGGCTGGCCGAACAGGTCCAACCGCGTGAGGATGTCCTGGCGGCTTTGGATGATGCCATCGGAAAATACGGCTTCCGCATCATCGACAGCACGGTGGAAAGCAACGCCGCTGCGCCGCGTATCTGCGTTGAGTTCTCGGAACCCTTGGTCAAGGCGGGCGTCGACTATGACCCGTTTGTGCAGCGCAGTGACGATGGGCTGGTGGTGCAGGTCGATGGCAAAAGCCTCTGCCTGGACGGCGTTGCGCATGGTCAACGTTATCGCTTTGCCCTGCGCGAAGGGCTTCCGGCGGCCTCGGGTGAGGCCCTGAACCGTACTGTCGAACTGACGCACTACGTGCGTGACCGTGCTCCTTCGGTCCGGTTTCCGGGGCGCAGCTATGTGCTGCCGAAATCGGTGGATGCGGCCCTGCCGGTTGAGACGGTCAATACCGGCTCTCTGTACCTGACCTTGCGACGTGTCAGCGATCGCAACCTGATCCGGGCCGTGCAGCAGGATTTCTTTGGCCGCCCCCTCAGCGAATGGCAGGAACGTGAATTCTCGGACGAGATTGCCGAGGATGTCTGGACCGGTACCGCCGAGATCGCAAACGAATTGAACCAGAGCATGACCGCCCGCCTTCCCATGGCCGAGGCGATTGCCGATCAACCCGCTGGGATCTATGCCCTGACTGCGCGCGTCCCCGGGGCAGATCCTTATGATGATCCAGGCGCAACACAGTGGTTTGTGCTGACCGACCTGGGGATCAGCACAGCCCTTGGTACAGACGGGCTGCATGTCACCGTACGCGGTCTGCACGACGCAACCCCGCGCGAGGGGATCGAGGTCTCGCTGGTTTCAAACGCCAACGCGGTGATTGCCAAGGCGCAGACAGATGACAGTGGCTATGCGCAGTTCGAAGCGGGCCTGACCCGCGGCAAGGGGGCAAGCGCACCTGCTTTGGTGATGGTGGCTGATGGGGATTCCGATTTCAGCTTCCTCTCTCTGACCGACCCCGCCTTTGACCTATCGGATCGCGGGGTCGAAGGGCGCGCGCCTGCGGGTCCTGTGGATGTGTTCCTGACCACCGACCGGGGCGCCTATCGCGCCGGAGAGTTCATTCACATCACAGCTCTATCCCGCGACAACGCGGCTCAGGCCATCGAAGGCCTGCCCCTGACTGCCGTTCTCTATCGCCCCGATGGGGTGGAATATCGCCGCGCGGTCTCGGATGGCGGTGTTGCCGGCGGCCATGTCTTCAGCCTGCCCGTCGCCCCGGATGTGCCGCGCGGAACGTGGAAGATCGAGATCAAGTCCGACCCCAAGGCCGACGCGCTAGCCCGTCAAACCGTGCTGGTCGAGGATTTCCTGCCCGAGCGCATCGACTTTGACCTCAGCCTGCCGGACGCGCCTCTGCGTCCCGGCGATACGCCGCCTTTGCAAATTGAAGCACGCTACTTGTTCGGTGCGCCGGGTTCGGATCTGAGCATTGACGGTCAGGTCATCGCCCGCCCAACAGACGCCGTTCCGGGTTTTGAAACCTATCGCTTCGGCCGCTACGACGCCGAGACCTCAACCAAAAGCACCTATTTCGGTGATGCGCAGACGGATGCTTCTGGGCAGGCCTCGATTGCCATCGAAATCCCGGGGTTAGAGACAAATGGAAAACCTCTTGAGGTCGAAGTTATCACCCGACTGACGGACGGATCGGGCCGCCCTGTCGAACGCCGCCTGACGGCTCCGGTCCAATCCGCACAGGCGATGATCGGTATCCGCCCCCTGTTCGAGGATGTGACCCCCGAAGGCGCCGAGGCCGCATTCCAAATCATCGGCCTGTCTCCGGACCTGACCGCTGAACCTATGCGCCTGCGCTGGACGTTGAACAGGCTGGAAACCCGCTATCAATGGTATCAGCTCTATGGCGATTGGAATTGGGAGCCGACCACGCGACGTACCCGTATTGCCACAGGCGAGCTCGAGACAGGTGCAGAGCCACTGAACCTGTCCCAGCCGGTCGATTGGGGGCAGTATGAACTGGTGGTCGAACGCCTCGACGGCGCCTACGCGGAAACCGCCGTGGAGTTCAGCGCGGGCTGGTATCAGGCGGCGGACGCCTCCACCTCGCCCGACCGGCTGGAGATGTCGCTGGACCGTGACAGCTATCGCCCGGGCGAGACGGCGCAACTGCGGCTCGTGCCGCGCATGGCGGGCGTGGCGCAGATCGAGGTCCTCTCGAACCGTCTGATCCACCGCCAGATGGTCGACGTGCCAGAGGGCGAAACCGTGATCCCGATCGACGTGACCGAGGATTGGGGTGCGGGGGCCTATGTCACCGCCACCGTGATCCGTCCCATGGATGTCGCAGCCGGTCAGAACCCGGCACGGGCGATGGGTGTGGCACACGCAACAGTTGAGCCTGTCGGGCGAAAGCTGGACGTGAGCATTGATGTGCCGCAGGTGACCTCTCCGAGAAAGACGCAAAAGGCCCTTGTTAGGGCCGAAAATGCACAGGAAGGTGAGCCTGTTTGGCTGACCCTTGCCGCCGTGGATGTGGGGATTCTGAATCTGACCGGTTTCGAAAGCCCCGATCCGCAAGGCTACTATTTCGGCCAGCGCCGTCTGGGTGTGGACCTGCGTGATGTCTATGGCCGCCTGATCGACGGCATGATCGGTGCAATGGGCACGATCCGATCTGGTGGAGACAATTCGGGGATGCAGAGGCAATCCCCTCCGCCCACACAAGACCTGATGGCCGTTTTCAGCGGCCCGGTTAAGGTAGACGCAAACGGAGAGGTCGAGGTCGACATCCCTCTGCCCGCCTTCAACGGAACCGTACGGCTGATGGCGGTTGCCTGGTCGGCGGCAGCCGTAGGACAGGCCGAGGCCGAGATAATCGTGCGCGACCCCGTGGTCGTCACAGCCAGCCTGCCCCGTTTTCTAGCCCCCGGCGACCAAAGCCGGATGTTGCTTGAGATCGTCCATGCCGATGGCCCATCAGGTGAGATGGCACTGGGACTGACCACCTCAACCGGGTTGGAGTTGGGAACAGCGCCCGCCAGCTTTGTTCTGGAGGATGGCGGCAAGGCGGTGTTCGAAATCCCGCTTCGCGCGCTTGCCGTCGGAGACCCGGAAATCAGCGTGGCGATCACGACGCCGGATGGCCGTGACTTGTCGCAAACCCTCCGGATGCCGGTACGCGCAAACGACCCTATTGTGGCTCAAACACGGCGGTTTTCTCTGGGTACGGGCGACAATTTCCTGTTCACCCAGGACGTGTTCGATGGCTTCCAGCCCGGCACCGCAAAGGCGATCCTGTCTGCAGGCGCTTTGGCAAAGTTCGACACGCCCGCCCTTCTGGATCAGCTGAATCGCTACCCATATGGCTGCACCGAACAGATCACCAGCAAGGCTCTGCCGCTGTTGTACCTGTCCTCCGTGGCGCAAGCGTCGGGGCTGGGTGACGGGCCGATTGTGGATCAACGTATCAGAGACTCGATCCGCAGCATCCTGACCCGGCAGGCCCCGAACGGAGCGTTTGGCCTCTGGCGTGCAGAGAGCGGAGATTTCTGGTTGGACGCCTATGTCACCGACTTCCTCTCGCGCGCCCGAGCGCAAGGCCACCCGGTGTCGGACCGCGCCTTCGCGCAGGCCATGGATAACCTGCGCAACCGCGTGAACTATGCCCCGGATTTCGACGAAGGCGGTGAGGATATTGCCTATGCTCTGATGGTGCTGGCGCGCGAGGGCGCAGCCTCGATGGGCGATCTGCGCTATTACGCGGATACCAAGGGGGACGCTTTCGACACCCCTCTGGCCGCCGCGCAACTTGGGGCGGCGCTGGCGTCCTACGGAGATCAGACCCGTGCCGACGCCATGTTCGCCCATGCGGCCCAGCTGCTGCAGCGCCGACCCGCGCAGGAGCGCTACCTGTGGCGAGTCGACTACGGCACAGACCTGCGGGATGCCGCCGGGCTGCTAACCCTTGCCGTCGATGCGGGTAGTCAGGCGGTGGATCGCGACGCGCTGATCCAGCGTGTAACCTCAAGCCGCGCGCATTTGTCGACGCAGGAGGCTTCATGGTCCTTGTTGGCCGCGCATGCGCTTGTAACAGACCCATCCGACTCGGGGTTGATGGTGAACGGCGCGCCGGTCTCGGGCCCCTTCGTACAAGTGCGTGAGGCAGGGTTTACGGATGACCTGAACATCTCGGCTACCGCAGCCAACCCAACCGATATCACGCTGACAGTGACGGGCATCCCAACCACTCCGCCCGAGGCCGGAGGCGCCGGATACGCCTTAAACAGAGCCTATTATTCGCTGGAAGGCGACCCACTGGACCCGTCTACCTTCATCGCAGGTGACCGCTTTGTAACCGTCCTGACCGTCACACCGTTCGAGAGCGGCGGCGCGCGGTTGATGATCGATGACCCTCTGGCAGCGGGGATCGAGATCGACAACCCCAACCTGTTGCGATCAGGCGATGTGCGGGCGTTGGATTGGCTGGACCTGTCCGACGCGACGCATACCGAGTTCCGCTCGGACCGCTTCCTGGCGGCGGTCGATCTGTCCGGGGGCGAGACGGTGACGCTGGCCTACGTGGCGCGCGCCGTGACACCCGGTGCGTTCCACCATCCGGCCGCCTCGGTCGAGGATATGTATCGCCCGCAAAACCGTGCGCGTACGGAAACCGGGCGGGTTGAGGTGCGGTGATCCCGCGCCATCCATATCGCCGCAGCGGGTTCGCCCCGGCGCTGCTGGCGCTGGCCTCTGCGCTCTACCTGACCGCCTTCGCGCGGGACCGGTTGGATGCGTGGGTAGACGCGACCGTCCTGCCACCTGTACTGGCCGAAACCTCGGTCGAAATAAGGGACCGGGACGGGGCGCTTCTGCGGGCCTTCCCCGTCGAGGACGGCATCTGGCGCATGCGCCCCGGCCTGGTTGATCCCGCCTTTACCGAGATGCTGATCCGGTATGAGGATAAACGGTTCTGGTCGCATTCCGGCGTCGACCCTCTCGCATTCCTCCGCGCTGCTGGGCAAGCCTTATGGAATGGGCGCACCGTTTCGGGTGGGTCAACCCTGACCATGCAGGTCGCGCGGCTGATCGAAGACGGCTCAACCGGGCGTTGGAGCGGCAAAATTCGCCAAGTTAGGGTCTCTTTGGCGCTGGAACGGCGTCTGAGCAAGAAGCAGATTCTAAACCTTTACCTGACTCACGCCCCCTACGGCGGCAATCTGGAAGGCCTCCGCGCAGGCAGCCGTGCATGGTTTGGAAAAGACCCGGCGCGGCTGACCCCCGCGCAGGCAGCCCTGCTGATTGCCCTTCCCCAATCGCCCGAAGTCCGACGCCCGGACCGTGCCCCCTTGGCCGCCCGAAACGCGCGTGACCGGGTTCTGAAGCGGATGCAGTCTTATGGAGTTTTGACCGAATCTGAGATGCACAGCGCGCTGACGGAAGATATCCCGGATCAGATGCGCGCATTTCCCCGTTTGGCCCCTCACCTCACAGACCGAGCGCGGCGCGAAAACCCGGGATCAGAGGCTTTGGATCTGACACTGGATGCCGGGCTGCAGGAACGGCTGGAGCCTCTTGTGGCGCAGGCAGCGGCGCGAGCGGGACCGCGTATTTCGGGGGCTTTAATCGTGGCTGATCACCGCAGCGGAGAGATTCTGGCCTCGGTCGGTTCTTCGGGCTACCAGGACGCGCGGCAAGGGTTCGTGGATATGACCCAAGCGCTACGCTCTCCGGGGTCGACGCTGAAGCCTCTGGTTTATGGGTTGGCCTTCGATCAGGGGCTTGCCCATCCCGAAACGTTGATCAGCGACAGCCCGGTGATGTTTGGTCGCTACGCGCCACGCAACTTCGATGGCGTCTTTCGAGGCGATGTGCGGGTTCGGGACGCGCTGCAAATGTCGCTCAATATCCCGGTTGTTCGGCTAACGGATGAGCTTGGACCTGCGCGCGTGATGGCTGCCCTGCAGCAAGCCGGTGCAGCCCCACAACTGAACGGAAGCACCCCGGGCCTTGCCGTTTCACTGGGGGGTGTCGGGCTGAGCCTGCACGATTTGGTGCAACTCTACGCCACGCTGGCCGCAGGTGGGCAGGGGCCATGGTTGCGCCATGAGGCCTTGGCGGATCGCACTGAGACGCCTCGGGTTCTGTCAGATGTCGCGGCATGGCAGGTGAGTGATATCCTGTCCGGTCTGTCGCCCCCACCGGGGGCTGCCGCGTTTGGCTTGGCGTACAAAACCGGCACGTCTTACGGGCACCGGGACGCCTGGGCGATCGGCTATGACGGCCAGCATGTCATCGGCGTCTGGCTGGGGCGCGCGGATGGCACTCCAGTCCCCGGTGCCTTCGGCGGAGAGCTGGCGGCCCCCCTGCTGTTTGAAGCCTTCGGTCACCTGAAACCGACTGCCACGCCATTGCGCCCACCGCCTCCATCGACCTTGATCGTGGGGGCCGCAGAACTGCCTCAACCCTTGCAACGCTTTCAGCCGCGAGGGGCAGCATTCGACGATGATCCAAGCGCTCCGGACCTGATCTTTCCGCCCAATAACTCTGTGTTAGAGACGGATGGAGGCCCAGTGACCGTCAAACTACGTGGCGGGGTTGGACCGTTTTCGCTTCTTGCGGATGGCGTTCCGGTTTTGACCGGGCAACGGCATCGCGAGTTCGAAATTCCGAACCCGGGTCGCGGGTATTCCGCTCTCGTGGTGGTGGACGCCCATGGCGCGTCGGATCGGGTGTCGGTTCGGATCGATTAAGGCGTTTCGGGTTTGACCCGACTCGATCTAGCGACGGCCTTCGCGAAGCCAGCCACCCAACAGGAAGCCACCAGCCAGCAGCAGTACCAGCCACGGCGGCAGCAGTCCGGCTTGCGTAACGTCCCGCGTCTCATAAGCCTCACGCGGGGTCAGACCGATCCAGCCACGCCCCGCCGCCGGACGCCCAGCGCGGACGTTTCGGATTGAGGGCAAGCCCTCTTCCAGACGGATCACTCCACCGCGCATGGCCACGATCACGGGTTCCAGCACTTCCCCTGTTGCGATCGTACGCTCGAACTCTTTCGGTGCCGCGGGGCCGAGGCCGATTACCGCCATCAAATCACCTTCCTGCAGACGATAGAGGCCAATCTCGGGTCCGAAATACTGCGCCTCGAACCGTCCGGGCGAAACCTCTTCAAGGATGATCTCAAGCGTTTCACCATTGGGCCGGGTGATCGTGACCGGTCCGACCTCTTCCTCGAGGGTCTGGCGAATAATGCGCATCGACTGGCCGTTAGCCTCGGCCCAAAGCGCTTCTTCCTCAAGCTCGGGCTCTTTCATCATCCAATGGGCCAGACGTCGCAGCAATTCCAACTGAGGCCCACCGCCTTCAAAACCGCGGCTCCACAGCCAGGCGTGGTCTGACGCCAGCAGGGCTACTCGTCCCTCACCGACCCGGTCCAACACCAAAAGCGGCCGGTCCTCAAGGCCGGTCATCAAGACCTGGCCCGAGCGTTCGTTCACATCGATCTGGCGCAGCCACGCGCCCCAATCCTCGGAATCGCCCAGATTGGTGGTCACAGGGTGCCGATGCCCCAGATCGCTGACCATGGGAACATAGCGCTTTTCGATCACCCGTGCCGTCGGTTGCGCCGGAAGACTGCCCGCGAGGGGCGAGCGGAAAATGCTGTCTGCGGTGGCGAAATCGGGGCCAGCGGCAATCAGCACAGCGCCCCCGTTGTCGATATAATCAGCCACGTTATCCAGATAGATCGCAGGCAAGATGCCCCGGCGTTTATAGCGATCAAAGATGATCAGGTCGAAATCGTTGATCTTTTCCAGAAACAGCTCGCGCGTAGGGAAGGCGATCAGAGACAGTTCATCCACCGGGACACCATCCTGTTTCTCGGGCGGGCGCAGAATGGTGAAATGCACCAAATCGACCGAGCTGTCGGATTTCAGCAGGTTGCGCCAGGTGCGTCCGCCGGGATGCGGCTCGCCCGACACCAGCAGGACGCGCAGGCGGTCGCGCACGCCGTTCATCTGGATCAATGCGGTATTGTTGCGATCGGTCAGCTCACCATCGGCCTCCGGGACCGTGAATTGGATGACGTTCCGCCCACCATGCGGCAGAGAAATCGGCAGTTCGACATCCACGCCAATGGGTATACGGAATTCCTCCGGCTCGCCCCCATCAACCGAGATCTCAAGCGGCGCGCTGGTGGCGCCGCCCGGAGCCGCCCCGCTGTCTTCAACGCGCAGGGTCAGTGTTACGGGTTCACCAATGATGGCAAAGGCAGGCGCATTGCGGACAATGAGCCTACGATCCCAGTCGCTTTCACGCCCGGTCTGCAAAAGGTGCAACGGCGCGGGCAGGTCGGGCGCTTGATCAACGTCATGTACGATCCCGTCCGAGACCACGAGTATACCGGCCACCCGCGCACGCGGCTCCTCGGCCAGGGCCGCATTCACCGCGGCCATCACTTGCGTGCCTTCGTCGCCATCGCCGTCGCCCACGTGGATGCGGCGCAGCTCGGTATTGTCACGCGACTCGATCTCGGCCGCCAAGGCCTCAGCCGCTTGGGCGGTTTGGTCGGCCCTGTCCGAGAGCGTCTGGCTGGCGCTTTCATCCTCGATCATTAGAACGATATCTGTCAGCGGCGCGCGGTCTTCGACCTGATAGACCGGACCGGCAAGCGCCGCGATCACTACCAACACGGCCAACCCGCGCAAAGCCCATCCGGACAACCCACGCCAGACCGCCAAGACCACACCTGCAACGGCGATCAAGGCGACCGCAAGTAGTATTGGCCAAGGGATCAGCGGATCAAATATAACGGTTCCGGTCATTGTCCCAACCTGTCCAGCAGAGCAGGCACATGGACCTGATCGGATTTGTAGTTCCCGGTCAGCACATGCATCACCAGATTGACCCCAAAGCGATTGGCCAGCTCGCGCTGACGCTCCCCCGCATAGCCACGCCCGACCGGTAGCAGGGCTTGCCCGTTGCGATCCACCGCCCAGGCCCCGGCCCAGTCATTGCCGCCGATCACCACGGGTGTCACGTTGTCGTTGAGGTTGCGGAAGGGCATCCCTTCGATCTGTTCGGCATCCAGCGGAGCGGCCTCGACCCAGACATCGGTTCCCGCGTAGCGACCGGGGAAATCCTGCAGAAGATAGAAGGTCCGCGTTAGCACATGATCGTTCGGAATCGGCTCTAACGCGGGGATATTTAGCGGCGCGGCCAGTTGCTGCAGCTTGCGCCCATTGGGGCTGGAGGCGCCGAACCCCGCGATATCCGCATCGCGCGTGTCAAACAGGATCATACCGCCCGAGCGCAGATAGGCATTCAGCTTGGCATAGGCCTCATCCGAGGGGCGCGGCTGATCCTGCGTGATGGGCCAGTAGAGCAGCGGGAAAAAGGCCAACTCGTCCCGTTCCAGATCAACGCCAATCGGCGCAGCGGGTTCGACCGAGGTGCGGTAGTTCAACGTCTGGGCCAATCCCTGCAACCCGGCTTGCGCGATGTCGTCCACCTGACCGTCGCCCGTCAGTACATGCGCCAAAACCAGTTCATGTGTCGCGGCGAGGGCAAAGTCGGTCTCATCGGGCGACTGCGCCTGCGCCTCGGGCACCAGCAGCACGGCCCCCATGGCCATCGCCGCCGCCTTCGCCAGCCCCAAACGGCCCGACAAGGCCAAGGACGCGATTACATCCACGGTCAATAGGATCAATGCGAGGCTCAGAAGTATTCCTCCCAAGGGCGTCTCGGTTGAGGCCTCCTGCCCACGGATCGGCACATCTGCGGGCCAGACAACAGGGCTGAGCGTTGTCTCCTCGGACAGAACATTCCGCGCCAGCTTTTGCTTCCCACTTTCATAAAGACCAGGACGTAGGTCGGGTCCAATCTGGCCTGACACCAGCTCAACCCCATCCACGCCCGCCAGCGTACCGGCATCGGACAACGCGCCGAACCCATCCATGATCTGGACCGGCTCCCACGTGGTGCCCTCCAATTGCGCGACCTGACGCGATTTAGCGGCCGAGGCAACGGCCAAACGGTCCAGCATTTCCACGAACAGGCCAGACAGCGGCAGGCTGGACCATTCCGCATCGGCGGTCACGTGGAACAGCACAACCTGTCCCAAACCCAGCGCCTTGCGCGTGACCAGAGGGGTGCCGTCCGAAAGCGACGCAATCACGCGATCGGCCAAGTTAGGGTCTGGTTGCGCCATAACCTGAGTTGACACGGTCACGTCATTCGGTATCTGCAACCCGTAAAAGGGCGAGTCCTCGGGGAACGGTGCCAGTGTCTTGGATTCCCCCCAGCTCATTGCGCCGCCAACGGTGCGACCGCCGCTGCGCAAGCGAACTGGCAGCAGCGTATCCTCTTCATCGCGACCCAGATCGCTCGCCGCCATGCGGGGCCCTGCAAATCGCAGCAACAGGCCGCCCTGTTCGACCCATTCGATCAGGGCAACCTCTTCCGGACCCGAGATCTGGGCGACATCCGAGAGCACAATTACATCGGGATTTGCAGGTAGAACCTCGGGCAGGCCGCCCTCAACAAAATCGGCGGTGGGGATCAGAACCTGCGTGAGGTAATGGAGCGGCGACAACAGCTCCAACCCCTCGCGGTTGAGGGTTCCGGCGATCAGCGCAACCTCGCGCCGCCGCAAACTGTCATCGGTTAGCGTCACCGCCCCGGCCGAGCGCTGGCCCTGCAGCTCAAACCGTGTGATCCGGGCGCGCAGCTCAGACGGTAGAGCGAGGTCGATCTGGGCCTGTGTTTCTCCAGTTGCGAAAGTCATCTCGGCCGATTGCAGTACCCGTGCCGTGCCTGCCGGGTCACGGCCTTGCGCCAGAACGGTCACGCTCTCCTCCGGGCCCGGTTCGGCCCGCAATGCGGTCAATTGAATGACTCCGTCCTGATAAACGGCAGGCAAAAGTGCCAACGCTGCCGCGTTTGAGCGGTAGACGGTGACCTGCCCGCGGGACTGTAGTTCAGACACTAACTCAGGGTGTTTTTCATAGCCCAAGCGGTCGCTGAACCAATGCGTATCAAACCCGCCCTCGACCTGATCCAGCGCGGCGATGACCTGATCAACCTGATCTTCGGTCGGCTGCCACGGGTTCGGAACAAGCCCCGGCAAACGGTTGCGCCACGCCTCGGTCGCCTGAAACACGGGCGATTCCGGCTCGGTCAGGCGCAGGATCGAGACGGGGCGGCCTGCGCGCCCGGCTTCGGTCAATTGCGCGTCGATCTGGTCCAGCGTCGACGACCAGCGCGTGGCCCCGGCCCAGCTTGCATCCAACACCAACATCAGGGGACCTGTGCCCGTCTGATCGCGCGACGGGTTCAACACGGGACCGGCCAAACCGATAATGATCGCTGCCGCCGCCAGCATCCGCAGCAAAAGCAACCACCAAGGCGTTCGGTCCGATACGCTTTCGTCGTCTTTGAGGCCGAGCAAAAGTGTAACCGCCGGGAACATTCGACGGATCGGCGCGGGCGGCACCGCGCGCAGGATCAGCCACAGAATCGGCAGGGTCAGCAGACCCAACAACACCCACGGCGCAGTGAAACCGATGCCCGCCAAAACGGTCATTGAACACCCCCGTCCAGCGCACGATAGAGCCACAATAGAGCCGATTGCGCGCTTTCTCCGGTGTGGTGCAGACCCAATTGCCAGCCAGTCGCGCGGCACAGATGCGTCAACGCATCCTTGCGTGCAGCGAGGCGGTCCAGATACCGATCGCGCAGCTCTCCGGCCTTCAGTGTTTCATGCCGAACGGTGCGGCCGACGCTTTCGAAAATGGTGCGGCCCGCGAAGGGAAACGTCTCTTCCCCCGGATCGAGGACTTGCAACAAAACGCCCCGAACGCCGCGATCTGCTGCTTTGGTCAGGGCCAGTTCAACCTCGTCCATTGGGCCAAGAAAGTCCGAGATGAACACCGCGCGGGCATGAGGGATCATGGCGCGGTGTTCCGGTGGTGCGTAGTCGACCTCTGAATCCTCGGACCACGCCTGCGCCAAACGAATGATCTGCGCATTCCCGCGTCGGGGCGGTAGGGTTGTACCCGTCAGGCCAACACGCTCGCCCCCGCGCACCAGAAGGATCGCAGTCGCGAGACCCAACAGTCTGGCGCGATCCGCCTTGGAGGGCAGCGCGTTATCCGACGCAAAACGCATCGAGGCCCCCTGATCGACCCACAGCATGACCGACTGCGCAATCTGCCACTCGCGTTCGCGCACGAATTGCTGATCCCCGCGTGCCGAGCGGCGGTGGTCGATCATCCGGCGACTGTCTCCGATCTGGGCGGGACGATATTGCCAGAAGTCGTCCCCCATGCCGGAGCGACGTCGGCCATGATCACCCAACAGAACGGTGCCTGCCAGATGCTCGGCGCGCGCCAATAGCGGCGGCAGCCGGGACGCCTCGGCCTCGGATCGTTGACGAAGGGTTAGCGCAGCATTCACGCCGCAGCCTCAGTGCGGATCAGGCCAGCAGCTGTGCTGTCGATCAGGTCGGCAAGGCTGTCGCCCCGCGCGCGTGCCGCAAAGTTCAGTGCCATCCGGTGGCTGAGAACCGGGCGGGCCATATCCAGAACGTCCTCGGCATTCGGTGCCAGACGCCCCTGCAGCATCGCCCGCGCCCGAACAGTCATCATCAGCGCCTGCGCCGCACGCGGACCGGGACCCCAAGCAACGGTTTCAGCGACGCGATCCGAGACGCCCGCTTCCTCGGGGCGGAAGGCGCGGACCAGATCGAGGATCAGTTCCACAACCGAATCCCCCACAGGCATCCGGCGCAGCAGGACTTGGGCGGCCAACAGCTCTTCTTTGCTGAAGATCTGATGCGCCTCTTCCTCGGTCACACCGGTGGTGGCCAGAAGGATATCCCGCTCAGTCTGGCGATCGGGGTATTCCACGTCGATCTGCACAAGGAAACGGTCTAGCTGAGCTTCGGGCAGCGGATAGGTGCCCTCTTGTTCAATCGGGTTCTGCGTTGCCAATACGTGGAACGGCGTGCCCAGCACGCGGTCTTCGCCCGCCACGGTCACTGTGCGCTCCTGCATCGCCTGCAGCAAGGCCGACTGCGTCCGGGGGCTGGCGCGGTTGATCTCATCCGCCATCAGCAGCTCGCAAAAGATCGGCCCCGAAATAAACCGGAAATGACGGCTGCCATCATCGGCGGTGTCCAGAACTTCTGACCCCAGAATATCGGCGGGCATCAGGTCGGGCGTGAACTGAATACGGTTGCCATGCAGGCCCATCACGGTCGACAACGTCTCAACCAGTCGGGTTTTGCCCAGACCCGGCAGTCCGATCAGCAGGGCATGCCCCCCGCACAGCAGCGCCGTCAGGGTCAGGTCCACGACCCTCTCCTGCCCGATAAAGCGGCGGGTGATTGAGGATTTCGCCTCTTGCAGCTTGTTTTCCAACGCTTCGATCTCGGACACGAGGTCGGCAGGTTCGGACATGACTTTCCCTTCCGTGGACTATTATAGATGAAGTCTATCGCGCTGAGAGGAAATGGCAAAAGCAATGAGCGGACAAAAACCTGTGAAACCTTCCCCTGATGGTCTTGCGGCGTCGATCAAAGCGACCAAAACCAAGGGTTTACCCCCCGTTCACCTCTGGAATCCCCCTTTTTGCGGTGATCTGGACATCCGGATCGCCAAAGATGGCACTTGGAGTTATTTAGGCTCGCCCATCACCCGTTTCGAGCTTGTGAAGCTTTTTTCTTCAATTCTTAAGCTGGAGGACGGGAAATACTACCTGGTGACCCCAGTCGAGAAGGTGGGAATCACCGTCGAGGATGCGCCGTTCATCGCGGTCGATGTCGATGCCTCGGGCGAGGGGCAGGCGCAGGCTCTGACTTTCACCACCAAGGTTGGCGATATCGCGGTGGCCGGGCCGGATCATCCGATCCGCGTTGTCATGGACCCGCAGACCCAGGAACCCTCTCCATACATTCTGATCCGCGACGGGCTTGAGGCCCGGATTGACCGCAAGAGCTTTTACCGGCTGGTCGAGATGGGTACCCATCATGAGGACTGGTTCGGAGTTTGGTCCGAACAGCGCTTCTTTCCGTTGATCAAGTCAGAAGACCTGCCGGACTAAGCCGCCTTTGCAAATTTCCGATCCTGCGCCAGCACTACGGCCACCGCAACGACCCCTGCACCCAAAGCGCGGGTCCAGTTCCACTCTTCCCCCAGCACCAGCATGATCAGCATCACGTAGAACGGTGCGATGTTGATGTGGAACGAGGCTAATGCAACGCCCAGTTTCCCGACGGATCCGACAAACAGAACCTGGCTGAGGCCCATAGACACCAGAGCATAGATCCCAAGCATTCCGATCTGTTGAACATCAATCTGCGCCGTTGGCATGACGTCCATACCCACTTGGCGTGCCCCGAAGAACAGCAACAAAGCGACGACCAAGCCGCCGAAGAACGTAATAGTGCTGCGCCCGGTCTGGCTCAGCTCGGGGAAGTCCCTCGCCGTTGCCATGGTCGCCCAGCAGAACAACCCGGTGGACACGATGGCGCAGATCGCGCCCAAACCCAATTGCGCGGGCGCCACTGCACTGGTCGCGATCAGACCGCCAATGATGGACACCAAAACGCCCAGCGCGAAATTCCAGCGCAACCGCCGTGCCCCGGTTGCCAGTTCGATCAGAGTGGCAAACAATGGCGCGCAGGAGGCAATGATGGCGACGGTCACAGGATCTGTCAGTTTTTGCGCCACGATGATCAGGAACATACCGGCCCCGAGTGTCCCGCCAACAAGCATCGCATGACCCCAACGGGCGCGTAAAACCCGGCTTGGCCCGTCGATCAGAAACCACAAAGGCACCATGACCGCCACGGCAAGCGCCAGACGCGCCACGAACAGCGCGACTGGAGGCCAGGTCTGCAGCAACACTTCGGCCGCGGGAAACCCCGCCGCCCAGGTCAGCATGGACGCCACAGCCAGACCGTTTCCAGACAAGGCCGAGCTGCGGCCAGTGGACACAGGAAGAGTGTTCCCGCGCGCAGGATCAGGGCTCATCGCCATGGGATCGGACCTTCAGTTGGAACGGCGCAGAAAAATGATTCGCCGTGCTAGCCCAAACATCTCTGGACTTGGGCCTGCCTTCTTGTCGATTTTCGACAATCTGTCGTTTTCAATCCCTTTCCTCGAAAATCGGTGGAGACTAAGCTTGGGCGGATCACCGACCCAAAGGCCTCTCATGCCCAAATTCGCCGCCAATATCTCTCTGCTCTTTGCCGAACTCCCATATCTGGAGCGGTTCCAGGCCGCGGCCGAGGCGGGCTTCAAGGCCGTTGAAATCCTTTTTCCTTATGAGCTGGCCGCGAAAGAGACCCGCCGTGCTCTTCTGGCCAACGGGCTGGAGCTTGTGCTGATCAACGCGCCTCCGCCGAACTACACCGGGGGTGAGCCGGGCTATGCCGCTGTTCCAGGCGGTGAGGCGCGGTTCCAATCCGATATCCGCCGCGTCTTGCGCTATGCCGATGTGCTCAAACCCGGCCTGATCCACATCATGTCCGGCTATGCATCAGGGCCTGAGGCGCTGGATTGCTTTGTTCGCAACCTGCAATGGGCCGCCGATACAGCCCCCGGCCAGACCTTCACCATCGAGCCGCTGAACTCCGTGTCCCAACCCGGCTATTTCCTCAACGACTACGATTTGGCCGCGGAGGTTTTGGACCGCGTAGATCGCCCCAATCTGGGCCTGCAATATGACAGCTTTCACTCAGAGATGATCCACTCGGATCCTTTGGGGATTTGGGATCGCTTTCACAATCGCGTCATCCACGCCCAGATCGGCGCAGCACCCCACAGGTCCGAACCGGGTAGCGGAGATCTGGATTTTCAGACCCTGTTCAAGGCGATGGAGGTCTCTGGCTATGAAGGATGGGTCAGTGCGGAATATACTCCCTCAACAGCTTTGACGAGCTCATCCCTGGATTGGATGCATAAGGCAGTTCTTGCCAATGCAGATCTCTGACCCGCAGATAGGGCGGTCCGTCGTACCGTAGATACCAAGGAAACACCTTATGATCCCTGCCCGCTATGCCCGCGCCGTGTTCAGCCTGATCATGTCCGGGCTGATGTCCTGCATCGTCACCGGGATCGCCACGGTCAAAGCCATCGGCTTTGGCCCCTCTACCCTTGGCGATTGGATGGCCTCATGGGCCTTTTGCTGGCCCATCGCCTTCACCGTAATCCTGTTGTTTGGCCCCAGTGTGCAACGGTTCGTCAATCGCATGGTCAGGCCGCAGGACTGACCCGCTATGAAGAGGGTCCTCCGGGCCTGATGAGCAGCGCCTCTTAATGCGCTTCGGCCCAGTTCGCCCCCTGACCGGCGTCCACAACCAATTTCACGTCCAGCTTCACGGCAGGGTCTGAGGCACCCTCCATCACGTCCCGCGCAACGCCGATCACCTCATCCACCGCATCTTCGGCGACTTCGAACAGCAATTCGTCGTGGACCTGCAGCAGCATTTTGGCCGGCAACCCATTGATCGCCTCTGGCATCCGCACCATCGCGCGCCGAATCACATCCGCCGCCGTCCCCTGAATCGGAGCATTGATCGCCGCCCGACGCGAGAACCCGGCATGAGGCCCTTTCGCGTTGATCTCAGGCGTATGGATTTTTCGTCCGAACAAGGTCTGCACATAGCCATTCTCTTTAGCGAAGGCGACCGTGTCGTCCATATAGGCTCTAATACCAGGGAAACGCTCAAAATAGCGGTCGATAAACCCTTGCGCCTCGGCCCGCGGGATACGTAGATTGCGCGCCAGGCCAAAGCCCGAGATACCATAGATCACACCAAAGTTAATGGCCTTGGCCTGACGGCGGATATCCGGCGTCATCTCATCCAGTGGCACATCGAACATCTCGGACGCGGTCATCGCATGAATGTCCAACCCGTCGGCAAAGGCCTGTTTCAACTCCGGTATCTCAGCGATATGAGCCAGAATACGCAGCTCGATCTGGCTGTAGTCGAGACTGACCATCACATTGCCTGGCTCGGCGATGAACGCTTCACGAATGCGACGGCCTTCCTCGGTGCGCACCGGGATGTTCTGCAGGTTGGGATCGGTCGAGGCCAAACGGCCCGTGTTCGCTCCGGTGATCGAATAAGACGTATGCACGCGGCCCGTGTCCGGATTGATATGGGTCTGCAGCGCATCCGTGTAGGTCGATTTCAACTTCGACAGCTGTCGCCAGTCCAGCACCCGGCGCGGCAATTCATGCTCGGTCGCGAGGTCCTCTAGAATATCGGCCCCGGTCGAGTACTTCCCGGTTTTCCCCTTCTTGCCACCTTCGAGGCCCATCTTGTCGAACAAAATTTCACCCAACTGCGCGGGGGAGCCGACATTGAAGTTCTCACCGGCCAACTCGTGAATTTCAGCCTCTAAACCGGCCATTTTCTGCGCAAAGGCATTCGACATCCGACTGAGGACATCGCGGTCGACCTTGATGCCGTGCATCTCCATTTCTTTGAGAACCGGCACCAGCGGGCGTTCGAGCGTTTCATAAACCGTTGTCACCTGAACTTGATGCAGCTGCGGCTTAAACAACTGCCACAGGCGCAGCGTGATATCCGCATCCTCGGCCGCATAGGCCGTGGCCTCATCAATTGCGACCTTGTCGAAGGTGATCGCCGACTTGCCCGACCCCAGCAACGGTTTGATCGGGATCGGCGTGTGGCTCAGATAGCGCTCGGACAGAGTATCCATTCCATGCCCATGCTCACCGCCATGCATGGCATAAGACATCAGCATCGTGTCATCGATCGGAGCCACCTCGATTCCGTAGCGCGCAAAGATCTTGGCATCGTACTTCATGTTCTGCCCGATCTTGAGGATCGAGAGGTCTTCGAAAAGCGGTTTTAACAGTGTTAGAGCCTCATCCAGCGGCATCTGCCCCTCGGCCAGCGCATCCGAGCCGAACAGATCATCCGCCGATCCGTCGCGGTGGGTCAGCGGGATATAACAGGCCTCACCGGCTTCGATACAAAGCGAAATGCCGACTAGATCGGCGATCATTTCGTTCAGCCCGGTTGTCTCGGTGTCTACGGCAACCCAGCCGCGTTCATAGGCCTGATCAATCCACTTCTGCAAAGCGCCCACGTCCCGCACGCACTCGTATTTCGACGCGTCAAACGGGATCGCCTCGGCAATAATCTCTTCCGCGACTGGCGCGGGCGCATCGGCGATAACCGGAGCCTCGGCCCCCAGCTTGTCGGCAATCCGTTTGGTGAGGGTGCGGAACTCCATTTCTGCCAGAAAGCCCAGCAGGGTTTCGGGGTCAGGGTCCTGAACCTCAAGGTCGTCGAGGGTGAAATCCAGCGGCGTGTTCTCATCCAACTGCACCAACTTCTTCGACAGTTCGATCTGATCCCGCTTTTCGATCAGGGTCTGGCGGCGTTTGGGCTGTTTGATCTCTTCCGCACGGTCCAGCAGAGTTTCCAGATCGCCATATTCGTTGATCAACAGAGCCGCCGTCTTGACGCCGATTCCCGGAGCCCCCGGCACGTTATCAACGCTATCCCCGGCCAGCGCCTGCACATCAACCACGCGATCTGGCCCGACGCCAAATTTCTCGAACACGCCATCCGTGTCGATGCGTTTGTTCTTCATGGCGTCCAGCATCTCAACGCCGCCGCCGACCAACTGCATCAGGTCCTTGTCCGAGCTGACGATGGTCACGCGCCCACCCGCATCGCGCGCCTGAACGGCCAGCGTGGCGATGATGTCGTCAGCCTCATAGCCTTCCAATTCCTTGCAGGCGATGTTGAACGCGCGGGTGGCCTCGCGAGTCAGCGGCATCTGCGGGCGCAAATCCTCGGGCATCGCCTCGCGGTTGGCTTTGTAGAGATCATAAAGATCGTTGCGGAACGTATGCGAGCCCTTGTCAAAGATCACCGCCACATGGGTCGGCGCATCGGGGCCGGCGTTCCCCTCAACATATTTCTGCAGCATGTTGCAGAAGCCCGATACAGCCCCGATCGGCAAACCATCCGACTTGCGCGTCAGCGGAGGCAGCGCGTGATAGGCCCGAAAAATAAAGGCCGATCCGTCGATCAGATGCAGGTGACATCCTTTTCCGAAATTGCTCATGCGCGTGCTCCCTGTCGGTCAGGGACGGTTCTGCCACAGGGCCACGCGACTGACCAGTGAGGAACGTCAGTTAACCGCCAAAGAGGCCGCCAAACACATCCGAGAAACTGTGAAGCAGCCCCATGATAATCAGCGCGCCGAGGAAGGCAAAGAAGGCCATCGCGAAGAACTGAAACAGGATTGCGCCGACGCCAATGGTCACCCCGGCGATGGCAGGCCGCATCCGTTCATGGCGCAAAATGCCAATAGCAGAAACGACAATGGCCAGACCGCCCAGCATGGCGACACCGATCTGCAGGAAATCGTCCAGATCACGAGTTTGGGCGACAGGTTCGGGCTGCTCTAGCCCAGCAGCAGCACGCAGGGTGGATTTCCCAAACTCGGCCGCCAGCTCCCCCAGTGACACGCCGGTGGACTGCTGCGGCGCAAACGGCCCGGCCCAAAATACGAACAACGCCGCGAACAAGGCCATCGCCGCAAGGCAAAATCCGATCCAACCGAACACAGGGTTGGCAGTCTCAGTTGCAGAAATGTCCGTCATCACACTCACCTATGCTGACTGCACCACCTTAGTACCATCACAATCGCGGCAAGATTTGGGCAGAGGGCGGGTAAGGAGCTCTTCGGGATCGTTTTGTGCCTTGTTGACCATAGAAAAGACCGCACCCGCTGCAGCGCCCTATTTATCGGGGCTGTCATGTAGTGCGGAAGACCCGCTGCGACTTGTCCCAGAGCAGCCCCGTGCGATCAGCGATATACTGCATTTGCTTGCTAAGCGAACGGTTGTTCAAACGACGGCTCAGCGTGCGCAAAGGAACCAGATTGCGCTCTCCGTACCCGTCAATTAGAACGAATAGTCTGGTTTGATTGCGCAGCCCGTAGACAATGTTTTCGGGGTGGATGTCGCGCCCTACGATCTGAAGCTGAAACAACCGATGTACAAAACTGTTGAGTTCGCTCAGAACGTCGTCCGTCAACTGGCCCTGTTTGCACACCGATGACAGCTGCGGAGCAAGTTGCCCATCCTCAGACTGAATCCGCTCTACAATAATGCCCGGGCCGACATCAGTCTGAACAATTCCGAATGCGCGCGCGACAGGTAGTTTCGCTATGTCAGAGCCGCTTTTCAAGGCCGCCTTCAACTCGCATTCCATCTCTTTGAGGGCGTTACGATATTTTGCATCGGGAAACACCTGCTGGATCAGCCGCTTGGTGTACGACCGAATAGGGCGTTTACGCGGCCTAGTGATTTTGATCAGCAGCTCTGGCCGACCTGGGCACGCATATACGTTTCTTTGACCACCACGTGCCAAAAGATCCTGTTCTGACAGCTGTAAAGGCTGCGCTGGAAAGAGCATTTGGGTTCCGTTTTATACCGTAGACAAACGGCTGTACCGGCCATGAAAAGCCAAATCAACCACGGCCGCCGTTGATGTAACAGTTATGCGTCAGTTTTGTGAATGTCCATCCGCCAGCACATATTTGCAATCGCAATAGGGGCATTCGACCCAACCGGTGTCTTCCGGAATCTGCAGCCACACCCGCGGGTGTCCCAACGCGCCTTCGCCGCCATCACAGGCAACACGAGAAGTTTCCACGATCTTCGTTTCCGGCGCTTCGATTGTCACGGCTGGCGATCCTTCACTGGTTGTCGGCCTCGCGGGCATGCATTAGGTGCGTTTATGAGCGATGAGCAAACCGGGGGCAAGAGCCACATGAGCGATGCGGCAATCAGGATCGAAGGGCTGCGCAAGACCTATCGCGGCGGCAAATGCCAGCCCGAAAAACACGCGCTGAAGGGCGTTGACCTGACCGTTCCGCGCGGGTCGGTCTTTGGTTTGCTCGGTCCGAACGGGGCGGGGAAATCGACCCTGATCAACATCCTTGCGGGGTTGGTGGTGAAGTCTTCCGGCCATGTTTCGATCTGGGGATATGATCAGGACAAGAACCCACGCTCGTCCCGCGCTGCCATCGGTGTCATGCCGCAAGAACTGAACCTCGATCCCTTTTTCACCCCACGTGGTGCGTTGGAGGTTCAGGCTGGTCTCTATGGTGTGCCCAAGGCCGAACGCCGCAGTGATGAGATTCTGGAACTGGTGGGCCTGAGCGACAAGGCCGAGGCCTATGCCCGCACGCTGTCCGGCGGGATGCGGCGTCGGCTGTTGCTGGCCAAGGCGCTGGTGCATCACCCCAAGATCCTGGTGTTGGACGAGCCAACGGCAGGCGTGGATATCGAGCTTCGCCAGATGCTCTGGGCCAATGTGCGCAAGCTGAACGAGCAGGGTATGACCATTATCCTGACCACGCATTACCTGGAAGAAGCGCAAGAGATGTGCGACGAGATCGCCATCATCAATCACGGTGAAAAGATCACCCAGGACAGCACGGCCAACCTGCTGGGCCGAATGGACAGCCGAACGATGGTGATCGCCCCTGACAGCCCCGTTACCGATTTGCCCATGACGGATGGTGTCGAGGCCAACCTGCGCGACGATGGCAGCCTTGTGCTGCAGTACCGCAGCGCCCAGACCAGCGCCGAGCAGGTTCTGGAATCGGTGCGCGCCGCCAATATCCGCATCCGCGACGTCCGAACCGAAGAAGCAGACCTCGAGGATGTGTTCCTTGCGCTGACCTCATCGCGCGCGGATGACACCCCGGCCGAGGATCAGGATCAGCCGCGCCGGGGTATGCACCGGGTCAAGCTCTAGGCCCGGTCGATCCGCGCCTGATAGCAATTGTTCCGCGCTGATCGGACGTGGATGTAAGCGATGTCCGCTCTGGCAAAGATATCAGCAATTTTGGCTCCGATCTGGTCCGTCGGCGTGATGGCACCCGTGCCGTAGACGATCCGATCATCCTTACCATAGCCCTTGATCAGGTAGTCGGGGGAAGACTTCAGTATCTCCGGCAATGCATCTCCTTCGTAACGCTCGCATGGTTTGGCGCACAGGAAAATTGGGCCGGTTTCTGCATAAGGATGTGGCTCTAAAAAGGGTCTATGTGCCAAAGTCAGCATGTCCTGCCCCTCTGGGATGTTCTGCAAGCAATGGCGACAGGGATTACCTGCGCCGGTGGAAACAGCCCGCTCTGGCGTGGCACCGTAGGCATCTGGCCCACCCGCCTGCAGGGCGCGGACTTCGTCAGTGGGAAGTGCGGTGATCTTGAACATTTCGGGTCTCCTTTTTTCCCAAACCATGCCCTCCTGATCAGCCGCAAGCGACCCGGTTCCTGCGCAAAGGACTCGAAAAAGAACAAAACGTGAATATAATAGTGACTCGCCATGTATGCCGAGCTGTCGATCACGTCAAACTTCACCTTCCTCACCGGGGCCTCTCACCCCGAGGAGTATATGGAGCGTGCCGTGACCCTGGGCCTGCCCGCCATCGCGATTGCCGACGACAACTCGGTCGCCGGGATCGTCCGTGCCCACACCCAAGCCCGCGAGATCGCCCGCAAGGTGCGCGAACGGCTGGAGTGGGAGGCGCAGAACACGAGCCTAGGCCCGCCCTGCCCCGATCACATCCCCAAGCCGCCGTCCTATCCGATCCACGCGGTCCCCCGCCTGATCCCGGCAGCGCGGCTGATCTTCACCGACGCGCCCACCGTCACCGCTCTGCCCCTGAACCGGCAGGGCTGGGGAAACCTGTGCCGCATCCTGTCGACAGGCCGGTTGCGCGCCGAAAAGGGCGACTGCATCCTGCACCTGTCCGACCTGCTGGAGTTTTCCGACGGCCTCCACCTGCTGCTATGGCCACAAGCAGACCGATCAAAGGGCGGCGCGAGCGCGTGGCGGACACAGGCGCAACAGCTGACGCGCCGCTTTGGTGGGCGGATGCATCTGCTGATGCACCCTCGCTATGATGGCGCGGATAGTACATATTTCTCTTTGTTAGAGACTGAATCAAAGCGACTCGACATCCCCACCCTCGCCAGTGCCGCGCCGATGATCCACCACGGCGCGCGCCGCAAGCTGGCCGACGTGCTGACCGCCATCCGCCTGCGCCGCAAGGTGGATGAGCTGGGTCGCGACGCGCTGGCCAACGGCGAACAGCGGTTGCGCTCCGAGGGAGAGATGTTGCGGATCTTCAAAGGTCACGAGGGGGCCGTCACTCGCGCCTATGACCTCAGCGAGCAGCTCACCTTCTCGCTGGATGAGCTGCGTTATGAATACCCCAGCGAAGGTAGCGAACAGGAAACCCCGACCCAACGCCTGCACCGCCTGGCGCATGAGGGGTTGAAATGGCGCTATCCGGCAGGTGCGTCCGAGAAAGCGAAAAAGATGCTGGCCCATGAGCTGAGGCTGATCGGCAAGCTGAAATACGAACCCTATTTCCTCACCGTCCGCGATATCGTCCATTTCGCCCGCTCGCGCGACATCCTGTGTCAGGGACGTGGCTCGGCCGCCAATTCGGTGGTCTGCTTCTGCCTCGGCATCACCGAGGTCAGCCCCGAGATGGGCACGATGGTTTTTGAGCGCTTCGTTTCCGAGGCCCGCGACGAGCCGCCCGATATCGACGTCGATTTCGAACACGAGCGCCGCGAGGAGGTGATCCAGCATATCTACGACCGCTATGGCCGCGAACGCGCGGGCCTTTGCGCCACGGTTGTTCACTATCGCGGCAAGCGTGCCATTCGTGAGGTCGGCCGCGCCATGGGTCTGACCGAGGACACGATCTCGGCCCTGTCCTCACAGCTCTGGGGCTTTTTCTCGACCAAAGGGCTCGAGGCGCACCGGATGCGCGAAATCGGCCTCGATCCTGAAGATCGACGGCTAAAACAGACTCTAATGCTGGTCTATGAGATCGACGGCTTCCCCCGTCACCTGTCACAGCACGTTGGTGGCTTCATCATCACCGAGGGACGTCTGGACGAGCTTGTTCCCATCGAGAACGCCACGATGGAGGGGCGCACGGTCATCTGCTGGGACAAGGACGATATCGACTCCTTGGGTATCCTGAAAGTCGATGTCCTCAGCCTCGGGATGCTCACCTGTATCCGCAAGGCGTTCGACCTGATCGGACAGCATCATCAGACCGGCTATACCCTCGCCACCCTGCCGCCCGAGGACCCCGAGGTCTATGATATGCTGTGCAAAGCAGACTCTATTGGGGTGTTTCAGGTGGAAAGCCGGGCGCAGATGAACTTCCTCCCCCGGATGCGACCGCGCAATTTCTACGATCTGGTGATCGAGGTCGCTATCATCCGCCCCGGCCCGATTCAGGGCGACATGGTCCACCCCTATATCCGCCGCCGGAACGGAGAGGAGGAGGTCAGCTTCCCCTCGGACGCGTTGGGGGATGTGTTGGGCAAAACACTGGGCGTACCGCTGTTTCAGGAGCAGGCGATGCAGATCGCCATTGTCGGCGCGGGCTTCACCCCGGAACAGGCGGACCGGCTGCGGCGGTCTCTGGCAACCTTCAAGAAACATGGCAATGTCAGCGAGTTCCGTTCCCTGTTCCTGCGCGGGATGAAGCGCAACGGGTACGAACAGGATTTCGCGGAGCGCTGTTTTTCCCAGATCGAAGGGTTCGGGTCTTATGGCTTTCCCGAAAGCCACGCGGCCAGCTTTGCGTTGCTGGTCTATGCCTCGGCCTGGATCAAATGCCACCATCCGGGGATTTTCGCCTGCGCGCTGCTGAACTCGCAGCCGATGGGCTTCTACGCGCCCGCCCAGATCGTGCGCGATGCGCGCGAGCATGGGGTTCAGGTGCGGCCGGTCTGCATCAATGCGAGTTTCTGGGACAATGTGATGGAACCCGACGGCCATGGTGGGCTGGCCCTGCGGCTGGGGTTCCGCCAGATCAAGGGCCTCAGCGAGGAGGACGCCAGCTGGCTGACCGCCGCGCGCGGCAACGGCTACACCCAAGTGGATGACGTCTGGCGTCGCGCAGGCTTGGGGCCGTCGGTGATCGAACGTCTGGCCGAGGCCGATGCCTTTGCCGCCTGCGATCTGACCCGGCGCGAGGCTCTGTGGCAGGCCAAGGCGATTGCGACCGCTAAACCTCTGCCGCTGTTTTCACAGGATCTGGAAGGCGAGACGTTGGATGAACCCGAAGCCTACCTGCCGCAGATGACATTGGGCGAACAGGTGGTCGAGGATTACGTCGCCACCCGCCTCAGCCTGAAGGCGCATCCAGTGGCCCTGATCCGGCATCTGCTGACGCCCGAGCCGCGCGACAAAACCACACCTGTTGCCTGACCTCCGCCCCGGATATGTCCCGGTCTAGAGTCGAAATCCGAGACCGCCATGACCAGACCCACACTGCCCCCGCGCTTTCCTGCGACGCCGGACCAGATCAACGCGCAGGTCCGTGCCTTCTATGCCCGCGTGCGCGAGGATGCTGTTCTGGGGCCGGTGTTCAACAAGCACGTCCATGACTGGCCCGCGCATGAGGACAAGATCGCCGCCTTCTGGCGCAACGCCATCCTTTATGAGCGCAGCTACAACGGCAATCCGCAACGTGTACATAGCGAAAGACCCGACGTGCAGCCCGAGATGTTCGCTCATTGGCTGGACCTGTTCGAGGAGGTCGCCACCCAAACCCTACCTCAGAAAACAGCCACCCCCTGGGTCGCGCTGGCGCGGCGGATCGGTGTGGGGATGAAAGCGGGCGTGCAATCCGCCCGACAGCCCAAGGACGCGCCGCCGATCCTGCGTTGATCTCACGACATGGCGGCTTTGCTGTGTTAGCGGTAAAATAGGGGCTATGCGGTCCGGGAAAATGCGTCTACTCAGGGAAAAGACAGCCCATTTGGCTGCGCCGGCTTAAAGCCACCACACCGACATCGCCTGAGGCCAGATCATGAGCACTCAAAACACCACCCTCCGGGGACTTGGTTTCGCGTTTCTGGGATTCGCGGTCTTTGCCAGCCATGACGCGCTGATCAAAGTGCTGGGCGGGACCTATTCGGTGATGCAGATCATCTTCTTCGCCACGCTGTTTTCCTTTGTGCCTATGGCCGTGACGATCCTGACGGACCGCACGACCGGGAATTTCCTGCCACACCACCCATGGCTGGTCTTGCTCCGGTCGGCACTGATGGTCACATCCATGGTCTGCGCTTTCTATGCCTTTTCGGTCCTGCCTCTTGCCGAGGTCTATTCGCTGCTGTTTGCCTTCCCCTTGTTCGTCACGGTCCTGTCGATTCCGATTCTAGGAGAGGTCGTGCGTTTCCAACGTTGGGCCGCGGTCGGCGTCGGGTTGATCGGTGTTCTGATCGTCCTGCGCCCCGGCGCGACGGATATCACGCTCGGCCACATGGCCGCTCTGACAGCCGCGTTTTGCAGCGCGTTAGGCTCTGTCTTGGTGCGCAAGATCGGGAATGAGGAACGCTCGGCCGTGCTGATCCTCTACCCGATGCTGCTGGCGATCGTGGTCATGAGCTTGATGCAGCCGGCAGTCTATAAACCGCCATCGCTGCTGCATCTGGCGATGATGGCTCTGGTCGGCGTGTTCTCGGTGATCGCACAACATCTGATCATCCTGGCCTATCGTGCCGCGCCAGCGGGCGTCGTGGCCCCCAGCCAGTACAGCCAGATCATCTGGGCAACCTTGTTCGGCATGATCTTCTTTGGCGAACACCCGGACGGCTGGGTCGCGGTCGGCGCAAGCGTCATCATCGCCTCGGGCATCTTCGTCGTCTGGCGCGAAAGCCGGTCGAACACCACCTCGGCCAACACGCCGGTGCTGCGGGTGCGGTCACCAAGGTCAGATACGGGTGCATCACGACCCGGCAAATGAAAAACGGCGCGCTGAACAGCGCGCCGCTTAGGCGAATTCAATTGGTTTAGAGCCTTAGTAGACAACCACCGAGCGGATGCTCTCGCCTTTATGCATCAGGTCGAAACCGTGGTTGATGTCGTCCAGACCCATGGTGTGGGTGATCATCGGGTCGATCTCGATTTTGCCTTCCATGTACCAGTCGACGATCTTCGGCACATCGGTCCGACCCCGCGCGCCGCCAAAGGCGGTGCCGCGCCAGGAACGACCGGTGACCAGCTGGAACGGACGCGTCGAGATCTCAGCCCCCGCAGGTGCAACGCCGATGATGATCGACTCACCCCAGCCCTTATGCGCCGCTTCCAGAGCGGTCCGCATCACGCCGACATTGCCGGTCGCGTCGAACGTATAGTCTGCTCCGCCTTTGGTCAGGTTGACCAGGTAGGGCACCAGATCATCTTCGACCTCGGTCGGGTTAACGAAATCCGTCATGCCGAATTTGGTGGCCATTTCGACCTTCGACGGGTTCAGGTCGACACCGACGATCTGGTCAGCTCCGGCTAGGCGCAGGCCCTGGATCACGTTCAGGCCGATACCACCCAGACCGAACACGATGGCACGGCTGCCGATTTCCACTTTGGCGGTGTTGATCACAGCGCCGATGCCGGTGGTGACGCCGCAGCCGATGTAGCAGATCTTATCGAAGGGTGCGTCCTCACGCACTTTGGCCAGCGCGATCTCAGGCAGGACTGTGTGGTTGGCGAAGGTCGAGCAGCCCATGTAGTGCAGGATCGGATCGCCATCCAAGGTCGAGAAGCGCGAGGTGCCATCAGGCATCAGGCCCTTGCCTTGAGTCTCACGGATTGCCTGACACAGGTTGGTCTTTGGATGCAGGCAGTATTCACACTCCCGACATTCGGGTGTGTAGAGCGGGATCACATGGTCGCCCGGCTTCAGGCTGGTGACGCCCGGGCCGACCTCGACCACGACGCCTGCACCTTCATGGCCCAGAATGGCCGGGAAAAGGCCTTCGGGATCTGCGCCGGACAGGGTGAATTCATCGGTATGGCAGATGCCGGTGGCCTTCACTTCGACCAAAACCTCGCCCGCCTTGGGGCCTTCGAGGTTCACCTCCATCACTTCCAAAGGTTTGCCAGCCTGAACGGCGACGGCTGCACGGGTGCGCATGGTGCTTGTCTCCCAGTCTTGTTTGACCCGACCCTGCGTCAAATGCAGGGTGTTTTCAACTGCACTTTCATGGCAGATTGGCTAAACATTTGATATTGCAGAAACGACATTGTCATACTGGGGAACGCCAATGCACCGATTTATCCCGATCCTGATCCTTCTGGCCGCCTGTGCCGAAACCTCTACCTTGGACGGAGCAGACCTTGAGCCCGAGGCTGCGCCTGTCGATCTGGCCTTCTGCAAAGGCGATCCGTTTGCCGATTCCATCGGCCAGCCGGTTTCGACCATTCAGGCCAGCCTGCCCGAGCGCGCGCGGGTGTTAGGACCCAATGACATTGCGACACAGGACTATCGCATCGACCGGCTGAATGTCTTCGTGAACGAGGCGGGCATCATTCAGCGCCTGACCTGCGGGTAGGGGTGGACTCGGGCGCTGATTCTCGGGCAAGAACAAAATGGGAACATTTTGATGTCTGCCGATGCCAAAACGCCGAATACTCTCACTCTGGTTTCCCCGTCTGGGGGCTGAACGACTGATCCGCGCCGCGCGGGGGCTGCATGTCGGACCTTTGGCCGTGGTGGCCGAGCAGTCGAACATGCAGGTGATCACCTCGCTGAACGCGGAAGCTCAGGCCGCCGGGCTGCAGGTGGGTCAGCCGGTGCGCGATGCCCATGCCATGTGCGCGTCCCTGATCACGCGGCACCGCAATGCCCCGGCCGAGGCCGCGTTCCTGACCGCGTTGCGCCGCTGGGCAGGCAAGTTCAGCCCTTGGGTCGCCGAAGAGGCTCCGGACGGGCTGATCGTTGACCTCTCGGGCTGCGCGCATCTGTTTGGCGGGGAAGAGGCCTTGCTGCGCGTGTTGGAGGTCGACTGCGCCGATATGGGCCTGAGCGTGCAGATGGGCATTGCCGACACGTTGGGCGCGGCCTGGGCGCTGGCGCGCTATGCCGGGCAAGAGGCCATCTCCGACCGCAACGGAGACGCCATCAGCCAAGAGGCCCGCGCCACCCGTGCCCGGGCCAGCAAGCGACGACACTGGACCAAAGGCGGGGCCGCACCGCAGGTGGTGGCCTTGGGCGGCGGGGCGCGGATCGCCGCTCCGGGGCAGTCTTATGGGGCGCTCAGCCCGCTGCCCATCGCGGCGCTGCGGCTTGAGGATCAGGTCGTGGCACAGCTGAACCGTCTGGGTTTGCGCCGGATCGGGGATCTGCTGGGGCAACCGCGCGCCAGTTTGGCCCGCCGGTTCGGGCGCGGGCTGGTGCTGCGGCTGGATCAGGCGATGGGCAGCGCGCCCGAGCCGGTCTCTCCGGCCCGCCCGCCGCATCACTTCGCGGTGCGGATGACTCTGCCCAATCCGATTGGGCTGGTCGAGGATGTGATGGCCGCCATCGACCGGGTTCTGCCGACACTCTGCACCAAGCTGGAAGAAAAGGGCCGCGGCATCCGCACCCTGCGGCTTGAGGCTCATCGTGCCGATCAGGCGGCCGAGGTCATCGAGGTTGGGCTGGCCCGCCCGACCCATGACAAACACCGCATTCGCCCTTTGTTAGAGATGAAAATTGACAAGATCGACGCGGGCTATGGCATTGACATGCTGCGGCTTGAGGCGGTGCAGACGGAACCCATCCACGCCCGCACCATTGCCGGTCATGCCGAGGCCCGCCGTGTGGCCCGCAACCGGCTTGAGGGCAACACCGCCGTCGAAGACCTTATGGCCAAACTGGGCGCACGGGTGGGGCTAGAGGTCATTACAAGGCGTCACCCCGCGGCATCGCATATCCCCGAGAAAACCGCGCAGGTGCTAGCGGCAGCATGGTCCGAACCGGCGCGAGACTGGCCTGCGCCGCCACGCCCGCGCCCCCTGCAGATGTGGCAGCCCGAGCCGGTAATAGCCCCGGAAACCCCGGATGTGCCCTCCGCCTTTCGCTGGCGCGGGCGTGATTGGCAATTGGCACAAGCCACCGGCCCGGAACGGATCGCGCCGGAATGGTGGCTGGATGACCCCAACTGGCGCAGCGGCGTGCGCGATTACTGGGTTGTGGTGACCGAACAGGGGGAGAGGCTCTGGCTGTTTTATGGCCACGGCGGCACCATGTCCGCAGGCTGGTTCTGCCAGGGGCAATTTGGCTAGAAGACCAAATTAGGGTCTATTTTCCGCGATAAATCAGGATGTCGGGCAGATAGTCCAGCAACCGGATCACCCAGGAAAACGGAGCTGGAAAATCGGTGCGGAACCGGCGGCGCGACATCGCTTTGATCACACGCTCCGCAGCGTCTTCAGCCGACATCAGCATGGGCATCTTGAAGTTGTTCTTCTCGGTCAGGCGGGTTTTGATAAAGCCGGGATTGACGATCCGAACCGTCACGCCCGTACCCGCCAGATCAAATCGCATGGTCTCGGCCAGCGAGACCAAGGCCGCCTTACTGGCCGCATAGCCCACCGCCGCAGGCAAACCGCGATAACCGGACAGAGAACCGATTAGAGTGATATCCCCGCGTCCGGCGCTCACGAAGCCCGGCACGGTCTCACCCAACACCCTAAGGGCACCAGTGTAGTTCACGTCGGTCATCGACAAAACCGCCTCGGTATCCCAATCACCGGTCCGCATCGGCTCGTAGGCTCCGGCGTTATAGACAAGACCATCGACCTCTCCGACTTCAGCCACGGCACGGCGCACGGCCTCAAGATCGGTCACGTCAAAAGGCACTGCGCGCGCATTGGGAAGGGTTGCGCAGATCTCGGCCAACCGATCCGCATTGCGCGCCGACAGGACGAGATGCGCACCACGCTCGCTGAGCGCTTGCGCCAAAGCGCGCCCGAGCCCTTCGCTCGCGCCTACAATCCAATACGTCTTTCCTTCGAAACCGGTCATGCCTGCCCTATCGTGGAACCATGAAACAACGCCCTATGCGCGGTTTCGGTTCTGCTTCAGCTATCATGTATATTTTACGACCAAGCCAACCGGTCGGATCATCCCCAGCTGAGGGAATATTGCCACGAAGTCACAATATAGTGCGTTGGGAAATATAATCTAACCTGATTGATCCGCGTCAGAACCTGCTACGTATCCCTAGATAAATGTCGCACTTAAGGGGATCACATGTTCGACGAAACGCGAGGCGAGCGCAAGAAAATCGCAGTAATAGGTGCAGGCATTTCAGGATTATCCGCAGCTTACTACCTTTCAGAACAGCACGATATTACCGTTTATGAGGCCGAACCGCGCCTTGGCGGGCATGCCCGAACCGTGATGGCGGGCAAAAACGGAGATCAACCGGTCGATACCGGCTTTATCGTCTTCAACTATGCGACCTACCCCCACCTGACCAAGCTGTTTGATGAGCTGAACGTCCCCGTCGAGAAAAGCGAGATGAGCTTTGGCGCGACCATCGATAATGGCCGCATTGAATACGGGTTGAACACGCTGCGCACTCTGACAGCTCAGAAACGCAACCTGCTGCGCCCGTCTTACTACAAGATGATCTCGGACATTCTGCGCTTCAGTAAAGAGGCCCCGGATGCGGCGAAGGATGATGACACAACCATCGGAGAACTGGTGGACCAGATGCGTCTGGGTCATTGGTTCCGCCACAACTACCTGATGCCGATGTGCGGCGCGATCTGGTCCACGCCGGTTGAGTTTGTGGATCAATTTCCGGCCCGCTCACTGGTGCAGTTCTTCCGCAACCACGCCCTGCTGGCCAGCGGGCGCGCTAACCAGCATCAGTGGTATACGGTAAAAGGTGGCAGCATTGAATATGTGCGCCGGATAGATGCCGCGCTGCGGTCGCGCGGATGCGACATCCGTCTTGCGGCTCCGGTAGATAACGTACAGCGGAATGAGACCGGCGTAACGGTTACAAGCCAGGGCCACGCCGATCAGTTTGACGAGATCATCCTTGCGACCCACTCGGACCAGTCGCTGGCCATTCTGGGCGACAATGCCACGGCGGATGAGGCCGCGGCCCTTGGCGCGATCCGCTATCAGCCCAATCACGCGATCCTGCATTGTGACGAAAGCCAGATGCCAAAGCGGCGCGCCTGCTGGTCCAGCTGGACCTATCGCTCGCAAGCCGGGGATGTCGGCGTGACCTATTGGATGAACCGCTTGCAGAACATCCCGGACAGCGATCCGCTCTTTGTATCGTTGAACGCGTCTTCGCAAATTGCCGAGGACAAGATTTATGACCAAGTCGAGTTTGCCCACCCGGTTTTCGATAGAGCCGCGCTGAAAGCGCAGGGGCAAATTCGCGACATGCAGGGACAAAATCACACCTGGTACGCCGGAGCTTATAACCGGCACGGGTTTCACGAAGACGGGATCGCCAGCGCGATGCATGTCGTCGAACGCTTGCGTGGCGCCCCGCACATTACCGGAGCTGACAATGGCATTCTTGAAAAAGATCCGGCCATCCATGTGGCCGCCGAATAAACCCACTTTGCGCGCGGCGCTGCTGTCGATCGCCTTACTGTCGAGTGGTGGGGCAGTGGCGTCGCCTCTGTCCAACGAACTGAGTGATCCCAAGCTTTTGGGCAGCTCGACATTTAGGTTCTTGGGCCTGCCTGTCTATGACGCCAAGCTATTCACGCCTGCTGGAGCGGCATTCAATTGGACCGAGGATTTCGGGTTGCAACTGACTTATCGAAAAAACCTCGCACAAAAGGCTCTTGTAGAGTCGACGCTGGATGAGATGGCAAGGCAAGGCAATCCCGCGCCGACAAAGGCCCAGCTAGAGGCCTGCTTTCAAGCAGTCAGCAAAGGTGACAGCTATCTGGCCATATCCGAAGGACCTAACAAAGTTGGGTTTTGGCGCAATGGTGCACAAACCTGCACACTAACCAACACCGGCATCAAGAAATCGTTCATGTCGATTTTTCTTGGCGACAACACTCGGTCCGCCAGTTTTACACGGCAGTTGAAGGGACAGTGATGCTGTATCCCCGGGTCAGCCTTTATGCGCTGATGCTCGCTGCGGCGGGTATCCCGCTCTATATTCACCTGCCGCGCTTTGCGGCGGTGAATTTGGGCATTGGCCTTGGGGTGATCGGAACCGTGCTGCTGGTGATCCGACTGGTCGATCTGGTGCAAGACCCGCTGATCGGCTGGGCCATCGACCGCTGGCCGGGAGCGCAGCTGCTGTTTGCAGCTCTGGCGGCGCTTGGGCTGGCGGTCGGGTTTCCGCTGCTGTTCGGCCTGCCGGATGGGGCCAGCGTCGGCGCGCTGGTCGCCATCCTCGTACTTCTGTTTTCGGCCTACAGCCTGGGCACCATCCTGCTTTACGGTCGCAGCGCAACTTTGGCCAAACAGGCCGACCCGCAAGAGTTGATGCGCCTCGCCGCCTTCCGCGAAGGCGGGCAACTGACCGGCGTCGTTCTGGCCGCCAGCGCTCCGGCCCTCTTCGTTGCTTTCGGCGCGCAGGGACAGGGCTATCCCGCCTTTGGCCTGTTTCTGGGCGCGCTGGCGTTGCTAACCCTGATCGTCACCATACCAATGTGGCGACGCACCCCGATCACGGGCGAGGGCATCTCGTTCACCGCGCTCGGACAATCCGGCGCCCTCCGCCTGCTGGTTCTGGCGCTGATCAACAGCCTGCCGGTAGCCCTGACCGCCACGCTATTTCTGTTCTTCGTCGAGGACAAACTGCAACTTTCCGGAATGGCCGGCCCATTACTGATCCTGTTTTTCCTAAGCGCCGGGGCCAGCGTGCCCCTCTGGGCGCGACTCAGCAATCGGATCGGCCCGAAACAGACCCTGATGATCGCCATGCCGCTGGGCATCGCCTCCTTCATCGGCGCGGCCACCCTCTCAGCCGGAGAGCTGACTGCCTTTGCCCTGATCTGCCTGGCCTCGGGCGCAGCCGCAGGAGCGGATATCGTGATCCTGCCCGCCATGTTTTCCGTGGTGCTGACACGCGCGGGGCTGAATGCCTCCGCCGCGTTTGGCATCTGGTCTTTTGCTGGCAAGCTGGGCCTTGCGCTCGCTGCCTTTTTCACCCTGCCCCTGCTGGAACGCAGCGGCTTTTCACCCGGTCAAGCCAACTCGGCACAGGCTCTGAACACGCTCACATTCGCCTATGCCCTGCTGCCCTGCATCCTAAAGCTGGGCGCATTCGGGATGGTCTTGACCCTGCCTACGGAGGTCCCAGCTAAATGAATACGCTTGTTGTGATTTTGCTCGCCATCCTCGTTATCGTGGCGGTCAAAAGACGGTTCCTGAGCTTTCGCTCACAATCCCCGGCTGACTATTCGGGAACGGGGCCAGAGTTTTCCCTGACCAAACACCTGAACGGAGATATCCTGTCCGAGGGGCTGATCTATGGCCCCAACGGCAAGATGTCGAACAGCTTTGTTGCCCGAATGGTCGGTGAATGGGATGGAAACACGGGCACTCTGGCAGAGTGGTTCACCTATTCCAACGGTAAACAGATGACCCGAAAGTGGTATCTGACATTGGGCACCGGCAACACGTTCACGGCCACGGCAGACGATATCGTCGGTGAGGGAAAAGGCGTGATCTCGGGCTCGACCGTCAAGCTGTCCTACCGGATCATCCTGCCCGAAGACGCCGGAGGGCACACGCTGGACGTCACCGACTGGATGTACCTGACCGAAAACGGAGCGATTATGAACCGCTCAGAGATGCGCAAATTCGGCCTCAAGGTGGCTGAACTGGTAGCAACCATGCGACCCGCTCCCGAGGTGCAGACCGCACATGTACCCGGCGCAAACGGGTATGATGCGGACGCTGAAAACAGGCCGCTGCAATGACCCGGTTGCGTTTTCTGATCTCTCTGATCGCAATCGCCAGCCTGACACTGCTTGCGGCCTGCTCGGCCAAACCGCGGGTACCCAAAAGCTTTCTGTCCGATCGGCAGCTGAACCTCGAGGAGTTCTTCGAAGGCAAGACCGTGGCCTATGGTCAGTTCCAAGACATTCTGGGCAATGTACCGCGTCGTTTCACGGTTGAGATCGACGGCACCTGGGACGGAGAAACCCTGACCCTGGTCGAGGATTTCGTCTACGATGATGGCGCAACCGAACAGCGCATCTGGACCCTGACTAAAACCGGCGACGACACCTGGACCGGCACCGCGCCGGGCGTGTTGGGTGTTGCTGACGGGATTGAGCGTGGAGATACGTTCAACTGGAAATACAAGATCGACCTGCCGATCAAAGAGGGCACCATGCGTGTGAACTTTGACGACTGGATGTGGCTTCTGGAAGATGACCGTCTGCTGAACCGTGCCTATGTTTCGCGTTTTGGCGTTCGTATAGGCGAGGTCATCCTGTTCTTCGAGAAACTGTGACGGCCCGACGGGGCCTCGGCGCGCTGATCCGGCTGCTCAGCCCTGTCGCGGTCATAGAAGATAAACTCATCAACCCAACCGAATATCTTGTTCGCCTCAGGTGCGCGTGGCTCAGAGGGCGGTGGCGCGGCCTTGGCCTCCACCTGAGCACGCTCGACCTCGGCCCACAAGAAAAACAACCCGCGCCGAGTGCCATTGAGATGCTCGGGTATTTTGACCCACACCACCTGTGAAGATTTGCCTGATTTCTGCTCGATTTTTGCCCCCGGGTTTCTGACGCCCTTTGGTCAAAGGATAGCAAATCTAGCTGAATCTGCCAATTTTTTCGAATTCCGCAGGCGGAAATCCACTGGAAAGTCGCCATTCAACACGTTTAAATATAAGTGTAATTTTTACAAGCAACCAAAGGTGGTGTCACTGACCGGCACTTCTACCTCAAGCGCTTTCCGTTTTGGCGGAGATAAAACCGATCCTCAGAAACCTGGCATCAGCTCCTTCAATTGGTCCGTGCCCACTCCACCGTGCTACGTCTTCCATCGGTAGTAAGTCTATTTAGTCACGCCAAGCTGCTGGATCGCATCCAAATGCAGCATACCTTGCCCAGTCAGAACTTCTACCTGCCGTAAATTTGTGACAGTCCCTTCAGGCTTTGGTCGCTTGTTGGCCATGTGTTTCCTCCGTGTTCCCAAATATAGCGGAAGACCATTTCAGAGAGGTAAGACCTCCTACAACCCTAATGGCCATTACAACACTAACAGCAACTACAACTGGCATCCCGGCAAAAAGTCGGTGTTAGCGTTGTTAGTCGGTTGGGGGTATGGAGGCACTCATTACAACTGAATAAGGCAGGCCCCCGGCCGCCGCTTTACAGTCGTGCTTCAGTTCTCCGACCTGCATATTCAGCGTATGCCCGCCAGCGTTCGCCAAACGGACGGATACAGGTGGGAACGGGTCTATGCCGGTTCTGGTTATTGTGAACGATCCAGCAGCCTCCCAGCCCGCCTCGGTGATCACTAAAATAACTCAGACGAGTTGCATTGACGGCGGGGACCGTTGGGTCAACCCTGATTATTGGACGGCTGAGATCCGTGAATGCACTTCGACACAACTTGCGGGCCTAGGTGCAGTGGCTTCGGTTCTGGACCGAACAGATAGCCCGTCACTTCCGGGCCCATCCAGTCCATAGTCGTTGCGAAGAGAAGTGGCGCGTCATTCGGGATATCGTCGCGTTCGCGCCCGCGATCCTCAACGACAGTGCCGGAAAGACTGAACCCAAGCTGCTGCATGTATTGCGATGCGTTGATCATTGATAGCGTCGGCACACCGCAGTCATGACGATAGGAGACCAGTGTTTCGTAGACATAGAAATCCGGCAACCAATATCCCGTGCCACCGGTACGCAGGTAGATGCGCGGCGTGCCCTTGATACCTGCTTCTCGCCAATGCGCCTTAATTGCTTCGGCATCGTTACGCAGCATGTCCATGAACTGCCCGTATGTCGCGGGTGTAATGTACTCATACTCCACGTATGCCCGGTTTAGTGGAGGTAACTTTGTTAACGGCGCGGGGTTTATTCCGACAAAAGCAACGACCGCAACCATGATGGCCTGATATCCGACAACCAACGCGGCCAACACAGGGCGAGGTTTTGCAAGCGCCTGCGATAACACCAGGCTAACGCCCATGAGGTATGGCACGAACAGACGGTAGCCAAACATCATATGCTGACCAGATGCTCGGCTCGCGTAAATCAGAAAAATAACTGCACTGATGGATGCTCCTCTGAGGATTGCTTTTGATAGTGGTGTGCGCTCTGCTGACGGCTTGGACCACGTAAAGAGCACTATGAAACCTACACCGGATAGGACGGCAAAGTTGAGAAGGGCTGAAAGGCTGTCGAGGGCGACACGTCCACCAAAAGCCAATTTGACGTAGAACGAGGTTGGTAAAATATCGCCATAGTAAAGGGCTGAGAATTTCAGCCAACTTGATGCCATAATAACGCACAGCGCGGCGCTGCCCCAAAGAGTCGGGCGGCGGTACTCGACCATGACAATAGCCAGCAAGACCGGTCCGGTAACAAGAACGCTATCGTAGCGGGTCAGGAACATCAGCGCGGCCAAAAATCCGAGCCAAACAAAGTCGCGCCCTTCCGCGGCACCCATTCGAGACACTACGACAAGGCGCGATATAAACAGCGTTGCGAGGCAGGACAGTATCGGCGTCTCCAAACCACCAACAGTCCAAAGCACGACGAATGGAGAAAACAGCGACAAAGCGGTGAAAAACACAAGCGCTGGTCCGCGTAGCCCAGTCTCGCGTATTGCCGCAAGCCAGCCTGCGAGTACTAGCATCGGTGCAACGACCCGATAGCTCGCGACTGGATCGAAACCGAAATATGCTAGTCCCGTTTCCAGCAGTCCGTGCAACGGTGAGGTAAGTGCAGAAACCCGCTCACCAATATTATAAACCAGCCCGTTTCCTGCTGCAGCGTTTTGCGCATATCGCCCGACGATATATGCATCATCAGCCACAAATGGCCAATAGAGGACGCAGAGAGCGGCGAATGTGATTGCGCCAACTGCGACTATTGCGCAATCCACGTTACGAGACGGATATTCATCAATTGTTTCAATCGTAGTCATGTTGGGGAACTAGCTAATCATTCCGGCATTAATTTGATGGCTACGTGTCACGAGGGCGACTTGATTTCAGCGCAACCAATCCCGCCAAGCCAATTTTTTGCGGCCACTTTAAAAGGTCAACCTGCTTGCACCGCCTTACTATGGCTGAACACAATCGCGTCCGACCCACATATTCGCTACTAGCTGCTAAGAATTTTAGACTTTAGCTCTAATTTTTTTAATGACGTGAACTACTGCAGAACCATAGCGTCCTAACCCATAGGGAGCCGTATCAGTGCTCTGTAATGCCCCATTTATTTGGACTACCGATATGTTTGAGAAACGGAGGACCGAGAATGTAGAACAAGAGACACAAGCCAAATGAAATAGTTCAGAAGCCGCGGCAAGCTGATGCGCTTGTGAACGCGGTTTTTGTCTGAAAACCATCGAGAACGCCCAAATCCACGGCAGGCAAATAGTTCACGATGAACAGATTCTATTGATCAGCGCTAAAAAGCGGCAAACCCCTGTCGAAAGAGACAAACTTCGTGTCATCTGCCACTATGAAAAGTGGTGAGCCGTGCAGGATTCGAACCTGCGACCCACTGATTAAAAGTCAGTTGCTCTACCAACTGAGCTAACGGCCCACTCTTTTGTCTGGATCTTTACGATCCGTGGCGCTCTTTAAGGCATTTTCCCGACCGGGTTCAAGACCTTATTTTGCACCTCGTTTCGCCAGAGTAATCAGTGTTTCCGGCGACCCGATAGGCGGCCTAATTAGGCAGGTGGTGCAGGGGGGTCAAGCCCTTTTTTCAGGAATCGACGCCACAGGGTGGATTCATCGCAGGACCAACGTTATATGCCCGCCATGCAACAGAGACTCGATACCGGTTTGCCCTTCATGAAGATGCACGGGCTGGGCAATGACTTCGTTATTGTCGACGCGCGCGCGCAGGCGACGCCGATCAGCGCTGCGTTGGCAAAGGGAATCGGACACCGCCAGTTTGGTGTGGGATTCGACCAACTGGCCGTAATCGAAAACGGAGCGGCCGACGCGCATCTCGTGTTCTACAACGCAGACGGTTCGACCTCAGCCGCTTGCGGGAACGCAACGCGTTGTATCGCCCGTTTCCTGATGGAAGAAAGCGGCAAAACAGACCTGACCCTGACGACAGAACGCGGCACTTTATACGCGCAGGATGCAGGCAACGGCCTGACCTCGGTCAATATGGGACAGCCTCAACTGGACTGGCAGGACATACCGCTGGGCGAAGAGATGGAAACGCTGGAACTCCCGATTGAGGGCACACCCTCGGCGACCGGCATGGGCAACCCCCATTGCACGTTTTTTGTGGACGACGCCGAAGCGATTCCCCTGGCCGAGTTCGGCGCGCGATACGAACACCACCCCCTTTACCCCGAACGCACCAATGTGCAGGTGGCGCAGGTGATCGGACCGGACCACATCCGTATGCGCGTCTGGGAGCGTGGCGTGGGCATCACGCTGGCCTCAGGGTCTTCGTCCTGCGCAACGGCCGTTGCTGCGGCCCGGCGCGGTCTGACGGGACGCAAGGTGCAGATCGAGCTGGACGGCGGCACTATCTGGATCGATTGGCGCGATGATGGCGTCTGGATGACCGGGCCGACCTGCTATGTTTTCTCGGGCACTCTCACCCCTGAATTTCTGAGGTCACTGGGATGAGCGCCCCGAAATTCACCACTCTGGGCTGTCGCCTGAACGCCTATGAGACTGAGGCGATGAAAGAGCTATCTCAGCAAGCGGGTCTGCAAGATGCGGTGATCGTGAACACCTGCGCCGTGACAGCCGAGGCGGTTCGCAAGGCGCGGCAAGAGATTCGCAAGCTGCGCCGCGAAAACCCCAATGCGCGCCTGATCGTGACCGGATGCGCTGCGCAGACGGAACCGCAGACCTTCTCGGCCATGGACGAGGTTGATGCGGTGATCGGCAATACCGAGAAGATGCAGCCTGATACCTGGAAAGGCATGGCGGCTGACTTCATCGGCGAAACCGAAACCGTTCAGGTCGATGACATCATGTCGGTCACTGAAACGGCAGGGCACCTGATTGACGGGTTCGGAACCCGCTCGCGCGCCTATGTGCAGGTCCAGAATGGTTGTGATCATCGCTGTACCTTCTGCATCATCCCCTATGGCCGCGGGAACTCTCGCAGTGTGCCGGCTGGAGTAGTCGTGGATCAGATCAAACGGCTGATCGACAAAGGCTATAACGAGGTTGTCCTGACCGGCGTTGACCTGACCTCATGGGGCGCGGATCTGCCTGCGCAGCCCAAACTGGGCGATCTGGTCATGCGCATTCTGAAGCTCGTGCCGGACCTGCCGCGACTGCGCATCAGCTCGATCGATTCGATCGAGGTGGACGAAAACCTGATGCACGCCATCGCGACCGAGCCTCGCCTGATGCCGCATCTGCACCTGTCCCTGCAGCATGGCGACGACCTGATCCTGAAGCGGATGAAACGCCGCCACCTGCGCGATGACGCCATCCGTTTCACCGAAGAGGCGCGCAGCCTGCGGCCCGACATGACCTTTGGCGCCGACATCATCGCTGGCTTCCCAACGGAAACCGAGGCGCATTTCGAAAACTCCCTCAAACTGGTCACGGACTGCAACCTGACCTGGCTGCATGTCTTCCCCTACTCCAAACGCGAAGGCACGCCAGCGGCACGAATCCCACAGCAGGTCAACGGCAAGATCATCAAGGACCGCGCTGCGCGCCTGCGCACAGCCGGGGAGGCGCAGGTCGCCAAACACCTCTCGGCCCAAATCGGTCAAACCCATCACATCCTGATGGAAAACCCGCATATGGGCCGCACCGAACAATTCACCGAGGTCAGTTTCGACGCGCCCCATCCCGAAGGCCAGATCGTCACCGCGACGATCACAGGGCAAACAGCAACCCAGCTTCAAGCCTGATCCACTCTTCATCTGGCCAAAAATATCTCGGGGTGAATTGGCCGTAGGCCAAGAGGGGCTGGCCCCTCTGCTCCTTCAAAAAGAAAAACCCCCGCAACCTGAAAGGCGCGGGGGTTTTCAATTTCAAAAGCTCAAAAGCTTCACTGCTCGCGCAGCTTGCCCTTGTGCGGCGCCCACAGACGCTTGTTCACCAGATATAGCAGCACCGACAGGACGGTCAGGAAGATCACGCCGACGAAACCAGCGTTCTTGCGGTCGGTCAGCTTAGGCTCCGCAGCCCACATCAGGAAGGCTGCAACGTCTTCGGACATCGCTTCGACGGTGGCCGCGTGGCCATCGGCGAATTCAACCTGATCTTCGGACAGCGGCGGGCCCATCGAAATCCAGCCTCCGGGGAAGGCCTTGTTTTCGTAAAGGATCGTGCCTGCCTCTTCCTTCTCCTCACCAGTGTAGCCGTCCAGCAGAGAGGCGATGTATTCCGCGCCGCCCATGCCTTTGACCAGCTGGTTGATGCCAAGACCGTAGGGGCCGTGGAAACCCGCGCGCGCTTTGGCCATCAGGCTCAGGTCCGGCGCGCCAACACCGTTGTTCGCCGGGAAGTGGTCAGTCGGGATCGCCGGGCGGAAATCGTCCAATTCGGGGTCGAAAACCTCGAAATTGTCCGCCGCATAAGTGATCACCTGCTCTTCACTGTAACCCAGCGCTTCCAGATCGCGCAAAGGAACGTATTGCAGGCCGTGGCAGGCCGCGCAGACTTCGGTATAGACCTGAAGACCGCGTTGCAGCTGGTTCTGATCCCAGGTTCCAAACGGACCCTCAAACGAGAAGTCGAAATCCTCGATATGAGTGTCGTAGTCGCCTGCCGCAAAGGAAGCGGCAGGGGTAAGGGCCAGGGCAAACGCAGCGCCGATTGCAAGTTTCTTGAACATGTTTCCGGTCCCTCTTCTTACTCGGCCGGCGTGGCGTCGGCGTCAGCCTTGCCATAATGCGCGTTGAAGTCTTCTTCGATGGTCTCAGGCGGGGCCAGAGGTTTCTCGATCACGCCAAGCAGCGGCAGGATTACGAGGAAATACGCAAACCAGTACGCAGAGGCGATCAGCGAGAAGGTCGCATAGGGTTCTTCCGCGGGCATCGCACCCAGCCACATCAGAGCAAAGAAGTCGATAATCAGCAGGTAGAACCACCATTTGAACATCGGACGATACCGACCTGAACGCACAGTCGAGGTGTCCAGCCAGGGCGCCAGAGCCATGGCCAGGATCGCACCGAACATCGCCAGAACACCGAAGAATTTCGCATCAATGATGCCGCCGGTGATGAAGCTGGCGAACTGAACAACCCAGACCTCACCGGTGAAGGCGCGCAGGATCGCGTAGAACGGCAGGAAGTACCATTCGGGCACGATATGTGCAGGCGTCACAAGCGGGTTGGCCTCGATATAGTTATCGGGGTGGCCCAGATAGTTCGGCATAAAGCCCACGATGGCCCAGAACACGACAAGGATGACCGCCAGAGCGAACAGATCCTTGATCACGAAATACGGCCAGAAGGGCAGCGTGTCTTTCTCAGCCTCGGCCTTTGAGCCGCGACGCACTTCAACACCCGTGGGGTTGTTGTTGCCGGTGGTGTGGAAGGCCCAGATATGCACGATAACCAGCGCCGCAATAATGAACGGCAGCAGATAGTGCAGCGAGAAGAAGCGGTTCAGCGTGGCGTTATCCACAGCGGGTCCGCCCAGCAGCCATGTCTGCAGCGCATCACCCACAAACGGGATCGCACCAAACAGGCCGGTGATCACGGTCGCACCCCAGAAGGACATCTGACCCCAAGGCAGAACGTAGCCCATGAAGGCTGTGCCCATCATCATCAGGTAGATCAGCATACCGATGATCCACGTGATCTCACGCGGGGCTTTGTATGAGCCGTAGTAGAGACCACGGAACATGTGAATGTAGACCGCGACAAAGAACAGCGATGCGCCGTTCATGTGCAGGTAGCGGATGAAGTAACCGCCATTCACATTGCGCATGATGTGTTCGACGCTGGCAAAGGCCAGATCGACATGCGGCGTGTAGTGCATAACCAGCATGATGCCGGTGACGATTTGCAGCACCAGGCAGAAGGCCAGAACGATGCCCCAGATCCACATCCAGTTCAGGTTCTTGGGCGTGGGGATCATCAGGGTGTCGTACATCAGGCCGACAATGGGAAGGCGGCTGTGCAGCCACTTTTCGCCGTTTGACTTCGGCTCGTAGTGATCGTGGGGAATGCCGGACATAAGTTGGGTCTCCCTTAGCCGAGTTTAATGGTTGAAGCGTCGACCCACTCGACCGGTGGGATCGGCAGGTTCTCAGGCGCGGGGCCTTTGCGGATCCGGCCTGCCAGATCGTAGTGCGAGCCGTGGCAGGGGCAGAACCAGCCGCCAAAGTCGCCTGCATCACCCAGAGGCACGCAGCCCAGGTGGGTACAAACGCCCATCTGAACGATCCACGCGCCCTCTGCCTCGCCTTCGGGCGATGGCATGACGCGGTTTGCGTCGGTCGCGGGTGCATCGGCGTTGATGTTGAAGTTCCGGGCCAGCGGGTCAGGCAGGTTACCTACCGCTTCTTCGTCCTGCTGCTGCGCTTCGACGATTTCAGCGCCGGTGCGGTGACGGATGAAGACCGGTTTACCCAGCCACTTGACCGTCAGCTGTGTACCCGGCTCAACCCCGCTTACATCCGTACGGATCGAGGACAGAGCCTGCACATCCGCCGACGGGTTCATCTGATTGATCATAGGCCATACCGCAGCACCGGTCGCTACGACCCCTGCGCCGCCCGCGACGTAGTACAGGAAATCTCTGCGGGTGCCTTCGTGGTCTTCTACGTGGGACACGAGGTTTTCTCCGATTGTCTAGCGCCCGTGCGAACGGGCCAATAGCTGGAACCCGGCACGGATGCCGGGTCTTAGCGGAATTCTCTACCGAGCAGAATAGTATTCGTCCAGCGGTGTTGAATGCGCAATACGCCGCATCTGCGTAATTTATCATCGCGCGGGGCAGTCTTTTTGATGTTTCTCGCCCTCATGTTTCGACGACGCGTCGAATCAGCCCCATTTGATTCGCGCCCTGTGACCCCGATCTGACCGGGGTCAGCGAACCCGGACCGACAGCATAAGCGGGTCGCATTGGTGCGAAAATCTGAAAAATCCGACATCCGAAACCGGGTTTGTTCAGCAACAAATCATATGCCTGAAATAGACGATTTTTCGCGCCGCGAACGAGGCTGTTTCCTGTTGCACTTATTGCGCGAATACCTGATGCCCGGTTTCGCGCGAACGCCGATCAGGAGACACCCCATGTCAAAGACCCACTTGGCCGCCGTTCTGTTAACGATTTCTATTTCGACCCAAGCCACCGCGGCCGGAGACCCCGCCAAAGGCGAAAAACTCTACAACCGCTGCTCGGCCTGCCACGCGATCATCAAGGATGGCGAGGTTCTGGTCAAAGGCGGCATCACAGGCCCCAACCTATACGGGGTTGTGGGCCGCACCGCCGGATCCGAGAACGACTATCGCTATGGCAGCGAACGCCTGCCCATCGGCATGTTCACCGACGACATGATCCGCGCCGGTGACGCAGGTCTTGTCTGGACCGAGGAAAACATCGCCGCTTACTCCGAAGACCCGATCGGGTTCATCAAAGAGTACCTGCAGGACGATACCGCCCGCCCCAATATGAGTGTGAAGCTCAAGAAAGGCGCGGACGACATCGCCGCCTATCTGGCGACGTTCAGCCAGTAAGGTTTACGTCACCGGGCGCGTGGCGACCATGCTCGGGCGCGCATCAAACTCGGCAAACCAGGTTGCGAGGGCATCATTGCCCTTGCGCCAGCCCCGCGCATCGTGGCGCAGATCCAGATAGCCCAGCGCGCATCCCACAGCCACTTGCCCCATGTCCAGCGGCCCCGACAGATGTGCCATCCAACGCTGGTTCAGGACGGCACAGGCGCGCTCGACCTTGACCCATTGCGAATCGACCCACTCATCCCATTGCTTGTCTTCGGGACGCAGCCGGCTTTCGTAGGTCATCAGAAGCGCGGCATCCAGAACGCCATCTGCCAGTGCCTCAAGCGTCAGAACATCCCAGCGCCGCGCACCCTCGGGATAAAACCGCCCCCCGGCGCGGTCATCCAGAAAGGCGCAGATCACGCGACTGTCGAATAGGGTCGGGCCGTCGGGCCGCTCCAGCGCCGGAACCTTGGTCAAAGGAGCCTTGCCGATTAAGGGCCCTGCCGGAGCCAAAGGTGTACCTGCCACCGTTTCCAACACAACATCCTCCAGCTGCTCTGTTTCATGCAACAAAACCATGACCTTACGGACGTAAGGCGAAGTTAGACTGTGATAGAGTTTCATGCGCGCACTCCTTTGTTTGGGCCGACCTTACAGCAGGTTGAAGAAAACAAAAGCCGTCATTTCCCCGAGGGCTCTACAGCGCGCATCAACGCCTGCAAGGCCTGCACTGCCGAGCCGATTCCAAAATTCCCGACCTGCTCTGCCGCCCGCATCCGAACGTCATCGGGTTTGTTCTGGTTCAGCTTCCACGTGCCCTGAATATCCTCGACCCGCATCCGGCAGGGCAGAATCATCCGCATCATCCGCTCCAGCGCGTCGTCATCCATCTTGCCGCTGTGCCAGGGCGGCTTCGGGCGTAGCCGGTCTTCGAAAAACGCCGACTGCCGGTCCAACAGGTCTCGCATCTCATCCGCCCGGCGCAGTTCCAGAACGCCGATCAGATGAACGGCGACATAGTTCCATGTCGGCACCTGATCGCTCACCCCATACCAATCGGGCGAGACATAGCTGTCCGGACCAGAAACCGCGATTCGCGCTGCCTGCGGCGTCTTCAAAAGCCGGACAATCGGATTCGAGCGGACAAGATGTAGCTCCGCCACCGTGCCATCTTCGGACAAAAGAAATGGCACGTGGCTGATCAAAGGCGCGGCATCCGTCGACACGGCCAAAACGCCAAAGGCGCGTTCGCGGGCAAACGCAATATGTCGGCTGATCTCCTCAGCGCGAAATGCGGGATTCGGGTGCATGAGATTCCTCCTGCCAAATCTCTTGCAGAGGAGGCCCAATCTATGCAAGGTCCGCCTCGTTCTCAGGGCGGGGTGAAATTCCCCACCGGCGGTATGCGGGCGACGACCCGTAAGCCCGCGAGCGGCCCCGCAGTGTTTACCAAAGGGTGTCAGCAGATCTGGTGAGAGGCCAGAGCCGACGGTTAAAGTCCGGATGAAAGAGAACGTGCCAGATGCGTCGGTGATACGGCGTGTCTGCTCGTGATCGCCTTGGGTGAAGTGTCTGTTTTGCTAAGGAGATCATGATGACACACACCCGCTATGCTTTCGTCAAAGCCAACTGGCACTCCGATATCGTTGACCGCGCGCTCGAGGGGTTTGTGGAACTCATCCCAGCCGATCAGGTTGACGTGTTCGACGTCCCCGGCGCGTTTGAAATGCCCCTGATCGCGCGTGATTTGGCCCAAACCGGTCAATACGCAGCCGTCGCCTGCGCTGCCTTCGTGGTTGATGGAGGCATCTACCGTCACGATTTCGTGGCCCAGGCGGTGGTTGATGGCCTGATGCGCGCAAGCCTCGACACCGGCGTTCCGGTGCTGTCGGTCTCGCTCACCCCACACCAATATCAGGAAACCGACCACCACAACGCCATCTACCGCGACCACTTCGTGCAAAAAGGGCGCGAGGCTGCCAACGCCGCCCTCAACATCACGAAAACCCGTCAAACGATCAACGCAACCTGATCCTTCTTCTGTTTGAAAATACCTCGGGGGAGGCGCGCTTGCGCGACGGGGGCAGAGCCCCTTCCCCCATTTCAAACGCAAATCCACTTGAGGCCAAAGGCTCTCCCCGCTAATCACAACCCCGCAAAGGAGCCCGCCCCATGTCGATGAACAGCTTTGGACACCTCTTCCGCGTCACCACCTGGGGCGAAAGCCACGGGCCCGCTTTGGGCGCGACGGTCGACGGCTGCCCTCCCGGCGTGCAGATCGACGAGGCGATGATCCAGCTCTGGCTGGACAAGCGCAAACCGGGGCAGAACAAATTCACCACCCAACGGCGCGAACCTGATCAGGTCAAAATCCTCTCGGGCGTGTTCGAAGGTCAGACCACTGGCACGCCGGTTCAGTTGATGATCGAGAACACCGATCAGCGCTCAAAAGACTACGGTGATATCATGGAGAAGTTCCGCCCGGGACATGCCGATATCACGTACTGGCAGAAATACGGCATCCGCGACTATCGCGGCGGAGGGCGCAGCTCGGCCCGTGAAACCGCCTCGCGCGTCGCGGCTGGAGGGCTGGCGCGCGAAGCGATCAAACAGATCGCACCCAATGTGCAGATCACCGGCTACATGACCCAGATCGGCCCGCACAAATTCGACCGCGCCAATTTCGACTGGTCGCAGATCGAACAGAACCCCTTCTGGACGCCTGACGCCCAAGCCGCCGAGGACTGGGCCGCCTATTTGGATGATCTGCGCAAGTCCGGCAACTCGGTCGGTGCGATCGTTGAAGTCGTCGCGCGCGGCGTCCCCGCCGGGCTGGGCGCACCGATATACGCCAAGTTAGACACTGATCTGGCCGCCGCGATGATGTCGATCAACGCAGTCAAAGGCGTCGAGATCGGCGAAGGCATGGCTGCCGCCGAACTGACCGGTGAGGCCAATGCGGATGAGATTTTCATGGGCCAGAACGGCCCTCAATACAGCTCGAACCATGCGGGCGGCATTCTGGGTGGCATCTCGACCGGACAGGACGTTGTGGTGCGCTTTGCGGTCAAACCGACCTCGTCAATACTGACCACGCGCAAGACGATCACCAAATCCGGCGAGGAAACCGAGATCATTACTAAAGGCCGCCACGACCCTTGCGTCGGTATCCGCGCCGTGCCGGTGGGTGAGGCGATGATGGCTTGCGTGATCCTTGACCATCTGCTGCTGCACCGAGGCCAGATTGGCGAGAACCGTGGACATATCGGCTGATCTGCGCACACGCCTGCGCGGCATCGTCGCGCAGCGTATGCAAACCGATCCGGCTCATGATCTGGCCCATCTGGACCGCGTCTGGCGGAATGCTCAAGCGATTGCGGATGATCAGGCGGACATGGCCGTGCTGCTGGCCGCCAGTTACCTGCATGATCTGATCAACCTGCCAAAGAACGACCCGAACCGCCACTTGGCCTCACGCAAATCCGCGCGGGAATCAGTGCCTATTCTGCAGGAATTGGGCTTTTCTGACGCGCAGATCGAAGCCACCCAACACGCGATTGAGGCGCACAGCTTCTCGGCCAACATTCCACCCCGCACATCCGAAGCCCGCATCCTGCGAGATGCGGACCGGCTCGATGCGCTGGGGGCCATCGGTATCGCGCGCACTTTTGCGGTGGCTGGTGCATTGGGCCGGGATCTCTACGACCCCGAGGATCCATTTGCCGAAGCGCGCGATCTGGACGACCTGAGATTTTCAATCGACCATTGGAAAGTGAAACTGCTTAACCTGCCCGACGACATGTTGACCGAGGCGGGTCATGCTCTGGCACAAGAACGCAGGGCGCAGATGCTAGAATTCCTCAGGGCCTTCGCGGATGAAATCGGCCACCCCGTGCCCGCGCCATGGGAAACCCCCTGATTGGTACAATCCCGTCGTTGATCTTTCCGCGCCAAAAGCGCAGGTTCCCGGCCAATGGCACAATCCTTGACATCGCACCGCCCGGCTCTTGCTGTGGGCCTGAAATTGGCCGCCTTGATGCTGTTCACCTTGATGTCGGCCTTGGTCAAGGCGTTGTCCGAAGATTTTCCACCGGGTGAGCTGGTCTTTTTCCGGTCTCTCCTGGCGATTCCCGTCATCATCGCCTGGCTGATCTGGCGCGGGGAGCTGTCGCAGGGTTTTGTCGTCAAGAAACCCATGGGCCATTTCTGGCGCGGTGTTCTGGGCACCAGCGCAATGGGCTTGACCTTTACCGGCCTCAGCCTGCTGCCTTTGCCCGAGGTCACCGCCATTGGCTACGCGACCCCGATTTTTACCCTCGTCCTGGCCGCATTGCTGTTGGGTGAGCGCATTCGCATGATCCGCATCGGTGCGGTGATGCTGGGGCTGGTGGGGGTTCTGATCATGCTCTTGCCCCGGCTCGGTAGCACGGAGATGGAGGTGGCGGCAACGATTGGCGCCCTTTGCGTTCTGGCCGCGACCATCGCGCGGGCCTTTGTGCAAATCCATATCCGGCAATTGGTCAAGGTCGACCACCCCGCCGCCATCGTGTTCTATTTCTCGATCACGGCAACGCTGCTATCATCGCTCACTGCGTTTTGGGGTTGGACCATGCCGACACTGGATCAGGCTCTGTTGTTGGTCGTTGTGGGCCTGATTGGTGGGGTTGCGCAAATCCTTGTGACCTCGTCCTATCGGTTTGGTCAGGCGTCGATGCTAGCGCCGTATGACTACACAACCATGCTATTCGCCATTGCGATCAGCTATTTCTGGTTCGATGAGCTGCCAACGCTGGCGATCTTGCTGGGGGCTGCGCTGGTGATTGCAGGCAATGTGGTCGTGGTCTGGCGCGAGCATCAGCTGGGGTTGGAGCGCGGCAAGGCGCGGTCTCTGACGGACCACAAACCGTGACTTTACCTTTCGCCAACTTCGCTTAGTTTGAGCGCAACAATTAATGAGGGCTCCACATGAGTGACGCACAAGACCACAAGGAAAAGATGCAAGAGGTGCAGGCCAAGCACCGCAAGAAAGTGTCCGAAGCGGTCGACCCTGACCGTGGCCTGGTGCTGATCAATACCGGCAAGGGCAAGGGCAAATCCTCGGCCGCTTTTGGAGTGGTGATCCGTGCACTTGGCTGGGGGCAGAAGGTGGCCGTTGTTCAGTTCATCAAGGGCAAATGGAAAACCGGCGAGCGGCGTTTTTTCGAAGAACGCGATCTGGTGACGTGGCACACGATGGGCGAAGGCTTCACCTGGGACACTCAGGATCGCGAGCGCGACATCGCGGCCGCCACAGCCGCGTTCGATAAGGCTTGCGACCTGATGGCCAGCGGAGACTACGATCTGGTCGTACTGGATGAGATCAACATCGCGCTGCGCTACGAATACCTGTCAGTTGAGCGTGTGATCGAGGGGTTGAATGGCCGCTCCGACAAGACCAGCGTATTCCTGACGGGACGTGATGCCCCGCAAGAACTGCGGGACTATGCCGATCTGGTTACCGAGATGACCGAAGAAAAGCACCCTTTCAAGGCCGGAATCAAAGCCCAGCGCGGCGTGGACTACTGACCGCGCGCCCTTTTGGGTGTTTCTCTGAGAACATCGTCCGAGGGCTGTTGGTTCAGCTCTCGGCATTTTTCTGCGTCGCAGGTCTTGCGATCCAGATAGGCCGCGACATCCGAGGCTAGTGCGTCGCAATCGCAGGACGCGCAACACGGGTCGGATAGCAGCTCTTCAAATCTGGTACGCATCGGTGCCCTCGGTCGTTCCCGGAACGGTGGCGGGCCATCACGACTGAACTTGCTGAGCCCACAGACCGCCCCGGAACCATGTGCTTGATCGATTCATCTGGCGTTGATTTTTTCTGACTGTTTTTGTCGGTTTTTGCAAGGGAAACGACCGGGCAAGATAGCGAGCCTGCTTTGCCCGGAAAAGCAGATCCTAAAAAAGGGAAAAGCCGCGCAAGATGGCGCGGCTTTGAGCAGTGAGGGATAGACTGGAATCAGGCCGCTGCGGTCTGTTCAGGCGCGCTGAGCGAGATCACAGCGACTACAGCGGCCCCGTTCAGCCAGTAGAACAACGCGTCGATTCCCGAAAAGCCAAGCAGGCTGGGGGCCAATAGGAAGGTCACACCAACGGCCAGATCCACCGCGAGGTGCAGTTTGTAAGGCAACACCCGCCAAATCCCCAGGTGATGGTCGGTGAACACCGTCAGGACGAAAGCGGCAACGCCAGTGACAACGGACAGCCAAAGCGCCAGCGGGTTGGATTGGCCCAACCCCAGAACAAAGGGCAGCACCATCAACGCAATGGCAACGGGATAGTCGAGATAAGCGTGAATATTGCGTGTGACAAAACGGAGGGACATCTGGGTTTCCTTTCCTCAATCAGAGACAGATCAAGAATAGGACCTGCATTGGGACCGCAGCAGCCCAGATCGTTTGCAAAACATTGCAGATCGTTCAGAAGTATTGGTGAATCAGTGCATCTCGCGATAAGCGGCCGGGGATACTCCGACCTGCTTCTTGAACACCCGCGAAAACGCCGCCTCAGATGCATATCCGGCCTCGGCTGCGGCGTCGGCCACGTTCCAACGCCCCTCGGTCAGACCGTGGCAGGCGATCTGCATCCTCCAGTCCGTCAGATATTGCATCGGGGTGGTTCCCATCTTCTCGGCAAAGAGCTGAGCGAAGGCCGTGCGCGACATCGCTGCCTCGTTGGCAAGGCTGGCCACGCTCCATTCCTGCGCGGGGGCTTGGTGGAACGCGGTCAAAGCGCGCGAGATTCGTGGGTCGGCAAACCCGGCCAAGGCGTCATCGTCAGGGCTTTGATGCTCCAAATAGGCCCGGATCGCCTGAGCAAACAGCACTTCGGACAGTTTCAGAGCAATCAGGTCACCGCCAATCCGCGCGCCGGACACTTCTGAGCCGATCATGCGCAGGGTGGCCTCGATCCACGATCCCGCTTCTTGTCCGTAGTTCTGGATCAGGATGTAAGGCGGCAGCCGGTCGATCAGCATATGACCGGTGCCATTCCGGCCAGCCGGTCCAGTGAAGGAAAAATGCCCGCAGATCAGTTGGGTATCGCGTTCTTCGTCCCCGCCGCCATAGACCAGAACGCCGTCACCGGTATAGCCCGCGATGTCGAGGACCTGTTCCAATGGTAAGGCGTCAAACGGCCTGACCTCATTGCACAGCAGCGCATGTTGCGCGCCATGCGGGATCACGATCAGATCGCCCTGTTTCAGACGCACAGTCTCGCCAGTTGCCGGGATGTGGACCTTCAGCTCTCCGCGCTGGACGAAATGAAACCGGGCCACGTTTTCAAAGCCGGGCACCTGAATCCCGAAAGGCGGTGTGAAGGAGGTTCGGAAATAGAACGTACCGCGCAGGGACAGGCGGGTGAGGATATCGCTGAGTAGGTCCAACATAGGCCAAAGATACAGCGCGGCACGCCAAGGTCCATGCTGTTGAACGATCTGCAAGACACTCTGCACGATCTGCAACAAAAACCCCCGCCGGAGCGGGGGTTCAGATCTTGTCAGGCGCGAACGAGTTTCTCGTAATCTTCCGCGATTTCGCGGGTCAGATCACCCACTTCAAAGGTGTAGTCGCCAATCTGCCCGACCGGAGTAACCTCGGCCGCTGTACCGGTCAGCCAGCATTGTTCGAAATCGGCCATTTCCTCGGGCTTGATGCGGCGCTCATGCACGGTAATGCCCTTGTCTTTCAGCATCTGGATGACGGTCTGGCGGGTGATGCCGTTCAGGAAGCAATCTGCCAGCGGTGTGTGGACCTCACCATCCTTGACGAAGAAGACGTTGGCCCCGGTGGCCTCGGCCACATAGCCGCGCCAATCCATAAACAGCGCGTCCGAGCAGCCCTTAGCCTCGGCCTTATGCTTGGAGATGGTGCAGATCATGTAGAGACCCGCCGCTTTGGCATGCACGGGGATGGTTTCCGGGCTGGGGCGTTTCCATTCGGCGATGTCCAGCTTGGCACCTTGCATCTTGGCGTCGCCGTAGTAGGCCCCCCACGGCCAGACGGCGACAGCCATCCGCACGGGGTTCTTGGCCGAGGCCACGCCCATATCCTCGCCCGAACCACGCCAGACCAGCGCGCGGACGTAAGCGTCCTGCAGACCGCTGGCTTTCAGGGCCTCTTCCTTGGCGGCCTCGATCTGATCCACATCGTAAGGCATCGGCATGTCCAGCGCCTCGGCCGAGGCGATCAGACGTTCGGAATGTTCCCGGCTTTTGAAGATCTTGCCGTTATAGGCGCGCTCGCCCTCGAACACGGACGAGGCGTAGTGCATCGCATGTGTCAGGATGTGGACATTGGCCTCGCGCCATGGGACCAGCTTGCCATCCAACCAGATGGTGCCATCACGATCATCATACCCCGCCATGCGAAACCTCCTGAACCGGGTTGAATTTGCGAATGTTGCGCTAGTTAGGACCGGAGCGGACACAATCTTGCGCAAAAACTGCGATTCGATACCTGTCTGCCCTTGGAATGTCAATAAGGCTGACTTAAACTGTAAGCCGAGTAACGCATGAGGCATGATATGTCCGAAATCCGCCCCGCCCCGATATATGGGGGCGAAAGCCTGTTATTCCTAACCGATGAGCAGTTGCGGCAGGGGATTGAGGCGATGTTTTTCGCCTATCGGGGGTTCACGGCGGATCCGGATCGTATCCTCTCGGACATGTCTTATGGGCGGGCGCATCACCGCGCGATCCACTTCATCAACCGCGCGCCCGGCACGACGGTCAACAACCTGCTAGCCATTCTGGGCGTGACGAAACAATCCCTGAACCGGGTGCTGCGGACCCTGATCGAAGACGGCATGGTCGAAAGTCGGGTTGGGACCGTGGACAAGCGCGAGCGGCATCTGTTTCTGACGGAAAAAGGCCGCGCGCTTGAGGCGACATTGTCCGACGCCCAGCGCGCGCGGATGCGGGCCGCTTACAAGGATGCGGGGCCCGAGGCCGTGGCCGGTTTCCGCAAAGTACTTGAAGCAATGATGGATGCTGATATGCGTCATGCTTACAAGAAGTTGCGGGATACGACCTCATGAGCGATATGGATGCCCACCTGCTGATCGTCGACGATGACGAGCGCATTCGCGACCTGCTGAAGAAGTTTCTGATGCGGAACGGGTTTCTGGTGACCGCCGCGCGCGACGCGGCGCATGCGCGTCGGGTGCTGTCCGGGCTAGACTTCGACATGATCGTTCTGGATGTTATGATGCCCGGCGAGGATGGTGTAAGCCTGACCAAAGCGCTGCGCGAGACCCACAGCACTCCGATCCTTCTCCTGACGGCGCGTGGCGAGACCGAGCATCGGATTGCTGGGCTTGAGGCCGGGGCCGATGACTATTTGGCCAAACCGTTTGAGCCGAAAGAGCTGTTGCTGCGCATCAATGCCATTCTGCGGCGGATGCCGGAAGCTCCTGCTCAGGATGCGGCAGCGAAAATCCTGACCCTTGGCCCGATCCGCTATGACATCGAGCGGGGAGAGATGTGGCAGGGCGAGGACCCGGTGCGTCTGACCGCGACGGAAAGCCAGTTGATGAAGATTTTCTCGGCCAAACCGGGGGAGCCGATCAGCCGGGCAAAGCTGGTTGAGGACCTGGGACGCGACAAGGGACAGGCGCAGGAACGGGCGGTTGACGTGCAAATCACGCGATTGCGTCGCAAGATCGAGCAGGACCCCAAGCAGCCGCGATACCTGCAAACCGTTCGCGGAGCAGGGTATATGCTGGCACCGGATTGACCGGGCCGCTGAGCGGCGATTTTATGCCTTCGGCGAAGATACTTTTAGCCAGATGAAGAGGGGATCCTGATGAAGACGGCCTTGTTGACCCATGCAGATTGTCTGGGCCATGTCACCCCCGATGGCCATCCTGAACGTGTGGCGCGGCTAGAGCATATACTACATGCGTTGGAGGCTTTGGATCTGGACCGCAGGACCGCTCCGATGGTGGCGGATGGTGATTTGCTGCGGGTTCACCCTGAGGACTATATCCGCGATATCCGGGCCGCGCGGCCTGAAGAGGGGTATACGCAGATTGATGGGGATACGTTTATGTCTCCGGGGTCGGTCGACGCTGCGTATCGGGGCGCTGGGGCCGTTGTTCGGGCGGTGGATCTGGTGCTGTCTGGTGAGGTGCCGAACGCATTCTGCGCCATTCGCCCGCCGGGGCACCACGCGGAAACCGACAAGGCGATGGGGTTTTGTCTGTTCGGCAATGCCGCCTTGGGTGCCAAACATGCTCTGGACCATCACCGGCTGGACCGTGTCGCGGTGGTGGATTTCGATGTACACCACGGCAATGGCACGCAGGACCTGTTGTGGGACGAAAAACGCGCGCTTGTGATCACCAGCCAGCAGATGCCCTTATGGCCAGGCTCCGGTCGACCCGATGAAACCGGGGCTTACGACACGGTTCTGAACATCCCCCTGCCACCTGCAAGCGGTGGGGCTGAGATGCGCGCAGCCTATGAGTCGCAGGCCTTCCCGCGCCTGAGAGCCTTTAAGCCCGAGCTGATCATTATCTCGGCTGGGTTTGATGCCCATCAGGATGATCCATTGGCCAATCTCAACTGGTCCACGGGCGATTTCGCCTGGATCACTGAGGAACTGTGCAAGATCGCCGATGAGGTTTGTGAGGGCCGTATCGTCTCGACTCTCGAAGGCGGGTATGATCTGAACGCATTGGCCGAGGCGACACACGCCCATGTGGAAGAACTGATGAAGGCAGCACGATGACCGTTACCCCCGTTGAGCAGATGACGTTTGAACAGGCGATGAAAGAGCTTGAGGCCGTAGTCGGCCAATTGGAACGCGGAGATGTGGCGCTGGATCAGTCGATTGCACTGTATGAGCGCGGCGCGGCTTTGAAGAAGCGCTGCGAAGATGAGTTGAAGCGCGCTGAAGAGAAGGTCGCCGCCATCACACTGGACGCCAGCGGGCAGCCAACCGGGACGACTCCAGTCGAAGGTCAGTAAATGTTTCGCGACAGGCTGGCGCAGGATGCAGCGCGGGTTCAGAGCCATTTTGACATGGTTCTGGGGGCGCTTGACGATCTGGATGTGACGCGGGCCATGGCCTACGCCACCGATGGCGGAAAGCGTCTGCGGGGGTTTCTGGTTCTGGAAAGCGCGCGTCTCCATGGTGTTGACGCCGCTCAAGCAATCTGGCCTGCGACAGCGATTGAGGCGTTGCACGCCTATTCCCTCGTCCATGATGACCTGCCCTGTATGGATGACGATGACCTGCGACGCGGGCGCCCAACGGTTCACGTGAAATGGGACGAAGGCACTGCCGTTCTGGCCGGGGATGCTTTGCAGACCCTGGCGTTTGAGCTTTGCACACGGCCCGAAGTCGGCAAGCCCGAGATTCGCGCCGAACTGGCGATGACTCTGGCCAAGGCAAGTGGGGCGCAGGGCATGGTTCTCGGTCAGGCACTGGATATTGCGGCTGAAACGGCCTCTGCCCCGCTTTCGCTGGACGAAATCACACGGCTGCAAGCAGGCAAGACGGGGGCGTTGATCGAATGGTCCGCCTGCGCGGGCGCTCGGTTGGCGCAGGCTAATCCGACCCCGTTGCGCCAATATGCCCAAGCCCTTGGGCTTGCTTTTCAAATCGCCGATGACATCTTGGATATCGAGGGCGATGCCGAAAAGGCAGGTAAACGGCTGCAAAAAGATGCAGATGCGGGCAAGGCAACCTTTGTTTCGCTTCTGGGACTGGATGCAGCCAAGGCCCGTGCAGCAGAGCTGGTGGGCGAAGCCTGCGCCGCGCTGGATGGGTATGGGGCAAAGGCTGAAACCTTGAAGGACGCTGCTCGCTTCGTTATTGCCCGGGACAGCTAAGCCAGGAACGCGCCAAATGTCTGACCGTCCGAATACGCCACTGCTGGACCTTGTGAACCGCCCTGCGGATCTGAAGCAGTTCTCGGACGCGCAATTGCATCAGGTGGCGCAGGAATTGCGGGCCGAGACGATCTCGGCCGTTTCGGTCACCGGCGGGCATCTGGGCGCAGGCCTGGGTGTCGTTGAGCTGACGACGGCGTTGCATGCGGTCTTCGACACACCGCGCGACAAGATCATCTGGGATGTGGGGCATCAGTGCTATCCGCACAAGATCCTGACCGAACGCCGCGACCGTATCCGCACCTTGCGCATGAAGGATGGCCTCAGCGGCTTCACCAAACGCAGTGAAAGCCCCTATGACCCGTTTGGCGCGGCGCATTCCAGCACCTCGATCAGTGCCGCGTTGGGCTTTGCCGTGGCGCGCGATCTGGGCGGTGTGACGCCCGAAGGGCTGGGCGATGCGATTGCGGTGATCGGCGATGGCTCGATGTCTGCGGGCATGGCGTTTGAGGCGATGAACAATGCAGGCCACCTGCGAAAGCGCCTAATCGTGATCCTGAATGACAATGAGATGAGCATCGCGCCGCCCGTGGGGGCTCTGTCGACTTACCTGTCGCGCATCTACGCCGAGGAACCGTTTCACGAGCTGAAGGCCGCCGCCAAAGGCGCGGTCTCTTTGCTGCCCGAGCCGTTCCGCGAAGGGGCCAAGCGCGCCAAAGAGATGCTCAAAGGGATGGCTGTTGGCGGGACCTTGTTCGAAGAGTTGGGGTTCTCTTACCTCGGCCCGATCGACGGGCATGACATGGACCAGTTGCTGCCGGTTCTGCGCACCGTCAAGGCACGGGCCACGGGGCCGATCCTGATCCACGTGCTGACCAAAAAGGGCAAGGGCTACGCCCCGGCCGAGCAGGCTCGCGACAAGGGCCACGCGACCGCCAAGTTCGATGTGGTCACGGGTGAACAGAAAAAAGCGCCCTCAAACGCGCCGTCTTATACCTCGGTCTTTGGCAAAACACTGGTGGAAGAGGCCGCGCGGGATGACAAGATCGTCGCCGTCACTGCCGCCATGCCCGATGGTACCGGGCTGAACCTGTTTGCAGAACGCTACCCATCGCGCTGTTTTGACGTGGCGATTGCGGAGCAGCATGGTGTGACCTTCTCGGCGGCGCTGGCGGCAGGGGGGATGAAGCCCTTCTGCGCGATGTATTCGACCTTTTTGCAGCGCGGCTATGATCAGGTTGTGCATGACGTGGCGATCCAGCGCTTACCAGTGCGCTTTGCCATCGACCGTGCCGGCCTTGTTGGCGCGGATGGGGCCACCCATGCCGGGTCCTTCGATATTGCCTATATGGCAAATCTGCCGGGCATGGTCGTCATGGCCGCCGCAGATGAGGCCGAGCTGATGCATATGGTTGCCACTGCCGCAGCCCATGATGATGGCCCGATTGCGTTCCGCTATCCCCGAGGTGAGGGCGTTGGCGTTGACCTCCCCGAACGGGGCGAAGTTCTTGAAATCGGCAAGGGCCGGTTGATGCAGAAAGGCGCGCGCGTGGCTTTGCTGTCCTTCGGCACCCGTCTCGCCGAGGTGCAGAAAGCGGCCGAGGCATTGTCTGCTCGCGGCATCACCCCGACCATTGCGGACGCGCGCTTTGCCAAGCCGCTGGACCGCGATCTGATCCTTGATCTGGTCGAAAACCACGAGGCGCTGATCACCATCGAAGAAGGCGCCGTGGGCGGGTTCGGCAGTCACGTCGCGCAGCTCTTGGCCGAGGAAGGCGTGTTTGATCGCGGGTTCAAATACCGCTCGATGGTCTTGCCCGACATCTTCATCGATCAGGCCAGCCCAGCGGATATGTACGCGGTGGCGGGCATGAATGCCGAACAGATCGAAGCCAAGGTTCTGGAGGTTCTGGGCGTTGCGACCATCGGCGAAAAACGCGCCTGATCGCCGCGTTTAACCCAGTTCTTTCAACCCCAGCCGCACGGCCCGGTTGGGGTTTTGCTTAAGGATATGTGCGCCAAGGCGACGGGCGAGGTCCTTGTGCCCTTTCTTGACCGCGCGATTGAACAGCTCTCGCTGATAGCGCGGGAATTGTCTGCGGGCGCGCAGAAGAGTGTAGAACTCAGCCTCGGTCAAGGTTCCGTTCAACGCCCCCAGAATGATCGGGTGCAGGATACCCATCTGCAGAAGAGAGGACCCCAACCGATGCCCCAGCAGCGGCGCGCGCAGATGCGAGACGTTGGTATTCGTGAACCGCGCTGCGTGGCCCGCATCCAGCGGCTCATAAGGGTCATAGAGGATCGACACCCGTCGTGCGGCCTGACTGACCTGCGCGGCATCGCCATAGGGGCCGGTAAAGTCCCGATCCCACACGGTTTTATAGCGCGTCTCCCACGGCACCACGGACTTGTCGACCGTGCTTTGCGGTGAGATCGCAACCACATCGCAGCTCGGTGCTGCCGGAGAAAAGGCGCAGGCCGCATAGCCGCCCATCGAGGCCCCATAAAAGACAACACGCTGAAACTGCTGGAAGAAACCGCTTTGCTTCAGGTTATCGAATTGGTCATAGACCCACGGTTCGCGATACCAAGTCCAGCCGCCCGCGATGGCCGACAGCATCGACCAGTTCTGCTCTTTGATGAAGGAATATCCCCATGGGCGGCGATCTTTGCGATTGTTCATCGCCACGTCCAGATTGTCGAAGGTCACGACCAGAGTGTCCTTGGACCGCGGCATATAAAGCAGCGAGTGCCCGTTCTCACCGGGTCGATACCAGCCGTCCTTGCCTGCAAGATCCGTCGCGATCCGCGCCCAGCTGCTTGCGGCATCGGTGGGTTCTGGCGGTTTTGGCAGAACCTTCACGCGGGTGACCTCGTGCCCATCAACCTCATGCGTGGCGATCTTTTCATTGGTCCCGAAGGCCTTGAGGAAGGGAAACGCGCCCGAACCTTTGCGGATATCCATGAAGAGCCGCGTGTCGGAATGCAGCATCCGGGTCAGGAATTTCTCAAGGAACGGCACCTTGTAGCGATCGCCGAATCCTTCGAGATTGCACAGCACATCCACCGGTTTGAGCCGGTCCTGGGAGGTGATGATTTCGATCCGGTCCCGGTCAACCTCATGATCGGTCAGAAAGGCGACATAGTCGGCGATCCACGGCTCCTCTTCGGATTTGAACTTGCCGCGACGGTTGACGTCGACCAGCTTGACGTCGCAATCGAACTTGTGATGCAGCGCCAGAACAAAGCTGCGCGCCTTGCCGGTCAAATCCGCGACCGAGCGGACCTCGGTCAGGTCGACCTCATCAATCAGCGCGCCGTCAAACACCGTGTGCCCACGCCCTTTGATCGGCGCGAGGACGGGGTTGATGCGCGTCTCGGCCACAAGCTTGGCAAGATATGTGCCCTTGGGCGGCAGGCCGTTGTGATGGTTGCCCAGCTGACGTTTGTTGGAGGCCCACAGATGAAGTGCCGTGGTGTCTTCGGTAATCAGCTGCTTGGCCAACGCCACACGACGCATGAACTTATATCGCTCGGGGAAGGTGACCGGGTAAAAAGCGCTGACGGGCAGGGCGTGGTGCTCCAAACCCATGGCGTGAACAAAATGGGTCACCATCATCGGCCCCCAGACACCCCATGGCTGCTGCGAAATGTGAACCGGATTGCCACTTTCTGCCGCCTGCTGCATGGCGCGCTGTTTCGCCTTCGGCAGGAACGGCGCGACGGAATAGCGATCCTCGGTGAAATCCAGCATCTGACGCAGCAACTCACTGTCCGAGGGCATCCCCAGCACCGCGTTGTTGATCCGAGGCGAGTCCGGCAGCTCATACCCAAAGACGTAGTCGCTGTCATAGGTCATGGGGCGGTGGCAGAAGACGTCCGTGTCGATCCAGATCATGCCAGCGCATTTCTGGATCATGTGCAGCCGGAACCAATCAGCAAACAGCGCGAATGAGTTCTTCTGTTCGTATTTGATGAAATCGTCGGTATCTATGATCTCGCGCCCGTCGCGGCGGATCACACCATCAGGGACGTTGGGGATATCCTCGTAGGAAAACAGGGTGATCTTCTGCCCCTTATCCACAAAGGATTTCAGGCACAGCTGTTCAAGCCAACTGAGCGGGCCACCGATCCATAACGTGCCAACCTCGCGCGTGCGTGCCATCCGCGTATCCTTGTGCCTGCGTGTATTTTGGCACACGCGTCGTTTTCTTGATCCTAAGGTCTTGCGCCGCGCTTGGGTACCGCCAGATTACGCAGCAGGCGCGAATAGTTGGCCGGGCGTGACCTTGGTGCATCCCGTTTTGCGCCGCATAGACAAGACCCAAGCGCCAAAGCAGGCAAGCGAGCAGACAGTCATGAGCAATGAGACTTATACAGTCGTCTCCACGATGAAAAACGAAGGCCCCTACATCATTGATTGGGTGGCGCATTACAAAACGCTGGGCTTTGACCACATTCTGGTCTGCACGAATGACTGCACCGACCCCACCGTCGAAATCCTTCTGCGCCTGCAAGAGATGGGGCTGGTCACCCAGCACAACACGATCATTCGCAGCGGCGGCATTCACCGTTCGGCCCTGCGGCAGGCCTCGCGTCGCTACGACATCGTGATGGATGCCAAATGGGTCTTTGTCTGCGATGTGGATGAGTACCTGAATATCCATATGGGCGATGGCTCGGCCCGCGCGCTGGTCGAAGGGTCTGGTGCGGATGCGGATGTAATCTCGGTTCCTTGGCGGGTCTTCGGCCCGGACCATATCGAGCGGTTCGACGACGCGCCAGTCACCCAGCAATTCACCATGGGCGAGCTTGAATGGGACGCAGAGGAACGGCCCAAAACCGGTAAATTCGTCAAGTCTCTCTACACCAACCAGCATAAATTCAAGCGGATGGGCCTGCATGCGCCGGTGTCTCTGGATGAGCATGTCTCGGACACCAAGCGCGTTCTGCCCGGCGGCGCGGACTACGTCGTAAATGGCGCCCGCACCGAGAACCCGCCCCTGTTTACCCACGCGCAGGTCAACCACTATGCGCTGCGCTCGATGGAGAGTTTTCTGATCAAACGCGCGCGCGGGCGGGCGAACCACAGCCACCATGTGCTGGGCATGGAGTACTGGGACAGGTTCAACCTCAACGACGAGAAAGACACCTCGATCGAGCGCTACGCCCCGCAAAGCAACAAGCTGGCGGATGAGTTGAAATCTGACCCGGTTTTGGGCGATCTGCATGCACGGGCGGTGGAATGGCACCGGCGCAAGGCAGCCTCAATGAAGCTGGATCCGGAAATGGACGAGCTGGTCAACGGGCTAAAAGCCGCGCTTTAGGGTCTCAAGCGTTTTGCGTTTTACCTGAGAAAAAATCATCGAAATGCGCGTTCGACCGCAGGGAGAGGCAGCGTATTTCGAATCAAATTAAACACAAAGCGATCTAGTGTTGGGTTTCCCCGTCATGATCGACGGTAAAGAACCAATCCTTGTCGGGGTCACGTTCCAGCACGTCATCCGGAATGGATGAAGGACCTTTGAGGAACACGTTCGCCCCGAAATGCCGGTGCAGGCGCGCAAGCTTTTCCAGACGCGCGCCTGTCAGTTCGGCGTAGAAAGCGGCGTAGTTCGGTGTGGCCTTCAGTTCCGCGATCTTGGCACGGTGGCAATCTACCGAATAGGCATGCGCGGCGGCGATCTCGGGATCGCTGAGCAGCCGATCCAGTTCGGCTTGCATCGCTGGCACCATGCGCGCGATAGAGTGATCCTCGGCGTAGTTGTTGTTCATACGGAACCAGTAGGCGAGGCCCTGATCCCGCTCAACATGGTTCACCCGGCCCCTGTCGCGCTTGACCAGAAAACTCTCGGCCGAGCGGACGGCATAGTGGTTCAGCTGCACAAGATCATAGCCATAGGTGTTGATCGTGGAGCGCCAGCCATTGCGAAACATCGAACGCGGCATCGGCGCGCCGGACCCGTTGACCCAGTTGATCTCCTCCCACAATTGCGGATTGAGGCCCTTGGGGCGATGTACACCCAGCTTTCGGAACAGCCCGATATTGCGGAATAGCGTCTTGAACCCCCAGGCCTGATGCGGTTTGCGGGCGTATTCAGGGGCGCAGCGCTGGAACTGTTCGATGACGGGTCTATCCTCGAACCCGTGCAGATCGCCATTGCCGAACAACCGCCAGGTCATCGCGATCATGTTGGCGTCAGGTACAGCGGCAAACAACCCGTCCAGAGTGCCATCGCCGCATTTGATGTTCACGTATTCGTCCACATCTATGCAGGCGACCCACGTGGCGTCTTTGACGATCTGCTCATCATCCGCGGAATGCAGGGCCGCGTGTTGCGGGCGCATATCCATCTGCCGGAACGGGTTGTCGCGATGCTGAACCAGGCCCTTGCTTTGCAGCACCTCCAGCATCGTATCGGTGCCGTCTGTGCAGTCATTGGTGTAGATCAGAAAATCATCGAACCCGATTGCCAGATGATAGGCGAGCCATTCCAGAATGAACGGGCCTTCGTTCTTCATCGTCGTCACGATGGCACATCGCCCGCGCCCTCTTTCCTTTGAATTGACCTCCAATTTGGGCATCCGAACCGGCTTGTGCCCCCAGGTCGTCGCGGACAATTGCAACAGCGGCTCATGCTCGATCAGAGAGGTCTTGGGCACGATTTTCGAGATCGCGCGTGTTGGGTGCCGCAACAGCATATGGCGGTAGAACCCCATAGTTAGGGTCGAGTCCGGGCGCGCATTTCCGACCCGGACCAGCCGCCAGACCGTGTTCGGGGCAGATTTGGCCGGCGCGATGCACCAGCGCTGCCGACCGCCCGTGGCATCGAATTGCACACAGATATGATCCCCGAAACGTGCCTTTTGGCCCGCACGCACGCGCCACGGATAACAATGCCGCCCGAACAGCGTGATCAGCCCGCCCTCGGCTGCGACGGCTGCGTCGAAGACGGATGTATCTGTTTCGACTATCAGGTCATGCACGTCGATATTTGCCACGGCGCGCGCCTGCGCCAGAAACCGTGTGCGCAAAATCTCATAGACCGAAAACGCGCCAAGCGGGCTGTCCCATGGGCTGCGGGGCGGGACCTTCATCCGGTCCTTTCCCGGAGACTCGCTGACGCAAAACGGGTGCGCCTCGGGCGGAAGGTCGGGTTTGCCCAGCGGCACCGGGCTTTGGACCAAAACCACGTGACAGGTCAGAGCGTGGGTTTCCAGACCCTCGCGAAGCGCGACGGCAAACCCATCCTCGGCACCGGGAGGGGCGCGGTCGAGGATCACCGCAGCCTCAAGCCCCTGTGTTTCGATGTGGTAGGCCAGCCACTGCAACACGATCTCAGCGCTTTCGCCGTTGCGCTGGGCGATGAAGGCATTCTGCCCTTCAAACAGCGCGCATTCGGAGGGTGCGCAGGTCAGATCAATGGCTTCCCCGCAGATCGTGAACTGAGAGGGGGCATCCTGCGGCAGGCGATATCGCAGGATGCGCGCGTCACCCACAGCGCCCGTCTCTTCAAGCGCGCTACCATCAGGGGGGACGATATCCTCGGGCGCTATCAAACGATCAAAGAACAAGGTGACGACCTGCGCGCCACCATCCTGATGCACAACCGCATCGAGCAGGATCGCGACACCCAGATCCTGACCTGCAAGTTGCCGTTCGATCAGCCCCATCACTCAGCCGCCTTTGACAAAAGCGAGACCTGTCGGGCAGCAAACGCAGCCCCCTCTTGCGCAGAGGGCGGGATGCTGTTGACCAGCCCTAGGCGGAACTCCAGCCGCACAGCCTCGATATCTTGCTGCAGGGTTGCGTAAGCGGCGCGGTGCCAGTTCAGGCAGGCCTCATGCGCGGCGGCTACGCCGGGTAGGCCCATCAGGTCGGCGTAAACAGCGCGGGTCGCATTCATCATTGCGGAAATGCTTGTCTCTTCGACCGTGTTCCAATTGCGCTCGGCCCAATAGATCATCCCGATCTCGCGGTCCATGTGGTTCGGCAAACCACGCGCGCGTTTGACCATGAACTCTTCGCGCGAGCGCAGGGCATAGTGGTTCAGCCAGACCTGACGCGCGCCCATTTTCAGACCATAGAGCGAAATCGCACCGTCATTCCCCGCGAAGCCCGCAGGCAGGTCCACCCCATCCGGGCCGATCCAGCGCGCGGGTTTCGACGGTTTGCTGCGGGGTCGATGCACCCCCAGCTTCTGAAACGTCGCCGGGCGGTGGAGCGTTTTGAACAGGTGGCCGAGCGGAAAATGCAAATCCTCGGGCGCGGCTTGTGTAAACCTCTCGGGCGTCAAACCGCTGCCACGCTGTACTTGACCACCCGTGCCAAAGAACCGCCATGGCAGGGCAAGAGCGTCGAAAGACCCCGACGCCGCCTCGAACCGGGTCAACAAATCCGGCAGAGTGGCATCCTGTAGAAACAAGAATTCATCACAATCGAAAAACAGCGCCCAATCAGCCGAAGCGTAAGCCGGGTAATCCGAGGCCAGTTTCAACGCCTGCCATTGCACCGCCTTGTTGCCTTGGGGGGTGAAGGGCAGATGCTCAATCCGCGCATCCTGGGCCAGCGCCTGCAACAACGCATCCGACCCATCCGAGCAATTATGGCTCAGCACCAGAAACCGATCAACGCCTGCCGCAAGGTGATGGGCCAGCCATTCCACCAGAAACGGCCCATCATCCTTCTGACATGTGATGCCCAATAGGGTCATGCATGACCTCTGACTGCTCTTGGTCTTTTCATCCACTTATAGGCGGATCGGAACAGGAAAGCCACGCGGTTGATCAGGGAACGGTTCCCTTGGGTAGCGCCAAAAAACAACGCCCCGCGTCTGGAGGAACGCGGGGCGGGTGTTGCGGCAGTCAGGGAGGAAGAGACCGCCGCAGGAACTTAAGGCGTGTTAGTTCACGGCCTTGGCATCAACCACATCTTTTTCGATGGCCTTACCCGAGGAAATCTGAATCCGGCGCGGTTTCAGCGCTTCGGGCACTTCGCGCTTGAGGTCGATGTTCAGCATGCCATTTTCATGGCTGGCACCTGTCACTCGGACATGGTCGGCCAGGGCAAAGCGGCGCTCAAACGCACGGGTGGCGATACCGCGGTGCAGATAGCTGCGGTCTTTGTCGTCGGCGGCTTTCTTGCCAGCCACGATAAGTGCGTTTTCTTTCACTTCGACGGACAGGTCTTCTTCGGAAAAACCGGCGACAGCGACGGAAATCCGATAAGTGTCGGCGTCGGTTTTTTCGATGTTGTATGGGGGATAGCTGGGCTGTGCCACGTCGTTGGTCAGAACGCGGTCCATCATGTCGGCGATCTGGTCGAAACCAATGGTGGCGCGGTGCAGCGGTGCAAAATCAAAACTACGCATGTGTCGTTATCCTCATCCTAGAGCGATTTACGATGTTCAGCCCTCCAATCTGGACGGGCCTTGGGTTATACCGGACCCCGTTGTGGCGATCCGGTACAAATCACATGGGTAGCGATTTACGTAAGTTCAACCCCCGCCCGAGCTGATGAATTTCGCACCCGATCCGGACTTGCCCGAACCCACTTGCAATCTGCGGATCTTAGCTTCGGGCCGGGGTGCATCCCGCCGCATGATCGCCTTGAGTTCGGCGACGACCGGAGACAGCTCCATTCCAAAGCCGATCTTGCGCCCTCCACTCTCGCCAATGGCGGAGACAACCGACAAAATCTGCCAGCGCGACCCGTTTTTAGTCAGAACAGCCGACCCCGATGAGCCAAAGGTGATATCGCAATCAAAGGTGATCAGCCCGTCTCGCCGATCCAGGATTCGACAGGATTTTTCGCGCGTTATGGCCTCGGACCGGCCTCGCCCGTAAGAGGCGATACTGAGTTCCGAGCCGATGACGGGCCCCTTATAAAGGACAAAAGGATCGGCAATCGAATAGGGGATCGGCTGATCCAGCCGCATCAGTGCCACGTCTTCGCGTACACCTTGATTCGATAGAGGGTCATTGGCCCCATAGCTTGGAAGCGTGGCAATCTGAACCACCTTGCGCTCGGCCAGAGCAACGCCATTGCTCAGCCCGGCACGGAATGTCACCTCGCCCGGCTCATAGGCCTGTCCGGTACGTTTATCCAAGGCACAATGGGCGGCTGTCAGCACCATGTCCTGCGCAATCAGCGTTCCCGTACAGAAAGACCGTTTGCCCACATCCAGGCGGCCGATCGCCTCCCACCCGTAGAGATCGTCGCGATCGGTTAGCGTGCGTTTGTTGCTTTGGGCCTGCGCCGCCGTGGCCACCAAAGAGGCGCACAGGACGAAAAGGGCAAAGGCATTCCTCATGGCCGGATAAACCTTGCCCCGACATTCTTGCCAGACCCGGTGCTGCCCGAAGACAGGCCAAACCCATTTCCATTGGACAGTTCCGCCTGTAGCAGCTGTAGCGATCCATCCAGCGCGGTGCCCAGAGATACGTTTTCCCCGTTAAGCTCGGCTTTGGCCGACACCACAGATACGATTCGCGGACGCTCACCACTCAGAGAGAAAATCGGCGCGCCAGAGGCCCCGAAATCAACGTCGCAGGACATTACCAAAACACCACGGTGCCCAGCCATGACCGAGCAAACCTGCTGCAGTGACGGGGCCTCGGCCCGGTCATGCGCGTAGGACACGACACCCACCTGCTCGCCTTGGTCTGGGCGCGCGCCGGTTTCAAAAGGAATAACGGTGGTGTTGCGAACCGGCTGCCAGAGTTCGATCAGCGCCAGATCGTAACGGACACGGTCGCTTGTGGCCCTGCCGTTATAGACATATTTCGGATGAATCACGGCCTGTCGCGCCGGACGATAGGCCGAAGCGCTCCCACGTCGCCAACCCGCCAGAAACTCGATCCGCGACGGGTCGATTCGCTTCTTGGTATGTTTTTCGAACAGGCAATGCGCGGCTGTCAGTACCAGCGTGGGCGAGATCAGCGCGCCGGTACAAAATCCGGTGCCATCAATATCCAGCCGCCCCACGGCCATCCATTGCCGCCCGGAATCCGACGTCTCAAGGCTTTTCAGCCCGGTATCCTGCGCCGAGGCAGCCATTGGCAGCACACTCAGCACGATGGCCTTGATCCAGTTGCGCACGCGGTTCTCCGGCTATCCGTTCCGATCAACTGTTCTACGGGTCGCGTGGGGCGAAAATAGGGCAGGTCGGCTTGGCGGAAATTTCCTGTTCAACTGATGCCAAGGCGCATCATCGCTGCCTAGCGCAAAATAGGCACCTCGGAAGTCGCCCTGCCCGTCTGCAAACCACGAGGTTTCGGACCTCCGGTGGCCCAATCCAGCAACTCGACCGTATGGACGATCGGCAGCTCGGTCCCCGATCCGATCTGCATCATGCAGCCGATATTCCCCGCAGCGATCAGGTCGGGCTTTTTAGCCTCAAGCGTGCGCACCTTGCGCTGTTTCAGCTGGCCCGAGATCTCGGGCTGCATCAGATTATACGTGCCCGCACTGCCGCAACACAGATGGCTGTCAGCGGGTTCAACAACCTTGAAGCCAGCGCTTTTCAGCAGCTCCTTCGGGTAGGTCTTGATCTGCTGCCCGTGTTGCAGCGAACACGCCGCGTGATAGGCCACGGTCAGCCCTTGATCCGACTGCTCGGGCAGATCCAATTGCATCAGGACCTCACTGACATCCATCGCAAGGGCCGACACCCGTGCCGCGTCCTGTGCCAGAGGGTCATTTCGGAACATGTGCCCATAGTCCTTGACCGTCGTCCCACAGCCCGAGGTGTTAATGACGATGGCGTCCAGCCCATCCCCATCCATTTCACGCACCCAAGCACGGATATTGCTTGCAGCCGCCGCGTGGCTCTGCTTGCTTTTGCCCATGTGATGGGTCAGCGCACCACAACATCCGGCCCCTTCGGCGACAACCACCTCGCATCCCAACCTGGTCAGAAGACGGATCGTTGCGTCGTTGATATCGGTGTTCAGCGCCTTTTGCGCACAGCCCGTCATCAAAGCCACACGCTTTTTGCGCGGCGTTTTGGGCGCAAAGCTCTGCGGGTCGTCATTGCGACTGACCGGAGGGATATGTTTCGGCGCCATGTCCAGCATCGCCCGCAGCCGGGCATCTGGCATCAGAAACCGGAACGGACGCCCCAGCTTGGCCCCGATCAAGGCCCAGCGAAATCGCATCGGATAGGGCAAAATCTGCGCCAGAACCCAGCGCAGCACACGATCGGACAATGGGCGCTTGTAGTTGTTTTCAATATATTCGCGCGCGTGATCAACCAGATGCATGTAGTGCACGCCCGACGGGCAGGTCGTCATGCAGGCCAGACAGGACAGGCACCGGTCGATATGTTTGACCGTCTTCTCGTCCGGCACACGCTCATTCTCAAGCATATCCTTGATTAGGTAGATACGGCCGCGTGGGCTGTCCAGCTCATCCCCCAGCACCTGATAGGTGGGGCATGTGGCGGTGCAAAACCCGCAGTGGACGCAACTGCGCAGGATCTCGTTCGAGCGCTTGATCGCCGGATCCTGCAGCTGTTCTTCGGTGAAAGTCGTCTGCATCGGCCTACCCCATCAATCCCGGATTAAACAGAGCTTTTGGGTCGAACCGCTGCCGCAACCCTTGACTCAGGGCTGCAACCGGTGCGGGCTCCGGTTGGAACCGGCCCAGCGCCTGAACCGTCTCGGGTTTAGCCCGCACGATAGAGGCATGGCCTTGAAAACCGCCAAGCCGCGCGCGGACATCGGTGCCCTCATCCACCAACGCCCAGATCAAACCGCCACCCCAATCGAGTAAGAGTTTATTGGCCTCAAGCCGCGCAGTGATTTCCGGCGCATCGCTGGGCTTGACCGAGATACGCCAGACATCGCCCTCTTTCCCCACGAACGGGGCCACGTCCCGGATCGCGCGCCAAGTGGCATCTGAATCCTCAACAACGGCTACCTCGCCGAACCCGGACAACACGTCCTGCAAGCGTCCGACACGATACGCAACCGAGTCCGCAAACCCCTCAATCCGCAGCAATGCCTGACCTGTTTCGGGGGCAAAGGCAGCTCCGCTCACCTCATAAGGCGACCTCAACGCGGCAGACAGAACCTCAACCGCGCCCGTGGCATGGGCAACCGGCACACCCAAGGTCACGACCGCTTCGGGGCTCGGCAACACTTTCAACGACACTTCGGTCAGCACCCCGAGCGTCCCCCAGGAGCCCGCCATCAGCTTGACCAGATCATAGCCGGTGACATTCTTCATCACCCGCCCGCCATTCTTGACGACCTGCCCTTGCCCGTCGACATAGCGCACGCCCAGCAGAAAATCCCGACACGCCCCGGCCTGCACCCGCCGTGGCCCCGAGCTATTGGCGGCAACAACCCCGCCAATCGTCGGCTCACCCGAGGTGCCCAACAGCACGCGGTAGTCCACAGGCTCGAACGCCAGTTGCTGACCTTCGGCCTCCAGCGCGGCGTCAATCTCAGCCACCGGGGTTCCTGCCTGCGCAACCAGAGTCAGCGCGCCGGGTTCATAGAGCGATATCCCACGCAATCCATCTACATTCAAAACCGCCCCCGGGCCATCCACCCCGCGCGTCCCGCCACCTGCAATACGCACCGGCCCCTGCAACCCGGCCACGATCTCGGCCAGTTCCGTTTCTGTCTCAGGTCTCATGACACTTCTTCTGTTCTAAAATACCTCGGAGGGATGGGGGCAGAGCCCCCTATTCCGCAGCCATCCGGCGCGCCTGTGACACGTCCAACGGAAACACCTTGGCCGGGTTCAGCAACCACTGGGGGTCGAACACATCTTTCACCGCCATCTGCGCCTCAAGATCGGCCGCGCTATATTGATGCGACATCAGATCTCGCTTTTCGATGCCCACCCCGTGCTCTCCGGTCAGGCAGCCGCCTACATCGACGCAAAGCTTTAGGATATCGGCACCAAACGCCTCGCATTTCTCCAGATCACCGGGCTTGTTGGCATCGAACAGGATCAGAGGGTGCATATTGCCGTCGCCCGCGTGGAAAACGTTGCCGACGGGCAGGCCATAATCCTCGCTCAACTCACCGATGCGGCGCAGAACCTGTGGCAGCGCCGAGACGGGGATCGTGCCATCCAGACACATGTAATCGTTCATCTGGCCCATCGCACCAAAGGCCGATTTCCGACCTAGCCAGATCTTGGCGCTTTCTTCAGCCGACTGGCTTTCGCGCAGTTCCACTGGGTTGTGGCGCTTGGCGATCTCGACGATCTTCGAAAGCTGGTAGTCGATCTCGGCATCCGAGCCTTCGACCTCGACAATCAGCAGCGCGTGGCAATCCGGGTACCCAGCATGGGCGAAATTCTCACACGCCTTGATGCAGAGCGTATCCATGAACTCGATCGCGACCGGCAAAATACCCGACTTGATGATGTCCGAGACACATTGACCGGCCACCTCATTGTCATCGAACCCCATCAGAACAGGCCGCGCGCCTTCGGGTTTGCGCAGAATGCGCAGCGTCGCCTCGGTCACGACGCCAAGCTGCCCTTCCGAGCCGCAGATCACGCCCAACAGGTCTAGACCGCCGGAGTCCAGATGTGCGCCGCCGATCTCGACCACGCTTCCATCCATCATCACCATGGTCACACCCAATAGGTTGTTGGTGGTTACTCCGTATTTCAGACAATGCGCACCGCCTGAGTTCATCGCGATGTTCCCCGCAATTGCGCAAGCCAACTGGGAGGATGGGTCGGGCGCGTAGAAGAAACCCTCCTCTTCTACCGCGCCGGTCACGCTGAGATTGGTGCGGCCGGTCTGAACGCGGATGAAGCGGTTGTCATAGTCGGTCTCCAGCACGTCATTCATGCGCGCCACGCCAAGGATCACACAATCCGCCGTCGGCAGCGCCCCGCCTGCAAGCGACGTGCCCGAACCACGCGGGACCACCGGCACGCCCTCGTCATGGCAAATGCGCAGCACATCCGAGACCTCCTGCGTGGTCGATGGCAGCACCGCCAGCATGGGCGGGCAACGATACGCGGTCAGCGCATCACACTCATAGGCCCGAGTCTCTGACGGGTCGTGAATCACTGCGTCCTCAGGCAAAACCTGCAGCAATCGCGCCAGAACGGCCTGCTTTCGCGCAAGCACTTCAGGATTTGGCTGGGGCATTTCCATGGCTGATCCTCCAATTTGGTAAAATAATATTACCAATTTCTCCGTCTGGCAAGTTTTATGATCTGACCCTACTGTCGCGCCATGACCTGGATTGATCGCGCGCTTATGTTTTCGACGCTGGACTATGCCGCCGTTCTGCTTTTGCTGGCGGCCTGGCAAGGGATCGGCTGGAAGATCGAACACCCATCGCCGGGCAAACTGTCCGTTGCGATGATGATGGATGATTTCCGCCGCGGTTGGATGCACGAGATGGTCACCCGCCAGCCCCGCATGTTCGACGCGCAAGTTGTTGCGGCCATGCGGCAGGGCAGCACCTTCTTCGCCTCAACCACAATGATCGCAATTGGCGGTGGGCTGGCCTTGTTGGGCAATACCGAGCAACTGGCAGGCGTTGCCAGCGATCTGGCCATTGGCAGCGCCCCTGCATTGGTGTGGGAGATCAAGATCCTCGTCGTGATCCTGTTTCTGGCAAACGCGTTTCTAAAATATGTTTGGGCGCATCGCTTGTTTGGCTACTGCGCCGTTCTGATGGCCGCCGTACCGAATGATCCCGAAGACCCGGAAGCCTACCCGCGCGCCGCGCAAGCCGCCGAGATTTGTGTGACCGCCGCCCGCAGCTTCAACCGCGCGCTCAGAGCCACCTACTTCGCGCTTGCCTCGCTCGCGTGGTTCCTTGGCCCCATCGCGCTGATCATAGGCACCGTGATCACCTTTGGTGTCCTTTACCGGCGCGAGTTCGCATCACATTCGCGAACGGTTCTTCTGACCTTGCCACCTGACACCAAGACGTGATCCCTATTTCGCAATCAATTCCTTAGGATCTGCCCATGCGCTACCTGATTCTGACCGCTTTCCTTGCCACACCCGTTCTTGCCGATCCGCCGACCATCGAGAGCGTCTCGGCCAGCCGCAGCGGAGATTCGTGGCGTTTTGATGTGACGATCCGGCATCCGGATACCGGATGGGATGACTACGCCGATGGTTGGCGCGTGCTGGACATGGACGGGGCCGAGCTTGGTATGCGCGTATTGCATCACCCGCATGTGGACGAACAGCCCTTCACCCGCTCGCTGAGCGGCGTTTCGATTCCCGAAGGTATCACGCAGGTGCAGGTTCAAGCCCGCGACAATGTCGGCGGTTGGAGCGAGGACACCACGATCATCGACCTGAACTAAGGATCAGAACACCCCGAGGCTTAGCCCCGCCGCCATAGCAGCGCCGATCTCGCGGCATTGATCCAGCTGGTCTTCGGGGATTGTCTTCTCAGCCAGTATCGCCTCAGGCGATTGAGCATGGGTGCAAATGATCAAAGGCGGCTGTACTTCTTTCAACCGCCAGCCGGTGGCGATGCGGGCGGTTTGGCGGGCGGCGTTCTCTCCATCTGATCCGGCACAGATCATCTGGGCGTAGGGGCGGCCTTCGATCCGGCCCAGAACGGGATAGTAGCAGCGATCGAAGAACTCTTTCATCAGGCCCGAAATCGCGGCGAGGTTTTCGGGGGCGCAGAAAATGTAGCCGTCGGCGGCCAGCAAATCTTCGGGTCCGGCCTGATCTGCGGTTTTCAGGACGATATCTGCCTCATCCCTACCGGCCTCGGCCGCTGCTTCGGCCATTTGCCGAGCACCGCCAGTGCGCGAATGATAGACAATCAGAAGCTGCGCCATGTCAGACCCGTTTCAGACCCGGTGATAGGGGCCGCCCGACAAGATGGTTGCGGCCCGGTAGAGTTGCTCGGCCAACATCACACGGACCAGCATATGGGGCCAGACCATGGACCCGAATGAGATGGAAAAATCCGCCTCGGCGCGCAGTGAGGGGTCAATTCCGTCTGCTCCGCCGATGATCAGCGCCAGATCCTGCCGCCCGGCGTCACGCCAGTTTCCCAGCTTTTGGGCAAAATCCGGTGAGGACATCAGCCGTCCACGCTCATCCAGCGTACAGATCACCGCTCCTTTGGGCAGCGCCTTGCGCAGCAACCCGGCCTCGGCGCCCATGCCGGCGTTTTTCTTGTCTTCAACCTCGATCACCCGCGCAGGACCAAGGCCCAGGCCACGGCCGGTCCGGTCGAATCGGGTCAGGTAATCGTCAAGCAGGGTCTTCTCGGGTCCGGCGCGCAATCGCCCGACCGCAACTATGCTGATACGCATATCTCTCTCGCCTCCGGCCCTTCAATAAAGGCCGGGATGGCGCCTCAGTTAGCTGAGGCGCTGCCGCCCGCAGGCTGCCACATCTTTTCCAGCTGGTAGAATTCACGCACTTCGGGGCGGAAGATATGGACGATCACGTCGCCCGTATCGATCAACACCCAGTCGCCGGCATCCTTGCCTTCAACCTTCGAGGTGAAACCGAATTCCTGCTTGATGCGATCCGTCAGCTTTTCCGCCATGGCTGCGACCTGACGGGTCGACCGACCCGAGGCAATCACCATGTGATCAGCAACAGAAGACTTACCTTGCAGGTTGATCTGCACGACGTCTTCGGCCTTGTCGTCGGAAAGTGAGGAAAGGATACGCTCAAGCAGCTTGTCGCTGATTGACTGAGAGTGGGCCATTACACTGGCCCCGTCATCGGCGGGCAAACCCGCCTGGGTATGTAGAGACAGGACATAGTCCTCCTTTGCTGCGCGCCGTAAAACCCGGCGCAGGGTAAATTCAAGGTAGCAAGCGACCCATGACATTTCAATGAAGCACGCCTGATGCCTCGCATGAATGTGCCCTGATGGCATCTGGGGGCCTTACAAGACCTTGATAGACTCGGCCAGTGTCTATATCTGACCGGAATATGAGACTCAATGTAGCCCAACAGCAGAATCTGGAAGACCGCGCGCGGTTGCGCGAACGGTTCTATGGGGCTGCCCGCACGGTTCTGGCCCGCCTATCGGCGGCCTAAGCCACCTCGCCAGCTATTTCTCATTACATACGGGAGAGGACCGATGTCCCCCAAAACACTCTATGACAAGATCTGGGATGCCCATGTCGCGCATGAAGCCGATGATGGCACCTGCCTGCTTTATATCGACCGCCACCTGGTTCACGAAGTGACCAGCCCGCAGGCGTTCGAAGGCCTGCGCATGGCAGGCCGCAAGGTACGCGCACCGGAAAAGACGATTGCCGTGCCGGACCACAACGTTCCGACCACTCCGGATCGTGTGAACGGGATCGAAAACCCCGAATCGCGCATTCAGGTCGAGGCTCTGGACAAGAACGCCAAGGACTTTGGCATTCACTACTACCCGGTGCATGACGTCCGTCAGGGCATCGTCCACATCGTAGGCCCAGAACAAGGCTGGACCCTGCCCGGCATGACCGTTGTCTGCGGCGACAGCCACACCGCCACCCACGGCGCGTTTGGCGCTCTGGCTCACGGCATCGGGACGTCTGAGGTTGAGCACGTTCTGGCCACCCAGACCCTGATCCAGAAGAAGTCCAAGAACATGAAGGTCGAGATCACCGGCAAATTGCAGCCGGGCGTGACCGCCAAGGACATCACTCTGGCCGTGATCGGTGAGACCGGCACTGCTGGCGGCACCGGGTATGTCATCGAATATTGCGGCGAAGCGATCCGCGATCTGTCGATGGAAGGCCGTATGACCGTCTGCAACATGGCGATCGAAGGTGGCGCGCGCGCAGGCTTGATCGCGCCGGACGAAACCACCTTTGAATATGTCAAAGGCCGCCCGCATGCCCCGAAAGGCGCTCAGTGGGAAGCGGCGCTGAACTGGTGGAAAACGCTCTACACCGACGAAGGTGCGCATTTCGACAAGGTCATAACGCTGCGCGGTGAAGATATCGCGCCGGTCGTTACCTGGGGCACCAGCCCTGAGGATGTGCTGCCGATCACCGCAACCGTCCCGCACCCTGAGGACTTTGAAGGCGGCAAAGTCGACGCGGCCCGCCGTTCGATCGAGTACATGGGTCTGGAAGCCGGTCAGAAGCTGAGCGATGTCGAGGTCGACACCGTCTTTATCGGCTCCTGCACCAATGGTCGTATCGAAGATCTGCGCGCCGCAGCGGAAATCCTGAAGGGCAAGAAAATCAAGGACGGTATGCGCGCCATGGTCGTGCCGGGTTCAGGCCTTGTCCGCGCTCAGGCCGAAGAAGAAGGCCTTGCCGAAATCTTCAAAGAGGCCGGTTTCGAATGGCGTCTGGCAGGATGCTCAATGTGTCTGGCGATGAACCCCGACCAGCTGCAACCTGGCGAGCGTTGTGCCGCGACTTCGAACCGCAATTTCGAAGGCCGTCAGGGGCGTGGTGGGCGGACTCACTTGCTGAGCCCGGCAATGGCTGCCGCTGCGGCAATCACAGGACGGCTGACAGACGTCCGTGAATTGATGTAAGGTCCCCTCATATCTAGATATTTGAGGGATTGAACAAATGAGTGACTGGATCAAATGGCTCCTGCTGGGGCTCCTATCCATAGCGTTCGGTATCTTTGTGCTGGGCGCACCTGTCGTGGCATCTGTCGCCGTGACGGTGGTAACCGGCGTGTTGCTACTGATCTCGGGCGTGCTGCAGGTTGTTGGCGGCTTCACAGTTGAAGGCGTTGGCAACAAAATCCTGTCACTCATCATGGGTGCGGTCATGCTGTTTCTGGGCTGGTCCTTTCTGGATCACCCGCTGCAGGGCACGCTGACGCTGGCGACCGTTATGCTGATCCTGTTCATGGCAGGCGGCATCGCGCGGATCATTCTGTCGTTCCAGATGAAAGGAACGCAGTTTTTCTGGCCCACGATGATCTCAGGCATCTTGTCGATCGTCCTCGCAGGCATCATCTGGAGCTATGTCGGGCAGCAACCGCAGGCCCTGCTGAGCATTTTGGGGATCTTCCTGGGCATCGAGATGCTGTTTAACGGGTTCGGATTGGTCTTCATGGCGTTCTTCGTCAAGAACGCACCCAAAGACGAAACAACTGAAGCGAAAGAAGCTTAAACGCGAGGCACGGGCGCGGCCCTACCCCGCAGGAGTGTAGACATGGAAAAGTTTGACAAAGTCCACGGGGTGGCCGCCCCAATGCCGCTGATCAATATCGACACCGATATGATCATCCCCAAAGTTCACCTGAAGACTATCAAACGGTCCGGCCTTGGCGTCGTTCTGTTTGACGAGATGCGCTATCACGATGATGGGCAGGAGAATGAAGAATTCGTTCTGAACAAACCCGCCTACCGTGAGGCGGAGATTTTGGTGGCCGGGGACAATTTCGGCTGCGGTTCGTCGCGGGAACATGCACCTTGGGCGATCAAGGATTTCGGCATCAAAGTCGTGATCTCGACCAGCTTCGCCGACATCTTCTTCAACAACTGCTTCAAGAATGGCATCCTGCCCATTGTGGTCGAAGAAGAGCATCACGCGGTTCTGATGGATGACGCACACAAGGGCGAGAACGCCCGCATGACCGTGCATTTGGAAGATCAGAAGATCACCACCTCAGACGGTGTTGAGATCACCTTCGACATCGACCCGCACCGCAAGCACTGCCTGCTGAACGGTCTGGACGATATCGGCCTGACGATGGAAAAAGACCATCACATCGACAAGTTCGAGGATCACGCCGGGCAGGCCCGCCCCTGGGTGTGATTCTGGGGACGAATCTGTTGATACTCAACCTAACGGAGTCGCCAAGGCGGCTCCGTTCGCATTCTTGGGGTTGAAAATCCGAGAACCACAACATGTAGATCTCAAATTGAGATACACGTCGGATTTGCGTCGAAATTGATGCAATCCCGCACCAGTTGCGCCATCATTTTGCCCGAAATCACGTGTTATCTGCACCCTGGCTTGAGCGAATTACCGCTTATCGTCCATGTTGGGCCGAAAGAGGTATCCGTCATAAAACGCAGGCGACGGGCGCAAGTTGGAATGAAGCCGACATAGAATTGGCTGGTTCCGGTTTGAAAAAGGGTTCGGATAGTGATTGCACGCACGACAGGGGCGGCGATACGTGGGATTTTGGTCGCCGTTATGGTGTTGACCCCCGCGTTGTACCTGCCAGTTTCATCGACGAACGGGACCGAGGTCATTGTCTTCCTCGCGATCCTCGCGTTCATCCTGACCTTTGCCGAATATAACTCGGCCTTCCCCAGCTTTATCGAATTCCGTGATGCGCCGCCGGTGAACCGTTTGCGGTTCGTTGGCCTGATGTCGATGGTCACGTTCCTGACGCTGATCTGCAAAAACGCCTATGCGCCGACTGAAATGACCCGCTTTTCCTACGCGATGGGCTTGTCCGTCGCGAATGTAGTCGATTTTCCCTATTCGCCAGTTCGGTTGATCGTTTTGATGCTGCCCGCAGACGCTGCCCAGCCGCTGGTTGAGCTTGTGCGTGTCGCTGCCAGCATCGCCTACATGGCCGCATTGGTGACCATCGCAAGCTTCGCCTATGCTGTGAAACTGCGCGGCTGGCCGACCGGAAACGGCGCGTTCAATGTGTGGACGAACCTGCCTCTGTTCGACCCGACCAAGGGCGGTGACGTGGTAACACGCCTGCAGCGCGATGGGCGCCTGAACATCTGCATTGGCATCCTTTTGCCCTTCCTGATCCCGGCAGTGATGAAACTGCTGACAAATATCTTGCTCCCGATCTCGCTGAGCAACCCTCAGACCCTGATCTGGACCATGTGCGCTTGGGCCTTCCTGCCCGCAAGCATGATCATGCGCGGTATGGCGACCCTGCGAATTGCCGGGCTGATCGTCGAAAAACGCCGCGCCTATTCCACGACCGAGTCCACTCAGACCGCATGATCCGTGCCCTGATCCTGCTGATGCTGCCTCTGGCCGCACAGGCAGAGACCGTGCGCGTTGCCACCTATAACACCGAACTCAGCCGCAAAGGCCCCGGGTTGCTGCTGCGCGATATTCAGCGAGATGACGAACAGGTTCAGGCCGTTGTTGATGTCCTTGTAAGGGTCCAGCCAGACATTCTGGCGTTGCAGGGGATCGACTGGGATATGGATGTTGGGGCGTTGACCGCTTTGGCCGATGCGCTGCGCGCGGCGGGGCTGGATTATCCACATCATTTTGCCGCGCAGCCCAATACCGGGATAGACAGCGGTCTGGATCTGGACGGAGACGGACGCACTCAAGGGCCGGGCGACTCACAGGGCTGGGGTTTGTTCACGGGTCATGGCGGGCTGGCCGTTCTGTCCCGATACGAGATCGCACAGGACGAGGCACAGGATTTCGCGTCCCTGTTGTGGTCAGAACTGCCGGGGGCTGAACTGCCGGTCGTGAATGGCGCGCCCTACCCCTCAGCACAGGCGCAGGCGGCGCAGAGGCTGTCCTCCACCGGGCATTGGGTGGTTCCCGTCAACACGCCATTTGGGCCCTTGAATCTGATGACCTTTCACGCCACTCCGCCGGTCTTCGACGGGCCAGAGGACCGCAACGGCCTGCGCAATAGCGAAGAGATCCGGTTCTGGTCCCTTCTTCTGGACGGTCAACTTGGTCCCATCCCGGATGGCCCCTTTGTGATCGCGGGCGACGCCAATCTGGACCCCGGCAAGAGCGACGGACGCGCCGAGACAATCGCCGCGCTTCTCTCCGACCCACTTCTGCAGGACCCCCAGCCCAAGACCGCGGAGGGCGACGTGGCAACTGTGAACTGGAAAGCCGTAGGAGAGCTGAGGGTGGACTTTGTCCTGCCTTCAGCTGACCTGCAGGTTGTTAACTCGGGTGTGTTCTGGCCCAATCCTGAGGACCCGATGCGCGAGATCGCCCAGCGCGCCAGCCGTCACCGGCTGGTGTGGGTCGATGTCTCGCTGCCATAAGGCCTAGAGCGGGCCGGTATAGGTACCACGCGCTGGATAGTTGTTGCCGAGGGTGAACTTCAGACCGCCAACAATATCCGCCATCGCCGGACGTCCAAATGGCGTTGTCTGCTGCCACGCGTAGTACAGCGTCCGGTCCGTAGCGATGAAGAAATGCCCCGGCTCGGCAAAGAAGGCGGGCTCGGCGCTGCCTTCACGCGCGGTTGAGATGTTCAGACCCCAATCCTCACGCGCGGCGGCCAGCGGCAGGCTGTGACCGACACTCAGGCGCGATACACCGGCCTTTTCAGCGGCCTCGGCCGCGCGGTCGGCGGTATCTGTGGTGATCATGATGACCTCGACGCCCAGCGCGGCAAAATCATCCAGCGCCGCTTCGACCTCGGTCATCTGCTTGATGCAGATCGGGCAATGCAGGCCGCGATACTGGATCACCAGCGTTCCGTTTTCGCCTTTGTCGGCCTCAAGATCGAACACCCCGTGCCCGACTGTTTCAATTTTTAGGCCTGGGACGGGATTTCCCGGTATCAACATGTATTTTCCTCGTGATTCATCCGGATCGTCTCATTGACCCGGTGCGGCGCAGACGCTAGGCCCTTTGCGACAAAACGCAAGGAGACTGTCGATGTCCAACCCCTCGCTCCTCATCCTGCCCGGAGACGGAATTGGCCCGGAAGTTATGGCCGAAGTGCGCAGAATCATCTCTTGGTTCGACACCAATCGCGGCCTTCACTTTGACGTGAGCGAGGATCTGGTCGGCGGTGCGGCCTATGACGCCCATGGCAAACCCCTGTCGGATGAGACCATGGCCAAAGCCCAAGAGGTAGACGCGGTTCTGCTGGGCGCTGTTGGAGGCCCGAAATACGACGATCTGGACTTCAGCCTGAAGCCCGAACGCGGCTTGCTGCGTTTGCGCAAGGAGATGGATCTCTATTCCAACCTGCGCCCGGCGCAGTGCTTTGACGCGCTGGCGGATTTCTCATCGCTGAAAACCGATGTTGTGGCCGGTCTAGATATCATGATCGTGCGCGAGCTGACCTCGGGCATCTATTTCGGCGAGCCGCGCGGCATCTTCGAAGAAGGCAATGAGCGTGTGGGCGTCAACACCCAGCGCTATACCGAATCTGAGATCGAACGCGCTGCGCGCTCGGCCTTTGAACTGGCGATGCGCCGGAACAAGAAGCTGTGCTCGATGGAAAAAGCCAATGTTATGGAATCGGGCATTCTGTGGCGCGAAGTGGTGAACGAGGTCGCCAAGGATTACCCCGAGGTCGAAGTCACCCACATGTATGCCGACAATGGTGCGATGCAGCTGGTGCGCGCGCCCAAACAGTTCGACGTGATCGTGACTGACAACCTGTTCGGCGACATCCTGTCGGATTGCGCCGCAATGCTGACCGGATCGCTGGGCATGCTGCCGTCGGCCTCCTTGGGTGCCCCGATGGAGAATGGTCGTCCCAAGGCGATGTATGAGCCGGTCCACGGTTCGGCCCCGGATATCGCGGGTGAAGGCAAAGCCAACCCGATCGCATGTATCCTCAGCTTTGCCATGGCGCTGCGCTACAGCTTTGATCAGGGGGCCGAGGCCGACCGTCTGGAAGCCGCGATCGAGAAAGTGCTGGCCGACGGCGTTCGCACCGCAGACCTGCTGGCCGATGAAGGCGTGACCCCGGTTTCGACCTCGGAAATGGGCAATGCAATCCTGGCCGCGCTGGACGCCAGCGTCTGATCCTCAATCCGTTTGAATTGAAAAAGGCGGCACCCGGTGTGCCGCCTTTTTTTAATGCTTGGACCGAGACACGCTAGTTCCCTCCGAAGATATCCCGGATCAGGTTGTTGATGGCGCGTTCAAACCCTCCGCCCTGTTTGCGGCGGGGTTGAGGTTGCGCGACCTGCACAGGCGGCTCTGGCGCGATCATCGGCAGAGGCGTGGGCGTCATCCCTTCGGTCACGCGCAGCATGGTCTCTTTCCAGATCTCAGCCGGCAGCCCGCCTCCAGTGACGCCAGACAGCGGCGTGTTGTCGTCGTACCCCATCCAGACACCGGCCACGTAGTCGGCAGTGAACCCGATGAACCACGCATCCCGCGCCGCCTGTGTTGTTCCGGTCTTGCCTGCCACCTGCCACCCCGGCAGCTGGGCGCGGCCACCTGTGCCCTCGGACACGACGCGCTCCATCATCCAGATCAGTTCCTTGGCGGCTTTGTCATTGATCACCCGCTCACCAATCCCTGTAGTCGTCACCATCACCGGGGTTTCATCGCCCAGCAGCTTCAACTCGGTCAGGCCGTAGGGTTCAACCGACGAGCCGCCGTTCAGAATACCCGCATAAGCACCCGTCATCTCGATCAGCGTGCTCTCTGAGGCGCCCAGCGCCAGCGCGGGGCCTTGCGCCAGATCGCTGGCGATCCCGAAACCGGTGGCTACCGTACGCACATTGTCGAGGCCCGAAATCTCGGCCACTTTCACCGCCGGGATGTTCAGAGAGTTCTTGAGTGCATCCGCCAGCGTGACCTGCCCGTAGTATTTGTTGGTGTAGTTCTTGGGGCACCATTGACCCGATCCGGGGATGTTCACGCAGTAGGGCTCATCCATCACCGTGTCATAGGGCGAATACCCAAGCTCCAACGCGGTAGCATAGACAAAAGGCTTGAACGACGACCCGGTCTGCCGCAGCGCCTGTGTCGCACGGTTGAACGCGCCCGAAACGCGGGTCTTGCGGCCACCGACCATGGCGCGCACCGCCCCATCTGCCGACATCACGACAATCGCGGCCTGCGCTTTGGATCCTTCCCGGACCTTCTCCTGAAAGATGAACTGCAGCGCCTCTTCCGCCGAGGTCTGGATGCGCGGATCCAATGTTGTACGGATCACCACATCCTCGGTGGTGTTACGGGTGAAGAACTCTGGCCCGCTGGCCATGACCCAATCGGCGAAATAACCGCCTGCACGCGCGGCGGCGGCCTCGGAGAGTTGCGCAGGACGGGCACGCGCTTCACTGGCCTGTGCGCCGGACAGGTATCCCTGCGCCTCCATAAGCCCAACCACAAGTCGCGCGCGATCCTGCGAGCGTTGCAGGTTGTTCGTCGGCGCATAGCGCGATGGGGCCACCAGAAGACCGGCCAGCATCGCGGCTTCTGCCGGAGAGACCTCGGCCGCAGATTTTCCGAAATAGCGCTGGCTGGCCGCTTCGAACCCACGTGCGCCAGCCCCCAGGAATGCGCGGTTCAGGTAGATCGTCAGGATTTCGTCCTTGGAGTATTTCACCTCCATCGCCAGGGCATAAATCGCCTCTTTGCCCTTGCGCCAGAGCGAGCCCTGACGGCAATCCGCCTCATAAGCGGCCTCCGACTCCCACGCGGCAGGGTCGTAAGGTACGCCCAGACACAGCAGCTTGGCCGTCTGCTGCGTGATTGTCGAGCCGCCATGGCCCGAGAGCGGACCGCGCCCTTCGCTCAGGTTGATGCGAACCGCGCTGGCCACACCGCGCGGGCTGACGCCGAAATGGCGGTAGAACCGTTTATCCTCGGTCGCGATGACGGCGTTCTTGAGGTGGGGTGAAACGGTATCGGCGGTGATCACCCCGCCAAACTGGTCCCCGCGCCAGGCAAAGACCTTGCCATCGCGGTCCAACATCGTGACCGAGCCGCGTGCGCGACCATCCAGCAAGGCATCGACATCGGGCAGCGAGGTATAGACCACGCCCACCGCCAGCGCGATCAGCATGGCGACCACGGCCCCAACGCGCCATGTCACGCCCCAGACCAGCCTCCAGATCCAACGAAACAGACGACGGAAAAAACCACCACCATTGCCGCCCGACCGCTTTCGCGTTTTCTTCCGTGCCGTCTTGCGGGTCGCGGTTTTTCGGGCGGCCGACTTCTTGCCCGCAGGCTTGGCAGCCCGCTTGGTCGTCGAAGGTTTGCGCGCCTTCGAAGGGTATCTTTTATCCGCGACCAGTGTCGGTTTGCGGCGCTTGGACTCAGACATGCTCAAACTCTGCCCGTTTATGCTTTTGCCTCACCATACCCTGACGTCCCGCCCATGTTGAGGTCCGATTTTCCGGAACTGCCCTTCCCATTTTAGCCTATTTTTTAATCAACAAGCACTATTTGTGCAAAAATTGTGCAATATTGCGTCATTTTAAGTCGGTTTCACGTCGGGGAATCGTTCCTTAACGCCCCGACACGCGCTCTTTTTCTGCACGTGCAAACAAGCCGGCCCGATCCGGAGTAGTAGAGGGGACAGACGTGAAACTGATCATTGCGACAATCAAGCCGTTCAAGCTCGAGGAGGTGCGCGAGGCACTGACCGAAGCGGGCGTACGCGGCATGATGGTGACCGAAATCAAGGGCTTCGGCTCGCAATCCGGTCACACCGAAATCTACCGTGGCGCGGAATACGCCGTGAACTTCGTACCCAAGATCAAGCTTGAGATCGTGGTACCTGCAACGATGGCCGATCAGATCGTTGAGACCATCACCAACACAGCCAAGACCGGCAAGATCGGTGACGGCAAGATTTTCGTCCTCGATGTCGAGCAGGCCATGCGCGTGCGGACTGGGGAAACGAACGAAGAGGCGCTGTAAGGCGCCCACACTCACTATCATTCGAGGACTGACTATGAACCTGATGAAATCTCTCATCCCTGCTGCCGCGATTGTCGCGCTGCCGCAGATGGGTCTGGCGCAAGAGGCTGCCGCCGAAGGCGAAGCTGCGCTGCACACCCAGTATATCTTCACCACCCTGCTGTTCCTGATGGCGGGCTTCCTGGTCTTCTTCATGGCGGCAGGCTTTGCCATGCTGGAAGGCGGTCTGGTGCGTTCCAAGAACGTGGCCATGCAGATGATCAAGAACGTGGCGCTGTTCTCCATCGCCGCAATCATGTACTGGCTGGTTGGCTTCAACACGATGTACCCGGGCGATTTCAACGGCTTCTTTGCCATTGGTGGCCCAACCGTGCTTGACCCGGTTGGTGTTGACCCTGCCGAGGCTGCTTTGGACTATGCCTCGATCGGGTCGGACTTCTTCTTCCAGCTGGTCTTTGTGGCTGCAACCGCGTCCATCGTGTCGGGTGCCGTGGCCGAGCGGATCAAGCTGTTCCCCTTTCTGGTCTTCGTAGTCGTGCTGACCGGTATCCTGTACCCGATCTCGGGCTCCTGGCAGTGGGGCGGCGGCTGGTTGTCTGAAGCTGGCTTCTCGGATTTCGCTGGTTCGACCGTCGTACACTCGGTCGGTGGCTGGGCAGCCCTGGCAGGCGTGATCGTTCTGGGCCCACGTATCGGCAAGTACAAGGACGGCAAAGTGCATCCGATGCCCGGTTCGAACCTTGCGCTGGCAACTTTGGGTACGTTCATCCTGTGGCTGGGTTGGTTCGGCTTCAACGGCGGCTCGCAGCTGGCGATGGGCACCGTGGGCGATGTAACGGACGTGTCGCGTATCTTCGCCAACACCAACATGGCAGCTGCATCCGGTGCCGTAACCGCGCTGATCCTGACCCAACTGCTGTACAAAAAGCCTGACCTGACCATGGTGCTGAACGGCGCGCTGGCCGGTCTGGTATCGATCACCGCTGAACCTCTGGCCCCGACCCTGTTCGGCGCACTGTGGATCGGTGCAGTTGGCGGTATCATCGTGGTCTTCACTGTCCCTATGCTGGACAAATTCAAGCTGGACGATGTTGTTGGCGCAATTCCGGTTCACCTGTTCGCAGGTATCTGGGGCACCATCGCCGTCATCTTCTACGGCGAGGCGTCCCTGGGCACCCAGTTGCTGGGTATCGCGGCCTACGGTGTGTTCACCTTTGTTGGCGCACTGATCCTGTGGACCATCCTGAAAGCCATCGTTGGCATCCGCGTCAGCGAAGAGGACGAGATCAACGGCCTCGACATGGCAGAGCTGGGTATGGAAGCTTACCCCGAGTTCTCGAAAGGGTAAGTGCCGCCTACAACACCTTTGAAATGGCTCGGCGCAATGCCGGGCCATTTTGCTTTTGGTTGATCCCTTGCACCCTCAACTCTGGTATATGGCTGAACACTGGACACAGCCGACCAATCAACGGTCGCAAAGACGTACATCAGATCGGGAGAGAGTTATGTACAAGGTGCTGGACCAAAGCGAGGGCAATATCCTCGGCCTAGAAATTGCCGGCAAAATCGACATCACGCAGGAACGTGAGTTGATCGAAAAAGCCGAAAACATACTAAAAGATCACGCCAAGATCAGCGTGCTCGTGGTCGTTGACAAAGGGGTCTCTGCCACATTTGAGGCCGCAATGACTGATCTGAAATGGATCATCAAGAATATGAAAAAACTTGGTAAGCTGGCGATTGTCGCTGACAGCGTGTTCTTGGGTCACCTGGTCGAGATCGACGCGAAATTTGCCGCCATGCTCGATATCGGTGAAAAGCACTTTACCACCGACGAACTTGATAAAGCCTGGGCTTGGATCAAGTCCTGACCGCCAAAGCAAGAAAGCCGCGAATTTCGCGGCTTTCTTGTTTTCCAAAGGGTGGCTTAGCAGCCCACATCCACGATCGCTTTTGCCAAAATAGGCACTGTGTTTGCGTTCAGACCGGCGATGTTCAGGCGGCTGTCGCCGACCATGTAGATCCCGTGGTCCGCACGCAGTTTCTCGACCAGCTCAGGTGCTGCACCCAGACGTGAGAACATACCGCGGTGTTGGGCGACAAAGCTGAACCGATCCGACCCGGTCAGGCGCTGAAGCTCATCCGCCAGTTGCTGACGCAGGCCCAGCATGGACAGGCGGACTTCTTCCAACTCGGCCTGCCAATCGGCACGCAAGGCGTCATCGGTCAGGATCGTGGTTACAACGCGCGCGCCGTGATCCGGCGGGAACGAGTAGTTCTGGCGATTCAGGAAGGCCAACGTCGATTGGTTCAGCGAGGTCTGCGCCGCGTCATCGCTGATCGCCATCAGAAGGCCGGTACGTTCACGGTACACGCCGAAGTTCTTCGAGCAGGACGCCGCGATCAGGCAGCGCTTGACCGACGATGCCACCAGACGGGTGGCCTGCGCGTCTTCCTCAAGACCGTCACCGAAACCCTGATAGGCGATGTCGATCATCGCCACGAGGCCCAGTTCGTTGATCAGGTTCACAACCTCTTGCCACTGCATCAGGTTCAGGTTCGCGCCGGTGGGGTTGTGGCAGCAACCATGCAGCAGAACCACGTCGCCCGCCTTGGCAGTTTTCAGGTCCTCGATCATGCCATCGAAATCGACGCCACGGGTTTCGCCGTCGAAGTAGCGATACTGGACAGTCTCCATGCCCAGATAATTCAGGATCGACAGGTGGTTCGGCCATGTCGGGTTCGACACGAATACGCGGGCCTCGGGGTTGGCCATGCGGATCATCTCGAACGCCTGACGGCAGGCACCGGTGCCACCCGGGGTCGCAACGGCGGCAATATTAGCGCGCGGTACTGCGTCGCCGAGGATCAGGCCGATCATCGCATCGGCATAGGCCGGATCACCTGCCAGACCGGTATAGGCTTTGGTCTCCTGCTCTTCGAGAATGCGCTTTTCGGCGGCCTTGACGGCGCGCATCACCGGGGTCACGCCCTCGGCATTCTTGTAGACGCCGACGCCCAGATCAATCTTCTGGTCGCGCGGGTCTTCACGGTACATCTGCATCAGCGCCAGGATCTTGTCGGCTGGCTGCGGCTTGAGGTTCTCGAACATCAGTTCTCTCCGGTTGCGACAGGCAGGGTTGGGAAGGCGCCCCATTCGGCCCATGACCCGTCATAAAGCGAGTGGTCTTTTTTGCCCATGCGCTCCAGCGCAAGGCTGAGGATCGCTGCTGTCACGCCCGACCCACAGGAGGTGATCGCGGGTTTAGACAGATCCACGCCTGCGGCCTCGAATACGGCGCGGCAATCCTCGGGCGATTTCATCGTGCCGTTCTTGTTCAGCAATTGGCCGAAGGGCACGTTGCGCGATCCCGGGATGTGGCCCGAGCGCAGACCTTCGCGCGGCTCGGCCTCGGTGCCCGCGAAACGGGGGGCAGAGCGGGCGTCGATAATCTCATGATCGGCCAGCTTGGCGGCCGCCGAGACCTGGGTCACATCCCGCACCAGATGGTTCTGCACCCGCACCGTCATATGGCGATCCCGGATAACGGGTGGCAGGTCTTCGACTTCGCACCCCTCGGCCTGCCATTTCGGTAGACCACCATCAAGAACGGCGACATTCTCTTGCCCCATCAGCCGGAACAGCCACCAGACACGCGCGGCCGACATCAGCCCGGCCCCGTCATAGACTACCACCTGATGACCATCGCCCACTCCCATAGCGCGCAGGCGCGACATGAATTTCTCGACCGGTGGGGCCATATGCGGCAGGTCCGAACGGTGGTCTGAAATGTCATCGATATCGAAGAACCGGGCGCCGGGGATATGTGCCGCGTCATATTCCGCCTTGGCATCACGGTTCTGCGCAGGCAGGTACCACGATCCATCCAGGATTCGCAGATCCGGGTCCTTCAGATGGGCGGCAAGCCAGTCGGTAGAAACGAGGGTTTTGGGATCGTCTTGCATCAAAGCCTCCCCTTTGCGCGGTTGGGTTTTCCCTATACGCGCAAAGGGCCGTATTCAAGCCGGGTTAGCGCTATTCCGCGCGCCGTTTCAGCCGGAAATACTGAATTATCCCGATCACGCTGATGACAATCCAAAACCCCTCGATCAGCATCGAGGCCAGATTGAAGTTATGCAGCAGAGAGTAGGCGATCAGCACCGACCCCAGCAGATTGATCACCGGAAAGGCCAGATCGTCGGAATTCATCATCCGCATCTGCGTTGCAAAATAGGCCGCGACCACGACAAGTGCGCCAGCTGATCCCACGGCATCCACGATAGTCAGGCTGTTCAGCACGTCCGTCATTGCAAATTATCCTGAAAGGCCGGGCTACCCGACCGAGGCCAACTCGGCCGGTTGAAAATAGTGATGCATGTTCAGAAAGGCTGCCCCATCTGGCCCAGCGCGATAGCCATGCGGCAGATCGGCGGCAAAGCGCAGTCCCTCACCGGCTTTGAGGGCGACCCATTTGCCATCCTGCAAAACTTCAAGCGCGCCATTCAGCACAAAGACCTCCTCGGTCACCCCGGCGGCGTGGGCCGGGGATTCGTGGCTTTGATTGGCGGCCAGTTCGACATGGAAGGTCTCGGCCCCAAGGGCGGGATCAAAGGGAAAGACGATCTTGACCTGAATGCTGCCCGGAAAGGTCACGGTCCGGAACACGCCCTGCGCACGCGCGTCCGAAGTCCCGATCAGGGCGCTCAGTGGAACCTGAAATCCCTTGGCGATTTTCCACAGGGTCGCGATTGTGGGGCTTGATTCGCCACGCTCGATCTGGCCCAGCATGGCTTTGCTGACACCCGTCAACTCGGCCACTTTGGACAGGCTGAGGCCCGACGCCGCCCGCACTTCTTTTAGTTTCAGCGTAATTTCGTCCGATTCCATATCCGCGCCCAACGATTTGTCTTGTGCGTTATAACGCACATGTGGTACGTGCGCTATAACGTACGCACCCCGCATATCGCAACCGGGGCAAAAGGGAAACAGCATCATGCCAATGTACCGATCCAGAACTTCTACCCATGGCCGCAACATGGCCGGTGCGCGCGGCTTGTGGCGCGCCACCGGTATGCAGGATGACGATTTCGGCAAACCGATCATCGCCATCGTCAACTCGTTCACCCAATTCGTGCCCGGCCACGTTCACCTGAAAGACCTGGGCCAGATGGTTGCGCGCGAGGTTGAGGCCGCTGGCGGCGTCGCCAAAGAGTTCAACACCATCGCGGTAGATGACGGCATCGCCATGGGCCATGACGGCATGCTTTATTCGCTGCCCTCGCGCGAGGTGATCGCGGATTCGGTCGAATACATGGTCAACGCGCACTGTGCCGACGCGATGGTCTGCATCTCGAACTGCGACAAGATCACCCCCGGCATGCTGATGGCCGCGATGCGCCTGAACATCCCTGCGATCTTCGTCTCGGGCGGTCCGATGGAGGCCGGCAAGATCGACATCGCCGATCTGGACGTGAAGAAGATCGACTTGGTCGACGCGATGGTTGCCGCAGCGGATGACAAGTACACCGACGAACAGGTCAAACATATCGAGGAAAACGCCTGCCCCACCTGTGGCTCCTGCTCGGGCATGTTCACCGCGAACTCGATGAACTGTCTGGCTGAGGCGCTGGGTCTGGCCCTGCCGGGCAATGGCTCGACTCTGGCAACCCATTCAGACCGCAAAGAGCTGTTCCTTGAAGCCGGTCGCCGCATCGTCGAGATCACCAAACGGCACTACGATCTGGACGAGAAGGGCTTCCTGCCCCGCGAAATCGCCACCTTTGATGCGTTCGAGAACGCGATGTCGCTGGATATCGCCATGGGTGGATCGACCAACACCGTTCTGCACCTGCTGGCCATTGCCTATGAGGGCGGCGTCGATTTCAACATGTCCGACATGGACCGCCTCAGCCGCAATGTGCCGTGTCTGTGCAAGGTCGCGCCCAACACCGAGAACGTGCATATGGAGGACGTCCACCGCGCAGGCGGCATCTTCTCGATCCTCGGAGAGTTGAGCCGCGCCGGGCTTCTGCACGAAGACTGCAGCACCGTGCATTCAGCTACCATGGGCGAGGCGATTGCCAATTGGGACATCAAGGTTGCCAACAACCCGAAGGCGCAAGAGCTGTTCAAAGCGGCCCCCGGCGGGGTCCGCACCACGCAAGCCTTCAGCCAGTCAAACCGTTACAAAGCGCTGGACACCGACCGCGAAGGTGGCGTCATCCGCTCCAAGGAGCACGCCTTCAGTCAGGACGGTGGTCTTGCGGTTCTGTTCGGAAATATCGCCCGTGACGGTTGTATAGTGAAAACCGCGGGTGTGGATGAGAACATCCTCAAATTCACCGGTACGGCCTATGTCTGCGAAAGCCAGGATCAGGCGGTCAGCGACATCCTGACCGGCAAGGTGAAAGAGGGCGATGTGGTGGTTATCCGCTATGAAGGTCCGCGCGGCGGGCCGGGCATGCAGGAGATGCTGTACCCGACCTCGTACCTAAAATCCAAAGGTCTGGGCAAAGCATGCGCCCTGTTGACTGACGGTCGTTTCTCGGGCGGCACATCGGGCCTGTCGATTGGTCACGTCTCGCCTGAGGCGGCTGAAGGTGGCGTCATCGGCTTGGTGCAGACCGGCGACAAGATCGAAATCGACATCCCTGCCCGCTCGATCCATCTGTCGGTCTCGGATGAGGATCTGGCCGAACGGCGCAAGGTTCAGGACGAAAAAGGCTGGGCCCCAGCAGCGCCGCGCAAACGCAAAGTGTCCACTGCGCTGAAGGCTTATGCAAAGCTGACCACTAGCGCAGCAAAGGGAGCCGTGCGAGAGCTGTAACGCCTTCGGGAGCGAAACCCAAAGGCCCCACCCGCCCAGCGGATGGGGCCTTTTTTTGGGGCGGATGGAGCAATCCTACTGTCGGACTGTCCTCTTCGGTACACACTCATGCGACCGACACGTCTTGAGGCCCATCCATACTACAGAAACTGGCCGTCAGTTCATCGCCCACGAACGGAACGTCGAGGGACCCCCGACTCCCATTTAGCTGGGAATCGATACCTCACCGACCAATGGCACAATCCCAAACGCTCCCGCGCCCGATCCGTGCCATCGGCTACGCCGATACTCCGTTTTCGGACTTGGGCCCGGCGCCACGCAAAGCGTAGCGCCGGGCCCAACCAGAGGAGATGTCTCCTAAGAGACATTGACGATGGGCGGGAGCATTCCCTTGCCTCAAATCAGCCAGGGTTACGATCCGAGTTTCGCGTGGATTTCATCCAAGTCGATCTCACCCACCGGCATCTTGTTTGCCGGGTTCTCGAAATCGTATTTGAACAGCTCGAAATCCTGTTTGTAGATCTCATAGACCAGATGCATCGAAAGATCGTCGAAATAGTCCTCGACAGGGTGAGCGCGCTTGGGCCCGTGGCCTTCGGATTCATTGAACCTTGGGATCTCAGATAGGGTCACGGGATGCGCGGTCTCGATATGGTTCAAAACATCCTGCATTCCGTCGTTGAACTTCTCAGTCCAGAAAATGTTGTCATAGCGCCCGCCATTAACCACAAAGGTCGACACATGCCCCGACATGGCCGACCAGTGGATATCCGGGTCCATCGGCCTGCGCCACCGGATCGTATCCCGCGCAAACAGAAGGAAGCGGCGGAAACTGGCGATCTGGTCGAACTCACCCTTTCCATCGTCGCCGCCAACCTCGATACCGTAGTTATAAACCAGCGTCGGCACCAGCTTGCCTCGGTACCGCTTGCCGTTGCGCTGAATACCGCAGATCTTGTCGAAGAAAGAGCTGAGGATCCGCGTATAGGGATTGCGCACACAGGTGAACGCATAAGACCCGTGATTGCGCACATTAGCCGAGATCGTGCCCTGGCTGTGGTCAAAGGCCCATTTATGCATCCCGTCCTTGGCATCATGAATGTCGCCATCAAAAAACCGGCCATGATCGGAATAATACATGATCTGGCCAATGGTCGAGCAGGCACATTTCGGCACAACACGGTACACCATGCTTTCGCTTTCGGTCATCCAGGTGCCGGGGAACCCCATCTGCTATGCCTCCTCAAAATATCGGAACTTGTTACGCGCAAGTCGTTTTACAAGCAAAGAACCAAAACTATTCGGTTTATTCAATCGCTCATCCTCAGTATCACGAGTGCAAGCGGGCAGAAACGGAAATAGCGGACCAACATGGCGAAGATTGCCTACATATTGCTGTGTCACAAAGACCCCGACGCGATCATCGCGCAGGCTGAGCAATTGACCGCCGTCGGCGATTTTATGGCAATTCATTTCGATGCACGGGTCAAGGCATCGGACTATGATCGCATCCGCACCGCCCTGAAGGACAATCCGAACGTCGCCTTCGCCGCCAAACGCATCAAATGCGGTTGGGGTGAGTGGTCTTTGGTGCAGGCCACCCTACACGCCTTGCAAGCAGCCGAAAGCGCCTTTCCCCGTGCCACGCATTTCTACATGTTGTCGGGCGATTGCATGGCCATCAAAACGGCAGAATACGCCCATAACTTTCTGGACGAACACGACACGGATTTCATCGAAAGCCACGACTTTTTCGCTAGCAACTGGATCAAGACCGGCATGAAAGAAGACCGGCTGATCTACCGCCATTACTTCAACGAACGCACGCAGCCCAAGCGGTTCTATACCTCATACGAGTTGCAGAAGCGCTTCAACGTCACGCGCGACATCCCAGATGATATCCAGGTGATGATCGGCAGCCAGTGGTGGTGCCTGCGCCGCCGCACGGTCGAGATGATTTTGGATTTCCTGAAACAGCGGCGCGATGTGGTCCGGTTCTTCTCCTCTACCTGGATCCCGGACGAGACCTTCTTTCAGACGCTGGTCCGTCACCTGATCCCGAAGGACGAAATCGAAAACCGCACGCTAACCTTCCTGATGTTCTCGGACTACGGCATGCCGGTGAGTTTCTACAACGATCACTACGACATGTTGTTGGGGCAGAATTACCTATTCGCCCGCAAGATCAGCCCCGAAGCGCATGAGCTGAAAGAGCGTCTCGGGACGCTCTACGCCAGCACCGGTGTCGAGTTCCCGATCTCGGATGAGGGGCGCAACCTCTATGCCTTTCTGGCCGGGCGTGGTCGTGTAGGCCGCCGCTTCGGTCAGCGGTTCTGGGAGGCCGGGAATACGCTGGGCCCGGAGCGAGAGCTGTTTCTGATCGTCTGCAAAAAGTGGCACGTGGCAAAGCGGCTCGTGGATCAGATCGCCTCGGTCACCGACATCCCCTGCGTCGAATATCTGTTCAACGAGCAGGACACTCCGCTGCCGGATCTGGGCGGGATCGAGACGACTCTGACCAAACGCTCGCGCCACAGGCGGGCTGTTGTGCGCATGCTGTTTGATCATTTCGGATCGAACCAACTGGCGCTTTGCCTCGATCCAGCCAATCTGGACGCCATTCAGGATTTCTGCGGAGACGCCGCCAAGACCCATGTGTTGGAAATCGAGTGTCAGTATTCCGATGACTACCTGATCGGCCATGCGCGCCGGGTTGGCTTAGCAGGTGAAAACAGCCCATCCGAGACTGTTGCGCGCCTGTTGCCCACCTTGCGCAATGATCTGGCACACGAGTCCGAGGAAATCCGCAAGGCTGGAATTGATGGCTATCTGCGCCTGCGCGAAACATCGGATCGGGCCAAGAATGAGGCCGCAATCACCAAGTTCCTTGGGGTAAAAACCGAGACAGCCCAATCCATCATGCAACTGGACTACCTGTTTTCAGATTGATGGCCCGGCGGCGTGACTCCGCCGCCGGACGGGCGTTCAGATGTCGAACTTCACACCCTGCGCCAGCGGCAGCTCTGCCGAATAGTTCACCGTGTTGGTCTGACGGCGCATATAGGCCTTCCACGCGTCCGAGCCGCTTTCGCGCCCGCCGCCGGTTTCTTTTTCACCACCGAAAGCGCCACCGATCTCGGCGCCGGACGGGCCAATATTGACGTTCGCGATACCGCAATCCGATCCGGCGGCTGTCAGGAACTGCTCGGCCTCGCGCATGTTCAGGGTGAAGACGCACGAGGACAGACCCTGCGGCACACCGTTCTGAATCTCGATGGCATCGTCAAAATCGTCATAGCCCATAACGTAGAGGATCGGCGCGAAGGTTTCCGTTTTCACCATTGCTGTCTGGCCGGGCATTTCAACGATGGCAGGCTCCATATAGACACCGCCCGGAACGCCGTCGGTGACGCGCTTTCCACCAAAGACCACGCCGCCTTCGGCTTCAGCCGCCTTCAGCGCCGCTGTCATCGCCGCGCCTGAGGCCTCATCGACAAGCGGGCCGATCAAAGTACCCTCAGCCATCGGATCTCCAATGGGCAATCCGGCATAGGCTTTCTTCAGACGCGCGACCAACTCATCCTTGATAGAGTTATGGACGATCAGGCGGCGCAGTGTCGTGCAGCGCTGACCCGCCGTCCCGACCGCCGAGAAGACAATCGCCCGCACCGCCATTTCCAGATCGGCCGACGGGCCGACAATCATCGCATTGTTCCCGCCAAGCTCCAAAATGCACTTGCCGAACCGCGCCGCCACAATCGGCGCAACCGCGCGGCCCATACGCGTCGAGCCGGTGGCCGAAATCACTGGCACGTCTTCGCTGGCTACCAGAGCTTCACCCAGAGCAGCGCCGCCAATCAGCGTTTGCAGCAGATTGTCGGGCGCATCCCCGAACCGGGCCAGCGCGCGTTCAAAGATCTTCTGGCAGGCCATCGCGGTCAGAGGCGTCTTCTCAGACGGTTTCCAGATCACCGGATCGCCGCAGACAAGCGCCAGCGCCGCATTCCACGACCAGACCGCAACCGGGAAATTGAAGGCCGAGATCACGCCAACCGGACCTGCCGGGTGCCAAGTCTCCATCATCCGGTGGCCGGGACGTTCCGAGGCGATGGTCAGACCGTAAAGCTGCCGCGACAGGCCGACGGCGAAATCGCAGATATCAATCATCTCCTGCACTTCGCCCAAGCCTTCCGAGGTGATCTTGCCCGCCTCCCAACTGACCAAGGCGCCCAGGTCGTCCTTGGCGGCGCGCAATTCCTCACCCAGCAGACGGATCAGTTCCCCTCGCCGCGGGGCGGGCACGGTGCGCCACGCTTTGAAGGCGGTTTTGGCATTGGTCAGGATCGCCTCCATTTCAGAGGCCGGTGTTTCGTGCACGTCGGCCAGAGTGCGCCCGTCGATCGGAGACCGTACCGCCAACGTACCGCCTGTCAGCTCTGCTGCGGTCAGATCGAGGTTTGCCAGAGTGGTTTCTGCAGTCATCACAACGTCTTTCATCTTTTACGCCGCCTTGTTCTGTGGGGTTACGTCGCCCGCCCGATAGAGCCGGCCAAATTCGGTGTTCAGGAAATCGGACAGCTTCACCTGCTCCTGTCGGACAAAGCCGGTCGAGGGCAGAACGCCCGTACGCATCAGATCAACCACGCCGAGTACGCCCGCTGCAGTGGTGACCTGAATGGCGCTCCAGACTTGTCCGTTGATCTCACGTGCGAAGCTTTTGTTGATCAGGGATTTTTCGCGCAGGGCGCCGTCGATCTTGCCCTTGGCAGTGCAATAGACAAGCACAACATCCTGATCAGTGCGCGGAAGGGCGGCCTCAAAAATCTCTTTCAGAAGATCGCGGCGTTGACCCAGTCCCAAATCGTTCAACAACAGTTTCAGGATGTCACAATGACCCGGATAGCGGATCGAGCGGTAGGACACCGCTCGTGCCTCGCCCTCGAGGGTTTCGGGAAGGGTTCCAAGTCCGCCTGAGGTGTTGAAGCACTCATACTCAACCCCGTCATGGCCCAGAACCTCATAGTCCTCTAACGGAGCGGTCTTCACCCGTTCGCCGTTCACGATGGCATCGCACGGGTTGCAGTATTCGTTGATCAGTCCATCGGTCGACCAAGTCAGGTTGTATTTCAACGCGTTGGTCGGAAAGAGAGGCAAGGCCCCGACCCGCATATGCAGGCTGTCGATTTCATCAAACTCGGCCGCCAGCGATGCCCCCGCGATCCCGACGAAACCAGGTGCCAACCCGCATTGGGGCATGAATGCAGTCTTGCTGTTCTCCGCCAAAGCGCGCACGGCATTGGTAGCAGCGACGTCTTCGGTCAGGTCAAAATAGTGCGCGCCGGCCTGCTGGGCAGCTTGCGCGATATTCGGTGTCAAAAAGAACGGAGCCGCCGAGATCACTGCGTCAAATGTCTTCAGCCCTTGCGCCAAACCTTCAATATCCGAGGCATCAATCTGCTTGGTCGCCACGCCCAATTTGGCAATATCTCCCAAGGCCTTAAGGTCATGATCCGCAACCGAGACGCTGTAGTTTGGAGACCCTTTCAACAGAGTGGCGATCATCTGCCCGATCTTGCCAGCCCCTACGATGCAAATATTCCAACCCATAACGCGCCTCCTCCTTCTGGTTTTCAGTCCAGAGTGGCGGAGAATATCGTCATTTCGCAGGTGTTAAATTGACGATATAACGGATGATTTCGTCATTTTTACGGGCTATTTTCCCTTTTTGACGAAACAGGTTTTGGACATAGGTCGCGAAGCTGTCATCAAAAGCAGAGACGCGTTCATTATCCTAAGGCAGAGCCTAGCGTCAAAATCCGGCCGTGCGCTCAATCAACCAATACATCGACACGGAACCAATGCCATAGGCAGCAACGATCGTGGCCTTTTGGCCCAGTGGCAACGCAACCTGCCGCCATACTGCAACCACAAGGGCCAAAGCCCCAATGAAACACAGCTGCCCAGCTTCAACGCCAAGGTTGAACGCCAGCAGAGCCGCGGGAATGTCGTTCGCAGGCAGACCGATATCTGCCAGAGCGCCAGCAAAGCCCAGCCCGTGCAAAAGCCCGAAGCCGAAGCAGACGATCCATGGTTTCTCCTTTGACAGCCGGAACCTGCCCTCGCCATCCTTTGCAATCTCCATCGCCAGAAAAACGATCGAGAGCGCTATGACAGCTTCGACTGGTGGTCCAGGAACGTTCAGAACGCCAAAGGTAGCAAGCGCCAAAGTGATCGAATGCGCCAGGGTAAACGCGGTGACGGCCCCGACCAGCCGCCAGCGATCACGGACCAGAATGAACAAGGCAAGGACGAACAGAAGATGGTCCCAGCCTTCCAGGATATGCTCGAACCCCAAGACGGAATACGCGGCCAGAACGGACCATGTTGACTGTGCCACCGGTATGGTCTGGACGGCAGCATCCGGCGTGAAACGAAGGGTCAACGGTTCTGACTGCAACGGATGCAGGCGCACCAGAACATCGTTGTTTTGCCTCTCCAAGCCCTCAATCGCGACGGGCTGACCGGCAATGTCCGCGCTGCATTCTGCAATCCACGACGAGACCCATGCCCTGTTCCCGGCCACCGGGTCTGGTCCACGGGCCGGGGCGCAGACGTCGGGCAAAACGGCGTCAATCGCCATTGGCCGGCCATTCACATCCGGTTTGCGCCAATGAACGCTCCAACTCTCTGATGCGATTTGGCGTATTTCCAGATATCCGGGATCAAGCGCATGCGCGGTTGCCCTGTCTGCCGTGAATGAAAACAGCAGCAAGACCAAAAAACAGAGTGCAGCCTTCATTCAGACAGCTCCGCAACATTCGGAACGATGATTTCATAGCCTTGGGCCAGTGTTTCATATTGCGCCTGGGCCAAATCCTCGCTTGTCGCGCGCAGCCAGTCGCGTAAAACAACCTCGTGAATCTCTTCCAATGGCGGGTTCTGACTGGGTTCAATCTCAAGGACCTTGACCAGATGAACACCGTAGCCCGACAGAACCGGACCGGCCCATTCCCCTTTTGCGAGGGGTGTCAAACCATCCGAGAACCCATTTCCGTAAACCGAGTCGACAACCCGTGTGGCTGACAACGGCATCGACGCGGGCAAAAGGGTCGATCTGCTGAGATCGGCCGGTTCTTGCTGCGCACGCAACGCGTCCAAGGCCCGTTCGACTTCGCCATCAGCGGGGTTTTCGCCCAGAAAGACCTGCGCGAAAGCAATCTTTTGAGGGGTCGCGTATTGATCCAGATTTTGCTGACGAAACGCCTCTAGCACTTCCTCTTCCGGAACAACTGATGCGGCAATAGCTTCAGTCAGAAAACCCATCTTTTGGCTGAGTCGAGACCGGATGACCGTGTCACCACGATCAAGACCAAGCTTCTTCGCCTCACGCACCAGAACCTCTTCCCGGATTGAGGCGTCGACCAGGGCTTGTAGCTCAGCAGTGTTGGGTGGGCGTTTCCAGCGGGCTTCGAACTGTTCGGACAGCAGCGTGACGTCCTGCTCGGTGATTTCTATCCTTTCACTGTCTACGGCGGCTTCGGATTCCGGAGATATGATGTGGAACCAGATGAATATGGCCGCTCCGATCAGGAAGAAATGGAACAGCGGTTCTTTTAGCAAACGCATGAAGGCTCCTGCGGGAAATGCACTCAGGTTCTGACCGTCGATTTTGGAAACGGTTTGCACACAAATCTAAGCCCTGCCTGCGGTGAGGCGCAAGGAAACCGCCGGAGTGATATTCCAGACTCCGGCGGTCGGCAGTGTTTTCAAGATAGTTCACTCGGACGGCGTGTACCAAATTGGCGAGGAATAGGCGCGCTCCTGATGTGTCAGGATCGCGTCTTCGGGCAATTCGGCCCCGAACCGAAGTTTGTCATACAGGATCCAGCGCGGGGTAGGGATTTCGATGGCCCGGACATAGTAGAAGGCACGCTCATTCGGGTCGAAATCTGGATCGGACCAAACGGTGACCAGTTCAGCCGTGCCGATTGTGTTGGTCCAGCTGGCGGTATCAACGTCAACCGTATTTCCAACCGCAGGGATCTTGCCATTGCCGTCCGCAACGCGGTCGTCCGACCACGCTACATCATAGACTTTTTCCTGCATGGCGCCTTCGGCATCCAGCCACCCTTTGACCACCTGCACGCGATCCAGATTGGCACCAACCGGGTCACGCAGCGCTGCGATCAGGAAGGACGGAGCCCCATCCCCTTCGCGTGGACGCAAGTCAGACCCCATTGGGACACCCTTGGTATAGCCAACATCAGCAAGGAAGCGGGTTTCCACATCTGCGTCACTGAAATCCCATCCGCCAAAGAACCTCAGACCAATCCGGGGGCCGGTTGTGGCATATGTCTCGCGCCGCTTGAACGCGTCAAAAATCGCGGCACGCGTGTTTTCGGTCGCCCAGACGGCCGTATATCCGGACGCCACAAGCAGATCGCCGGGGATTTCGCCAAGGTCATTGGCAATGAACGGATGTTTGATCCTTGAGGCCGAAGGTTCGACACTTACGGACTTGCCGAAGAAGTTGTCCTCCTCCGCGGTGGCCAAAGAGGTATGACTGTCTGTCGCCCCTCCCATTCCGAACTTGTAGGGGTTTACGCCGAACTTCTCTTCCAGCATCAAACCGCGTTTAAGCGCTTCGCGGGCATATTCTCCGGCCAGCATGTCATCGGTTTTCAACTCGGTGATATCAAGATTGCCTACGTCCCAGTTTTCGTAGTCTGCAAATTCGTCATCGGGGCTGAGGAAGGGGTGCGCTTCGCCGTCACCCTTGATTTGCGTGACCTCATAATGTGGCTCCCATTTCGCACGGGCTGCGACGTAGTCCTCGTCGACCTTGCCGCCGTGATAGGTATCTTCTGTCGGGAACATCCAACCATTCGACAGGTTGCCGTTGTGGGCAAAGGCCACAGCCCGGCCACCGGTTTTTTCCTGATACTCCTCCAACCATGCATAGAGCGACTTGGGATCCGTATCACCATAGGGCGGTTGCGTGACCGGAGGCACCATCTGAAGCGCTCGGATGGGGCCATCCCGCAGCATGACATTGCGGTGCAGGTTGAACCCCTTCGGGACCGAGGTCCACTCGAACCCTATGAAGGCCGTGAACTCGCCGGGGTCATTGTGTCGCTCGGCGGCGAGAACAATATGTTCCCACGTAAACGCAAACGCGTCCGCGCCCGGGCTGTAGGATTCCAGAAGCACCTCGGGCAATGTCATCTGCGAAAAATTGGTGATGATATCAAAGGCCGTTTTTCCAGCCTCTTCTCCTCCGGCCTTGTAGCCTTCGTACCATTCCAAGCCTTTGGGATCAGACAGAACGCCCGGCTTACCGGCCTGAAGGTCCGGGGCAAAGCCCATCAGGTCAGTATGGTCTGTCAGTACCATCCAATCCAACGGTCGTGACAACCTGACAGGTTGACCTGTGGATGAGATGACTTGCTCTCCCTTGGCAAAGCGCCAGGCTTCATCGGGCAGCAATGTGTTGCCAAACGCACCGGCATCCAGCGATAGCCCCGTGTGAAGATGCGTATCCCCCCAAAGTGGACGTTCAGGGAAACTTCGGTTGGCGTAAGGTGAATATGGTTGGTCCTGGAACAAGCCTTCTGCGGCCTCTTCGCTTGGAACCGCGTCAGACAGTACGCTTGTTGGTGCCAACACAAGCGAAACCAAACAGACGGATAGCCGAAACATATTCACCTCCCTATACAAAAAATGAAGTCAGGTACCTTCAGGCACCCATGCGAAAAACATATTAGAATTTACCTATATCATAGGTCTCTGCTTTCTTTGAAATTTTTTTGAAAGCGTGCTTCAGTCGTAATTTGAACGTCCATCGCCGCCAATTCGATCTGCTCTATGGCGCGCTTTGCTTCGGCCCTTCACCAAGCGGTTGAAGCGTTCCTTGTTGTTCGAAACCCAAGCAACACAAACACCGTTCGAACGCAGCTTAGTCAGTCGCCACACCAGTCCCCAAAGCCAGGCTGAGGGCAAACTGAGTGGCCGGATCTGTATCAGCCCGGGCAAGCAAAGCCTCAAACTGCTGGTTTAACTGAGTACTCCCCCATTGCCGCGTAGCAATTGCAATCTGCAGGGCCAGGTCCGAGTCCATTCCTAAAGCTTCCGAGAATATCTGGATGATCTGAGGCTTGAATCTTGCCTGCGATTCACCGGCCTCAGCCAAAGCGCGAATAAGTGGCTGTCTGTCGACCGAAGTCCTTTGCCTGTCTTGCAGCGCCAATCCGATCGCGTTGATAGCGGCTTCCTCGTCTGCTTCTATACCGGCAAGTGCCCACTCATAAGAATGCAAGTCGCCCGAGGCCAGCACATCAGCAAAACGCGCCTTCACTATCGAGCGCGCCTGTGGATCTGTTTGCAGACCCAACAGGCGAATTGCGACGGATCTGTAGGGGAAGCGGTTCAAATCGTTGAAGTCCCGCAGAATCTGCCTGGTCGTGGACGTGTCACCGATTGGGCGCACAAGCTTGTAGGGTGCCCGCCCGATTTCTATCAGGGCCGCGTTATGAAGCGCGGTGTCCGCGTGCCACAAATATTCGGCAAAAAACTGAACACGGTCCTGAGTGTCCGTTTCGCCGTAGGTCCACAATGCACCGGCCAAGCGTAGTTTCTCGAAAAATTCAGCTCTTTCCGGGTCGACTAGAAAAATACGCCGCCATGCCTTCGAGAAGCTTCGATCAGTGCTTTCTTGATAGTCCGGCCCGTAGGTCAACAAAACAGATCTTGTAGCATCCAAGCGGAGGGCGCGCCGCGTTACGCTATCAATGAGGAAGGGAATATCCGGCAGGTCGCCAAGGCTTTCCCACCGTCCTTTCAGAACCTCCTTCACACCGTATCTGAACGGGTTTTCGGCATCAGGAGCTGCCAACACAATGAAATCGGCGGACAGGATGTGATCTGCAAGCGACGCCTCGGGCCGTTCGATACAAACCCCGCACGCCTGTCCGGCTCGCGGTTCAGCAAGCCCAAAGATAGTCGCAAATATGATCAGAACTATTCTCAAGCCGCGGAAAACCCCTCAAACCAAGTGCAAAGCTCTGCGCCATAGAATCAGAGTAGCAGCTAAGAACTTTTTATCCAGCCGGAGGTTAGTCTCTGTTTTTCCAGCTGTTTGCCTTTTTCAAACGATAGCTTTGGGGATTTAGCCGCCTTCGAAAGTCTGCTTTGTTCCTCTGCGCCTCCAATCAGCGACAACATACAAAACCGCTCGAAGAACGGCTTGCCAAGGCGCGCGGAAAGTTTTGGTTGTCTTGAGTGGCTACCAAGCTGAAGTTTGCTACGGGTGCCGCACTCGTCGTCATTGACGGCCACAACGCGGATAAAACGGTCATTCGCGTCTCTTGAAACCTAGACAAATCAAAATTCGATATTCATTGAGGTCTCGACGGCATGTACACCTATACCGACGACAATGCCCGCAAAGATAAGCCCAACAAATGCGTTGATAACCGACAAAACCCGGCTCGTGGGTTTCTCGGGCCTAATGTCTCCGTAGCCAACGGTAGTTGCGTTTATGAACGCATGGTAAAGGCTCACCCCGGTCGACCAGCCTTCGATCCGACCAATTGATATCCCGAGCATGCAAACCAAAACCAACAGGAAAAGAAGTATCGGTGACAGGTAGATCAGGTCCCAAAGGAAAACCGATAGAAACGTGCAAATGTAGCTGGCGTCGCAACCCATAGCGAAACTCTACCTCACTGCCAGTTGTGGGCCTAGTTGAATACCAATGTCTTAACAGGAAGCAGAATGGCCTGCGCACGCAAGACAATTGCATTTGCTATACCCATGCCATCCACAATCCTTGCGATGAAGGCAGACAGGCCCGTGATCTCACCAGCGTCGATCTCCTTTGCTCGGCTCGTATACGCAACGCCCACGCACGCACTACCTGGCGGGATGCTATCAAGATGCTGAGGAAAAATAGGTGCTAGGAACGCTGTAACTGTACCGGGTCGCGCTCGATCCTGCTGATCCAACAGCGTATCACCCGGTCGGAACTGCCCCGCGGCAATCGCCCCTTGCACGTCATCGACAACCATCGGGACTATGGTCAACGGTTTAGACGCGCAGGTAATTTCCACCAGCATACCCGGCTTTAGTACACTGGCAGAAATCTGACCAAAAGCTGCGATAAAACGCCCCTGTCCCGTAACCTCAGGCACCAAAATCCCGGCAGGGCGTAGTATTGGATTAACGATATCACCCGGCTTGAGGAGAAATTGCGTTACCGTCCCATCCACCTCGGCAAAAACGGTGGATTTTGATATCTCGTTCTCAGCCTCTCTCAAAACCGCACGCGCAGTTTCAAGCTGTGCAGGGAGAAGGGTGGTTTGGCGCAATTTGGCACCGTCTAACGAGGCAATAGCGGCTGCGCGCTGACTTTCTGCGCCGGTCACTGCGGTTTGCAACCGTTCCAGTTCCTGCTCACTAACAACGGTGTTGTTTCGCTCCGCAAGCTCCAGGCGTCGCTCCAAATCACTCGTCGCCTGAGCAAGGTCAGCTTCTGTCGCTTCAACCCTGGCGGTGGCATTCGCAACTTCCGTTGCGGTCAGGCCTAAAGCCGCCTCAATCTCTTCGATACGTCGCTGAGCCGTTTCTGCTGCCGCCACCTGCCGTGTGGTGTCCAGTCGGAAAATCGGCTCGCCAGCCATAACGTCCTCATTATTAGCAACGTAGACCTCCGCGACCCGCCCCACGCGATCCGAGAGAATGGTAACTGTGCGAAATGCAGCTGAGACATTCCGCGTTGAAGGGTGGAAATAGAAGATCACCGTGATCAGCGTCACAGCCAATATTGCACAGGCAGTCAGACCCCACCGCAACTCGTACCAGACATTGAACAGGGTAATTTCTTGGCCCCACCGCTTGCCCTGCTTGTAGCGGCGATAGAGGTAGTCCGGAACGATTGTGATCAGTGCAGAGAAGACCAACTCAAGCATCGTCGCTCTCCGAGATGTCTACGTCGGTCTTGAGCGGAAAGATTTCATGCAAGGGCACGGCGGCGATCAGAATTGCTGCGATCCAGAAAGCGTTGTTGAGGGTGAAGAGGGAGATCAATCCAAGCACACCGACTAACTGCATTTGCACTTTGTGAGCACCTGCTGCCATGCGGTCTGGAATGGCCTGTACAGTGAAGTAGAGCGCGCCAAAACCCAACAGCACTATGACTAGTACCACCCCAACAACGATCAAAAAACCGTCTGTCTCCCCCGGAGGTTTTACCCAAAATGGGAGCCTTGCCATCGCTTCATCAGAAATAGAAATGTTCATATGTGTCACCCCGCCTTCAAGTGATCACATTCAAATATAACTGATGGAAATTAAGAAAACCAATTTGCCTTGAGGTTTGGAGTTTGTTCCAGCGCACTATGGCGAACTTGGCGAGACCACCGGGCTTTGAGACTGAAGTGTGTATCAACTACTGGGAATATCTTCAGAATACTGTTGGGTCCGCTCTGGGATTGTAGTTGCCGAATGCACTTGCAGCATCTGGTTCTCGTGGCAACGTTTGATCAGGGCTAAGCGCGACTTTTAGGGGATTTGTGCGAATAGCCTC